>JBCBKE010000040.1:0-28530 GCA_038522375.1 Pseudomonadota bacterium
CGATGCGCTACGTGACGTTGGATGCGCCGCGCCAGCAGACGCTCAGAATCCTCAAGATCGACCGCACCTGGTTCCGCAGGAACCCAAGCGCGAGCATCACCAGCACAAGCGTCGACAGGATGACCCAGACGATGAAGATATGGCCGGTCGTCGAAAAGGTCCGGTCCTTGTCGGTGGTGATGTGCAGGACCCCGCCCATGGTGGCGACCTGGATGTCCACCACGCTCGGCGCCGAGAGGTCGAACCAGAACGGCTCGTCGATCCGCACGGAAAGTTCATTGGCGAGAATATCGTCCAGCGATGTGAACCGGCCGCCGGCGGTTTCGTCGGGCAGGGTTCCGCCCGGTTCAAATCGAATGCCCATCCGCAGGTGGTCCCGGGCCTTGTCCTGGATCTCGCCCAGCCGCGCGGGGTCTGCCGCCAGATCCGCCAGGATGTAGGTGATCGAGGACGCAACCCCCTGGCTCATCTTCCGCGACGTTTGCCGCCAGTGGCTGTCATAGAAAACATAGGTCACCGCCCCGAGCAGGAGGATCACGGGCAGGACCGCAATCAGAACCGATCGCGGATAAAGACCATGGGGCAGGATATCCCGCAGGCGGAAGGGCAGTTGCAGCTTGTCCATCACTCTCCGTTACCGGATCAACGCCGCGTCACAAAGCGAGGTTACCCAGGCGGGGAACCAGCCATCGGTTTCATCGCCAGATTCATCGAATATTAACGGGTTTCGTTCTCTTAATGTTCAACAATCGGATCAACAACAGGCGCTAAAGCTGTGCATGGCAGTTCCAATGGATTAGCCGCGTCGGTGCGAATCAAGCGCGCGATAGCACGATGACCATGCGACTCCCCGACGGCTTCCTTGATGAACTGAAATCACGTGCCCGGCCCTCCCAGGTCATCGGCAAGACCGTGAAACTCCAGAAACGCGGCAAGGAATGGGTGGGGCTGAGCCCGTTCACCAACGAAAAGACGCCGAGTTTCTACGTCAACGACCAGAAGCAGATGTTCAAATGCTTCTCATCGGGCATTGGTGGCGACGTCATCAAATTCCTGATGGAAACCGAACGGCTGGGGTTTATGGAGGCGGTTGAGCGCCTGGCGACGGACTTTGGCATGTCCATGCCCCAGGCCAGCCCCGAAATCCGGGCGCGCTATGACCGGCTCGACCGGCTGAAGCGCGCGTCCGCGGCGGCCGCCGATTTCTTCGCCGACCGGCTCCGCTCAGCTGACGGGCTCAATGCCCGCCAGTACCTTGAAAACAAGCGCGAGCTGGGGCCTCAGGCCTGGGCGAGGCATGGCCTCGGCTTTGCACCCGCCGATTGGCGCCAGCTGTTCGCCCACTTGAAAAGCCTCGACTTCACACAGGATGAAATCATCGGCGCCGGCCTCGCCAGGATCTCGGAAAGCAAGGGCGGTGAGCCCTATGATGTATTCCGCAACCGGATCATGTTCCCCATCACCGACGTCCATGGTGATGTCATTGCCTTCGGCGGGCGCGCCCTCGACCCCGAGGACAAGGCGAAATACCTGAATTCGCCGGAGACAGACCTCTTCCACAAATCCTCCATCGTCTACAACTACAAGCGAGCGCGAGAGGCCATCGGTTATGGTGAACGAGGCGGCCTGATTGTCTGCGAAGGCTATATGGATGTCATCGCCCTGCACGAAGCCGGGTTCGAGACGGCCGTCGCTCCCCTCGGCACCGCGCTGACGGCCGGCCAACTTGCCCTCGTCTGGAAAGCGGGGCCAGACCCGATCCTGTGCTTTGACGGTGACAGCGCCGGCCTGCGCGCCGCCCACCGTGCCCTTGACGTCGCCCTGCCCGAACTCCAGCCGGACAAGTCGGTCTTCGTGTGCCTCCTTCCACAGAAAATGGACCCCGACGACCTGCTCAGACGCGATGGTGGGCGAGACCAGATGGCAACACTCCTTGGCGAGCCGGTCCCCCTCATCGAGATGCTGTGGCGCCGCGAGCGCGATGCCGAGCCCCTCGATACGCCAGAGCGGAAGGCCGGCCTCGGCGCCCGGCTCAAGGCAGCTGCCGCGAATATCCAAAACCCCGATGTGCGCGCCGCTTACCAGCAGGACCTCGCCCAGAAGATACGGGACCATTTCTGGCACCTTCGCACACCCGGCAACGCCTCTCGCCGGGCCGGGCTGGGCGCGGCAGGGCAGGCTAAGCTCTGCGCCAACCGGCAAAAGCACGGAATGGTTCGTGGCCTTGGCTATCTCGTCAGGGCGGTTGATAATCTCAGCCTGCTGGACAACCATGGCGAGACCCTCGCCGCCGCTAGTTTTCCCGACCCCGACGTTTGTTGCATTCAAGATGCAATATTAACGCTCTACGCCCGCAATGGGGAACTTGACCGGGCGGGGCTCAAGGCCCATTTACGCACTTCCGGAAAGGTGCGCGCCGCAAATCTGCTTGAACAATATTCCGCGATGCCCAAACTGAGTGCAACCGCTCATGAGGCACGGGAATGGCTGATCGCCGTAGAGCAATACGCGGCCCCTGATGAGACGGACGAGACGGCGAATGTGTCGATGCGCGAGGAAGCCACGCGATCTGTGGCAAATGAGCAACGGTACAAGCGGCGGATCGCGGACAACCAGGCCTGGCTGGCCCGGTTGAATGAAGCGTCACAGAAGGCGGAGCGGTGATCGCTTGCCTTCAGGATTTATCGGAGCGGCGGCCCAAGGGTGCGTCAGCTCTGTCATGAGGTAGGCGAATGGCAAAAGCTCAGGTTGAAGAGCGCGAGGGCGACACAGACGCACCCGTGCTCGACATGAATGCGTCCGGCGTGAAGAAATTCGTGAAGGAAGCGAAATCCAAGGGCTACGTCACCCACGATGAACTCAACAAGGTCCTGCCCCAGGACCAACTCTCCTCCGACCAGATCGAGGACGTGATGGCCACCCTGTCGGACATGGGCATCAACGTCGTTGAAAACGAAGAGGAAGCGGAAAGCGAAAACCGCGCCCTCACAGCAAAGACCGATGACCCCAAGGCCGTCGTCAAGAAGGGCAATGCCCGCGGCACCGAACGCACCGACGACCCCGTCCGCATGTACCTGCGCGAGATGGGCACCGTGGAACTGCTTTCCCGCGAGGGCGAGATCGCCATCGCCAAGCGCATCGAGGCTGGCCGCGACGCGATGATCCGCGGCCTGTGCGAAAGCCCGCTCACCTTCGAAGCCATGATGGTCTGGCGGGACGAACTCATCAATGAGCGCATCCTCCTGCGCGACGTGATCGACCTTGAGGCCACCTATGGCGCGGAAAACCCGCCGCCTGAGCCTGAAGAAGAAGAGGAAGACGACGAAGCCGAGGCCTCCACCGAAGAGGGCGAGGACGGCGAGAAAAAGCGCGAGGAGGAAGAGGACGAGGACGAAGGCGCCGCCATGTCCATGTCCGCCATGGAAGCCGAGCTTCGCGACGGCGTCATCGAGACCCTCGACAAGATCGCGTCCGACTTCAAATCCTTCCGCAAGCTCCAAGAAAAGCTGGTCGAGCGCCGCCTCGAAGGCAAGGCGCTGACCCCCAAGGACCAGGACAAATACGCCACCCTGTCGGCCTCCATCGTCGATAACCTCAAGACGATGCACATCAACAATGCCCGGATCGAGGCCCTCGTCGAACAGCTCTACGCCATCAACAAGAAACTGATGGGCCTTGAGGGCAAGCTCATGCGCCTGGCTGACAGCCATGGCGTGCCGCGCAAGGATTTCCTCGGAAACTACTTCGGCCGCGAGCTCGACCCGAACTGGACCGAGGACGTGTCCGCCCTCTCCAAGAAGTGGAAGAAATTCGTCGACAGCGAAAGCGCCAAGATCGAGTTCCTGCGCGAGGATGTCTCCAGCGTGGCCCAGGAAATCGGCGTGCCGATCGATGACTATCGCCGCATTGTCCAGACCGTCCAGAAGGGCGAGCGCGAGGCCCGCGTGGCGAAAAAGGAAATGGTCGAGGCCAATCTGCGCCTCGTGATCTCCATCGCCAAGAAATACACCAATCGCGGCCTGCAATTCCTCGACCTGATCCAGGAGGGCAATATCGGCCTGATGAAGGCGGTGGATAAGTTCGAATACCGCCGGGGCTACAAATTCTCCACCTACGCCACCTGGTGGATCCGCCAGGCGATCACCCGCTCCATCGCCGACCAGGCGCGCACCATCCGTATCCCGGTGCACATGATCGAGACGATCAACAAGATCGTTCGCACCCAGCGCCAGATGCTCCACGAGATCGGCCGCGAGCCGACCCCGGAAGAACTGGCTGAAAAGCTCGGCCTGCCCCTGGAAAAGATTCGCAAGGTGCTCAAGATCGCCAAGGAGCCGATCTCCCTCGAAACGCCAATCGGCGACGATGAGGACAGCAATCTCGGCGATTTCATCGAAGACAAGGCCGCACTCCTGCCCGTGGACAGCGCCATCCAATCGAACCTGCGCGAGACCACCACGCGGGTGCTTTCTTCCCTCACCCCGCGCGAGGAACGGGTCCTGCGCATGCGCTTCGGCATCGGCATGAACACCGACCACACGCTAGAAGAAGTTGGCCAGCAATTCTCGGTGACCCGCGAACGGATCCGCCAGATCGAAGCCAAGGCCCTGCGGAAACTGAAGCACCCGAGCCGCAGCCGGAAGCTCAGGAGCTTTTTGGACACTTGAGGCCAATGCGCTTCGCTGCCTTAATGATTGGATCGGTTGCCATGACCTCGCAGGTTCTGGCACAGCGCACCGATGATCCGATCCACCGATTTAAGTTCGATCCGCCAGCAGGATACCTTCGGGAAGATAGCGATTTCATTGAGAACTATGTGATCCAACATGGCGGTGTCACGGGCGAAGTGATGGTCGTTGCATGCTCGACCACGGACGAGTTCGACGCTGGGTTTCGGGTTCGGTTGGAAGATGAAACAGGCAACAATATTTTCTTCGTTGGTTTCATTTGCGACCCAGAAACGGGGGTCCTGACTGCAGGTATTCGCGCGTCGCGACGTGTGAATGGTGAGTACAAAACAGCCGAGGATACCGATTTCGTCAGTATTGGCGAAAGAGGCGATGTCGTGGGATTTTCACTCAGTATGATTGGATCGGACGTCTCGGCGCAATTTGGCGGGCACACCTGGCAACGCCGTTTACCGTTTAAACCGTCGGTCATCCGTTTTTACGGGTTTGGGACCCGTGGTGTCGCCAATTTCTATGGTTCGGCGAAAGTGTTGGGGTAGAATCCCGCAGCCCAAGTCAGTGACCGGTATAAGCTCATAAGTAAACAGAATATGAACGCTTTGAATTGCGGCGTAGGCTGGCTTCAATTCTTCGAACGTCCGCTTGAGCCAAAGATCCCATCCAATTCCTGACCAGCCGCAATTCTTTTAAAGGACTAACTCCAAGCGGGACTTACGGCATTGAGACAAGGGTGCCGGGCGCCAGTTCAGAGCCAAGGTGCTTGAACGCTTCCTCGTCCTCGGGGCTCGACCACTCGGTGAAGGCGTGGAAGGGGTCGAAGGTCGGATCCTCTTCGTCCACCATTACCAGCTTACGAATGACCACGCCGTGTTCGGTGACCTCGTAGAGGACTGTGTCGCCGGGTTCGAGGCCGAGCCGTTTGCGAATTGACGCTGGAATGACGGTCTGGCTCTTGGTCGTCAGCTTTGAAGTCTCAATCATGCCGAAAGGCTATCATGTCGGGCACAATGCCTCAATAAACGTCTTACTTTTCTTACGTCATCGCTCTGTCGCTAGACGTTCGGCAACAGGCCAGCGTCTTCCACGTCGCCGACGATCTGTTCCAGCGCCTTGCGGAGCTTGCCCAGCGCCTGGTGCTCGATCTGGCGTACCCGCTCCTTTGAGATGCCCAACTCCTTGCCCAGGGTTTCCAGCGTAACACTTTCCTCGGCCAGGCGGCGCTGGCGAATGATCAGGGTTTCGCGGTCGTTAAGGGCCGCCATGGCATCGGCGATCCAGGCCTTGCGACGAGCCGTGTCATGCTCTTCCATCACCCGCGCTTCAGGAATCGCGGCTTCATCGGCCAGCAGGTCCTGCCATTCCGCATCGCCATCGACGCTCATGGGCGCATTCAGCGACCGGTCGGCCGCCGACAGGCGCGAGGCCATGGATTCCACATCCCGCTCCGGCACGCCGAGATGCTCGGCAACCCAGGTCTTGTTCGCCCGGGTCATCACGCCATCATCGGTATCGTCAATCTGTGCGCGCAGGCGGCGGAGGTTGAAGAACAGGGATTTCTGCGCGGCGGTCGTTCCCGTCCGCACGATCGACCAGTTCCGCAGCACATAGTCCTGGATTGACGACCGGATCCACCAGGACGCATAGGTCGAAAAGCGGACTTCGCGGGAGGGTTCGAACCGGGCGGCCGCCTGCATCAGGCCCACATTGCCTTCCTGAACCAAGTCAGGCATCGGCAAACCATAATGGCGGAATTTCGCGGCCATGGCGATCACCAGGCGCATATAGGCAGTGGTCAGTTCGTGGAGCGCCCGTTCGTCGCCGGTCTCGCGCCAGCGGCGGGCCAGGTCAAGCTCATGTTCCTGCTCCAGCAGGGGCGCCTTCATGGCTTTTTTGACAAACCGCCGGTCCGCTGTCCCGTTTCCATATGCATTGCTTGTCATTGTCACCTCCGCCGCCATTAACCTGGCGTTCATAGGCGTTTACGGAGGCTGAACCGGATCGGTTCACCGGTGCGGAAAAGAAAGGTGGTAAGAGACAAGAAAAAAGGGCGCTTGCCATGAAAGACAAGCGCCCGACGCTAAATAGTTTCAAATGCAAGTGGATTCAGGCCGCCGCTTTCTTCTTAGACAGCGAAGCCGCCAGCATATCCATGGCCGCATCCCGCTCGATGTTCTCGACAGCTGCCAGCTCCCGCGCCATCCGGTCCAGCGCACTCTCATAGAGCTGCCGTTCGGAGTAGGACTGGTCCGGCTGGTCGTCACCGCGATGCAGGTCCCGCACAACTTCAGCGATGGAGATCAGGTCGCCGGAATTGATCTTCGCCTCATACTCCTGGGCGCGCCGCGACCACATGGTCCGCTTGATCCGTGCCTTACCGGTCAGCGTTTTCAGCGCATCATCGACCAGTTCGGAGCCGGCAAGCGCGCGCATGCCAGATGCCTCTGCACGGTTGGTCGGCACGCGCAGGATCATCTTCTCCTGATCAAAGCCGACGACATACACTTCCAGGTCCATCCCGGCGACCTTCTGGGTCTCGATCGCCGTGATCCGGCCAACGCCATGGGCAGGGTAAACAATCGTCTGGCCAACCTTGAAAGTGAGTGCCGTTGCTTGTGCCTGTTTTGTCATGGGAGCCTACGCCTTTCATAAAGAAGCGCCAAATTTGCCCGTCCCGGAAACTCCATGGTTACCAGGCGATAAATTTGGCGGCGACTTCGGTTATTGAACAAGGCGCCCTGTATAACAGAAACGCAACGGTCTCGCAACTTATTCACACCTTTCGGGGAAGGCCCGTTGACCCCGGCAGACGATACCGCTACCACGCTGCAGCATCGGAGCGGGACGTCCAAACCGCGCCCGGCATGGCGCCCGCCGGGTTACATCGGCGCTTCAGCCGTCTCCGCTTCCCGGATTGGCACTGAAGTATTTCTCCAGCTTATCCGTCTCCTGGGCGTATTTCTCGCGATCGGCCGGCGGCTCTTTCATGCGTGTGATGTTCGGCCACACCTTCGCGAAATCAGTATTCAGCTTCAGCCACTTCGCGTCGGGATCGTCTTCCGTATCGGGCTTGATCGCCTCGACCGGACATTCGGGCTCGCACACGCCGCAATCGATGCACTCATCGGGATGGATCACCAGCATGTTCTCGCCCTCGTAGAAACAATCGACGGGGCAAACCTCCACACAATCCATGTACTTACATTTGATGCAGGCATCGACGACGATATACGTCATAGGCTCTCCGGACGCAGGACTTGGCTTCTTCTCCCAAGTAATAAGCCTCTCGGCGCTGTCAATCAGGCGAAAGCGCAATCGGTCACGGCGCAGTGGCACCCGCCAGGTCCAGCACCGCCGGCACCGCGCGGTCGGCCATCTCCAGCAGCACGGCACAGCGGTGCGCGCAGGATGGAACGGCCAGCTCCAGCCGCGCCCCATCGAACGACCCCAGCAAGGCATGACGCACCACCGGGTTCCGCATCCGCGTACCATGGGCACTGTCGGGCAGGTACTCGACCAGGGTGACAGCCCCGGCTGCGCCCGCCTCGCCTTCGACCACGAGCGCCCCACCGACCGCAGTGATCGAGGCCCTGGGAAGCACCACGTCACTTGCCTTGCCGAGGTTGCGTGTCACGGCCCGTGGCCGGTTGCCAGGGCACTGGACCACGCCATTGTAGACCGTTTGCGGTGTATATGGCCCCCGCAGGCGGAACTTCTCCACATAGGCCCGCTGGCGCTCAACCGATTCTTCCATCGCCATGGGATCGGCATCGCCCAGGTAATCCCAGTAATCCACAGACCAGGTCAGGATCAGGACATTCGCGCCATCGGCCTCGACGGCGCGCAGGGTCTCATGGGCTTTCGGGCAGGCCCGGCAATTCTGGGAGGCAAACAGCTCGACCAACACCGGCTGACCAACGGCCGGGCGCACGAGGGTCGGGCCGCCAGCCAGCACGATGGCGGCAAACAGGAAAATGATCGCTTTCATGACACGTCTGATACCCGAAAGCGCGGTCACGCAATAGTCACAAGCCCGCGATCCACCACGTCTCGCCATCAGCCCCCTTTTATTGGATGGCGGGCCCGCCCATACTCCCTCCAACGACATCTGAAACCGCAAGGGCCGGTACCGCAAGGGCACACGCGCATCCCGCGCCCCGATAAGCCGAATGGAGACATCCCCATGGCCGATACAGAAGCGGCTCACCGCCACGTCGACGTCTTGATCATCGGTTCTGGCCCCGCCGGCTGGACCGCGGCCGTCTATGCAGCTCGCGCCTTGCGCAAGACGCTTGTGGTCACCGGCCTCCAGCCCGGCGGCCAGCTCACCATCACCACCGATGTCGAAAACTACCCGGGTTTCTCCGAAATCCAGGGACCTGATCTGATGGTGAAAATGCGCGAGCATGCCGAAGTGATGGGATCGGAAACCATTGAAGACCATATCGCCAGCGTCGATTTCGAGACCCACCCGTTCCGCGCAATCGGTGAAAGCGGCACGGTTTACACCGCCGGCGCGGTCATCATCTCAACGGGCGCCCAGGCGAAATGGCTCGGGCTTGAAAGCGAAGACAGGTTCAAGGGGTTTGGCGTCTCTGCCTGTGCCACCTGCGATGGTTTCTTCTACCGCGAGAAAGAAGTGCTGGTGATCGGCGGCGGCAACACCGCTGTCGAAGAGGCCCTGTTCCTCACCAATTTCGCCTCCAAGGTGACACTGGTCCACCGCCGCGAAAGCCTCCGCGCCGAGAAGATCCTCCAGGATCGCCTGTTCAAACATCCCAAGACCGAGATCCTCTGGAACACCACCCTGGAAGACGTTGTGGGAACCGACCAGCCCCTCGGCGTCACCGGCGCTCGGCTAAGAAACACCGAGTCCGGCGACGTCTTCGAGCGCGACGCCCACGGTATCTTCGTCGCCATCGGCCATGCCCCCGCAACGGAGCTGTTCCGCGGAAAGGTCGACATGAAGGACAATGGCTACATCCTGACAGCGCCCGACAGCACGGCCACCAATATTCCCGGCGTATTCGCCGCAGGGGATGTGACCGACGAAACTTACCGCCAGGCGGTCACGGCGGCTGGAATGGGGTGCATGGCGGCCCTCGAAGCTGAAAAGTATCTCGATGAGCTGGAGGCGCTCACCGAGGCGGTCGCCGCGGAATAGCGCTGTCCTTCCCCGCCCGGCGGCGGGGAACTGAGCGGGCGGGCCCACCCCAACTGTTGCCGGCGCTGGCTTTTCCGCGGGGCCGGAGTCATCGGGGCCCCATTCTTATCCCCACCCCCTCAGCCCATGGTATTGTTCCCGAATGCTGAGCCGCGCATTCCTGCTGCACGCCTTTTCCATCGTGCCCTTCACCCGGTGGCCGGTGCTGATCTGGCACCTGCTGATGGTCAGCGACTGGATGGCCCGCCTGGCGGAAACCGGCCAGCCCGTGCCGAAACTCATCGTCGCGCCAACCGGCGTGATCTACAGGCTCGAATGGGATGGTCCGGGCACCGACCATTGGCGCGCCCGGCTCCACGCGGTGGACCTTGCCCGCTGCGCCGATGCGGTCAGCGCCCATCTTCAGGCGTGTCACCGTTTGGAACTGGCAGCCCATGCCGCCTGCGCGGAAGCAATGGCGACGCCACGGGCAGGGCCGACCCTGCCGGAGCGATCGTGGCGCGGGCCGCAGCTCGCGGCCACGGGCAATCGGTCCGAACTCCCTTTCCCTGTTCCCTGACGCTGGAAGGCGCTCCCAGACGGACATCTGCCACGGTGCCAACCGCGCGCCGTGGCCGCCTGTGCTGAAATGAAGGTTACCGATAGCCGGGCTTAACGCGGCCTTAACCGGTCTGGCGCCGATTGGAGCCACGTTTTAACTTCCGCTTCATCACTCAGGCCAGATTGCCATGACGTCCCTGCTCGAACATGTCATCACCGCCCACCGGTGCCGCTCCACCCACCATTTCATCGCCATGGCAGCGCTCGACCGCTTCAGCGGTCCCCAGGCCGCGGCGTGGAAAGACCTTCTGCTGTTCCAGCACACGGCGCTGCTGAAGGGCGCCAAGGCCCCGGACGCCGAGTTCAAGGACTTCAAGAACCACGTCCTGCATGTGGGCGAAGGTGAGTGGGGCGGCGCGCGGGATGCCGCAACCGAATGGTATGCCAATGCCGTGCTCGCGCTCCGGGCGGAGAAATGGCACAAGGCTGCCTACGCCCTGGGGGTGTTGAGCCACTACTACGCCGATCCCCTTCAGCCGTTCCACACCGGCCAGACCGAGGAAGAAGGCGCGATCCACCGCGCTGTCGAATGGTCCATCGCCAAGTCCCGCGGCGAAATCGTCCGCCGGATCGAAGAACGGGGTTATCCGGACATCGAGGTGACCGACGGGCCCGGATTTGTCTCCGACATGGTTTTGGAAGGCGCACTGAAAGCCCACCCCCACTACCAGACCTTCATCGATCATTATGATATCCATGCCGGCGCGAAAGACCCGCCCGCCGGCCTCGATGACACCATGCTGGACGCCATCGCCGACCTCGTGGCCCACGCCACAGCCGGCTGCGCAACCCTGTTCGAAAAGGCGTTCGAGGAATCGGGCGCCGTTCCGAAACCGGTCAACCTCAGCATAAAGGGCTATCTCTCGACCCTCGACATCCCGGTCCAGTGGGTCGTCAGGAAGATTGATAACGCCGCGGCCCGCCGTCAGGTGGCCGCCATGTACAAGGAACTTCAGGAGACCGGAAAGGTCATCAAGCGCCTGCCCGATGACGACAAGGCGGTTCGGAAACTCCACGCCAAGCAAGTGCTGCGCGTGGCGATCGACACGCTCGACGAACAACCGCTCGCGCCGACCGGCACGAAACACATCCAGCGGACCCCGCTCCCCGAAGTGAACGTGCCCGATAGCGCCGTGGGAACCCACCCGATTGCAGCGCCAGAACCGGATATCGACAACGGGGACGCCGGTACGGTGCCCGAGGATTTTGTGTCCGCCAGCGATATCTACTCCGACGCCGACCCGATCACCCCCAGCGAACGGGCCCCGTTCGCCGTCGGCGACCCCGTCCAGAAAGCGCCGTCCATCGGCAAGAAGACCGCCGCCCGCTTGAACAAGGTCGGCATCGAAACCGTCGAGGACCTCCTGATCATGGATGCCCATGAAATCGCCGACGCGCTCCAGGTCGACTACATCGACGCCGCAACGGTCCAGGACTGGCAGGACCAGACCATGCTGATGCTGACGGTTCCCGGCCTCCGGGTCCATGATGCCCAGATTCTCGTTGGCGCAGGCGTCCGCTCCGCAGAAGCGCTGGCCGAGGCTTCGGTTCGTGATCTCATGCGCGCGGCCACCAGTTTCCTGAAAAACCCGAGGACAGACCGGTTGATCCGGAAAGCCGACACGCCCGACGACGCCGAAGTCACCCACTGGATAAGCCTTGCCAAAGCAGTAGGAGACGCGTGACAGGGAGAACCGGCCAGAACCAGCCAGAACCGGTCGATCAGTCTGGAAGCTGACCGTTCATCGCCAGGACGTCTCCGGCAAGATATAGCGATCCGCAAATCAGGATCCGGTCCGGACCCCGCGCCGCCGCCGCTTGCATGGCCGCCGCGAACGATCCATGGGCCACCGCATCGGGGATCGCCGCTCTCGCAGCTTCGGCCAGGTCACCGGGGTCAGCGCCAATATGGCCATGGGAATTGGGCGCGGTGTGCACGGCGTCTGCCACCCCTTCGAAGGCAAAGAAGAACCCCGAATGATCCTTCGACGCCATCATGGCTGAAACCAGAACGGTCCGGCCGCCGAAATCTCGCAACACCGACGCCAGAGCCGACCCCGCATGGGGATTATGCCCGCCATCGAGCCAAACATCCGCCCCGCCGGCTAGATCGGTAACAGGCCCCGGGTCCAGGCGCTGCATCCGCGCCGGCCACCGGGCCGACCGGACACCCTCAGCCACCGTCGCGCTGGTTATCGCGGGACGCCAGATCGACAGGGCCTTGGCCGCCAGGGCCGCATTGTGACGCTGGTGCTGACCCTTCAGCGCAATCGCTTCGGGAAGGGCGGCAACATCAAGGGCCGTGGGAACGGTCAGCGCCGAACCATTGGACCGGGCCTCGGCCGCAATCACATCGGCGCAGACCCGCGCCTGAACAGCGGATACAACGGGCACACCTGGCTTGATGATGCCAGCCTTCTCCCACGCAATCCTCGCGAGATCGGTGCCCAGAAAGTCCTTGTGGTCATAGTCGACCGGCGTGATGACGCACAAATCGGGCGGCGGAATGACATTGGTCGCATCGAACCGGCCACCAAGCCCGACCTCAAGGACGAGAAGATCTGCTTGGGATTCGCTGAAAGCCAGGAACGCCGCCGCCGTCGTCGCCTCGAAATGGGTAATCGCACGATCGCCCAACGCGGCACGGGTTCGCTCCAGCACATCGACAAGCGTCCCATCGTCGATCAGCTGCCCAGCCAAGCGAATGCGTTCATTGAAGCGCACCAGATGCGGTGAGGTGAAAACATGGACCTTGAGCCCCGCAGCCTCTGCAATCGCCCTGAGATACGCGCAAGTCGATCCCTTGCCGTTCGTCCCCGCCACGTGAAGGGTTGGCGGCAGTTTTTCATGGGGATTGCGAAGGGCATCGAGCAACGCCGCTATTCGCCCGAGGGACAGTTCGATTGTCTCCGGATATCGGTTTCTGAAAGCATCGAGTGCGGCCGTGACCGCCGGGGCATCGCGGCTCAAGAGGGCGGGTCCATGCTTTCAGCGGCTTCGTCAGCTCCCCCCGATGGCCGGGCTTCAGCCGGTATCTTTTCAACCTGCACATGTGGCATGAGATGGGTGAGCAACCGCGCCAACGTCGCTTTCAATTCCCGGCGGTCCACAACCGCATCCACCTGGCCTTTCTCCCGCAGGAACTCAGACCGTTGGAATCCCTCCGGCAGCTTCTCGCGAATGGTCTGTTCGATCACCCTGGGGCCCGAAAACGCAATCATCGCCCCGGGTTCGGCGAGATGAACGTCGCCGAGCATGGCATAGGACGCCGAGACACCGCCGGACGTGGGATCGGTAAGAACCACCACATAGGGCAGTCTTGCGTCACGAACCTCCGTGATGGCCAGGGTCGTGCGAGGCATCTGCATCAGCGAGAGTGTACCCTCCTGCATGCGGGCGCCGCCCGACGCCGTGCAGACCACGAAAGCCGCCTTGCGGACAACGGCCATCTGTGCGGCGGTGATAAATGCCTCGCCCGCCGCCATGCCAAGCGAGCCGCCCATGAAGGCGAAGTCCTGTACAAGGACCACTGCCGGCAACCCACCGATCTTGCCGAAAGCGGCAGCCATGCAATCATCTTGGGATACCGGCGCCCCGCCAGCCTGCGACTCCTCTTTTTCCCGGGCCGCGATTTTCGATTTCGCAGCCCTGATCCGTGTCGGATAGGGCTTGTCGTCGCGAAACTTGAGCGGGTCAGCGGGCACCTCTGGCAAATCGATGGGCTCCCAGCGTTCCTCGTCGAACAACAGCCTGAACCGGACACGGGGGCTAATCCTGAGATGAGCGCCCGCCGGCGTCACATGCCAGTTTTCCTCAAGGTCGCTCTTGTAGACAAGCTCCCCACTGGTCGGGCACTTGATCCAGAGATTATCGGGCGTGTCTTTCTTCGTCAGCCAGGTCTTGAGGCCAGGAGGTCGGAAATTCGTAAGCCAGTTCATGGGTTTGCTTCCTTAACGAGGGGCGGGGTGCGGCGACTAGACAGCCGGCACGCCCTTGAGGGCCTCACTCAGTTCCTTGGCCAGTGCGCCGATTTTCTTCGGCGCTTCGTCTGGCGCGTTTGTCTCGATTGCCCTCTGAACATGGTCCACAAACGCCGACCCCACAACAACACCATCGGCAATTTTGCCCATATCAGCGGCTTGTGCGCCGGTTTTCACACCGAAACCAACGCAAACCGGCAAGCCCGAAACCCGCCTGGCCATGGCGACACGGTCGGCGATCGTTCCGGGGTCGGCAGAGCCGGCGCCCGTTACGCCGGTGACGGCGACGAAGTAGAGAAACCCCGAGGCGCCGTCGGCGACTGTCTCCATGCGGGCCTCATCGGTAGTGGGTGTCGCGAGACGGATAACCGAGAGATCAAAGGTGGCGAGGGCATCGCGCAGGGGGCGATCCTCCTCGGGCGGAAGGTCGACAATGATCGTTCCGTCGATTCCAGCCTCAGCAGCGGCCCGGGCGAAGGCGTCATAGCCCATGGAATGGACGGGATTGGCATACCCCATGAGGATCAGCGGCGTATCCCGGTCACTCCTCCTGAAGCGGGCCGCCAGCGCGAGCACATCCTCGAGCCTTGTTTTTACTGCCAGGCTTCTCAGTCCGGCACGCTGGATCGATGGGCCATCGGCCATGGGATCTGTGAACGGTACGCCGATCTCGATGATATCTGCGCCATTGTCACGAAGCGCGCAAAGGTTCGCATGGCTCGTCTCAAGGTCCGGGTCGCCAGCCATGATGTAGGTCACCAGCGCCGCGCGACCTTCGGCTTTTGTCTTGGCAAAACGGTCGGTGATGCGAGCGGTTGGCATGGTCAGATCTCGACCCCCAGCGCTTCGGCGACACTGAAGACATCCTTGTCTCCCCGGCCGCACAGGTTGAGGATCATCAGGCCCTTTGGGCCAAGCTCGGTGGCGACTTCACCAACCCTCGCGAGTGCGTGGGCCGGCTCGAGGGCCGGGATTATGCCTTCCAGGCGTGTACAGAGCTGAAAGGCTTCGAGTGCCTCAGCATCGGTGCAGGAGCGGTATTCCGCCCGACCGGAGTCCCTCAGGAAAGCGTGTTCGGGACCGATCCCCGGATAGTCGAGCCCGGCCGATATCGAGTGGGCATCGAGGATCTGGCCGTCATCGGTTTGCAGGAGATAGGTCTTGTTGCCGTGCAGGATGCCTGGCGCACCGCCATTGAGCGCGGCTGCGTGCTCGCCGGTTTCGATCCCGTGTCCGGCTGCTTCGACGCCGACGAGACGGACGCCCTCATCTTCGAGGAAAGGGTGAAAGAGCCCGATCGCATTCGATCCGCCACCAATACAGGCCATGAGCACATCGGGCAGGCGGCCCTCACGCTCAAGGATCTGCGCCCGCGCCTCGCGGCCAATCACCGATTGGAAATCCCGCACCAGTTCCGGATAGGGGTGGGGACCCGCCGCCGTCCCGATGCAATAGAACGTGTCTTCGATGTTCGTGACCCAATCCCGGAGAGCCTCGTTCATGGCGTCTTTCAGGGTGCCGGTCCCCGACGACACCGGCACGATATCAGCGCCCAGCAGCTTCATCCGGAAGACATTCGGCTTTTGCCGCTCCACATCGGTCTCGCCCATGAAAACGACGCACTTCAAACCGAACCGCGCGCAGACAGTGGCCGTCGCAACACCATGCTGACCGGCACCGGTTTCAGCGATGATCCGCGTCTTGCCCATGCGGCGCGCCAACAGGACTTGCCCGAGGCAATTGTTGATCTTGTGCGCGCCGGTATGGTTGAGTTCGTCACGCTTGAAGTAGATCTTTGCGCCGCCGAAATGCGCTGACAGCCGTTCCGCAAAGTAAAGCGGCGATGGGCGACCGACATAGTGCTTCCAAAGGTCGTCCATTTCCGCATTGAAAGCCGGATCGGTTTTCGCCCGCCGGTACTCCGCTTCAAGATCGAGGACCAGCGGCATCAGGGTTTCGGCCACATAACGGCCGCCAAAGCTACCAAATCGCCCCTCGGCATCGGGCCACTGATCCCACGTGTTGCGACGATCCATAACTACAGCTTTCTGTCCTCGGAACCGTCACACAGCACACGAGCGCCGCCCGAAGCAAGCGGGTCGATCGGTCACGCCCCGTAGAAGAATTCCTCTTTCACGATCCTGCCGTCCTTGACCGTGTATTCTGCGACCTCCCGCATCGCACTTCGTGCTCCGGTTTCAAGCGCCGTGATGTCCATGTCGAACACAACCGCGAAGCGGTCATTGCCATGGAAGAATGGCCCCGACACATCGAGGGCGTGGACTTCATGGGCCCCATTCCACCAATCCTGTTTCGACCGGATCGCAGCCACTCCGTCCCCCTCGCGGGTCCCATCGGGCATGGCCGCCCCTTCAACAGACACCGCATCATCCCAATAAAGTGCTGCCAAAGCGCCGGCCTCATCATTCGCCTTGCAAAAATCCACCAAGGCCTGTCCCGTTTTCACCAGATCCTCCGGAAACATCCTGTCCTCCTTCTCATTGAATTCCGCAATCCTAACACAGAACACAAAAAGAACAAAGGAAGGCTACGGCGCCTTTGCGGTCTGGATAAACCGTCGGATGAGGTCCGCGGACTTCCAGCCGCGGGTTCGCTCAACGCCGGACGAAACGTCAACGGCAATAGCGCCTGTCCGAGCGACGGCTTCGGCCACCGTCTCAGGTGTCAGCCCGCCTGCCAGCAACCAGGGTTTCGGTGGTGTCCAACCGGCCAGGATATCCCAATCGAACGCTGCGCCATGGCCGCCCGTCACAGGGGCATCCTTTGGCGGTTTGGCATCGATCAGAAGCCGGTCTGCGGCGTCGAGGTCAGATGCCGCGCGGAGGTCGTCATGGCTGGAGACGCCGAGGGCTTTCCATATCTCGAGGCCGGTGCGCGCCTTCACCTCGGCCACGCGCCGGGGCGTTTCCGCGCCATGCAACTGGAGGACAGGGATGCCCGTTGCGGCAACCTCGTCGATCAGGGCATCATCGGCGTCTGCGAGCAGAGCCACTGGACGCGCCCGCCGGATCGGCAGTAGGAGCGCCGCTGCTGCGTCCGGCGTCACGGCCCGAACACTTTGCTCGACAAAGACAAAACCGATCCAGTTGGCGCCAGCCTCATCGGTACGCCGCACCATGGCCGGGTCCCGGAGCCCGCAGATCTTGACCTCAACCGTCATGGCTTCCTGATTTCCGGCCTATTCGGCGGCCAGCCGCTCGTCGTCTTCCTCGCGTCCGGTTTCGAAAACGAGGATATCGCCAGGCTGGCAATCGAGTTCCCGGCAGAGGGCCTCAAGGGTGGAAAACCGCACGGCCTTTGCCTTTCCGGTCTTGAGGATCGACAGATTGGCAAGGGTGACGCCGACCCGCTCAGACAGCTCTGTCAGGGACATGCGGCGATCCAGCAGGACGCGGTCGAGGGTCACTCGGATAGACATGATCCCTCCTATATGGTCATTTTTTCTTCTTCGCGCAGGCGGGTGCCCTCGCGAAAAACCTGGGACAGGATGAGCAGCGCAGCCACGGCCGCCCAGAGCGTGACATTGATCGAGACCTGCCAGGCGCCCCCATCGGCAAGGCCGAGTAGTCCGCTGGCCGACAACGCCATGCTCACCAGTTCCATCGCACCCAGTGCGAAAGCGATCCGCGTCAGCCGTGGCGCGTTTTCCGGAACAAATGGATCACCCGCGGCCAGCGTACTGAGAATCCGCCGAAGCTGCAGACAGATATAGATGACAACGGCAACGAGGATGGTGAACGCCACAATCGAAAACACCAGAATACCCGGCCCGATTTCCTCGCCTGCCTCCACATTCACCCATTGCAGCGATCCGCCATTCAGGCTGGCGACAAGTCCGACCAGCAACACCGCCACGACGAACACACCGACCACGGCAGCGATCCAGATCACCGCCGTCATCGCAACCGATAAGAAGGCGGCCATGGAGTTTTTCTGTGGTGATGTCATATCACAGCCTTGGGATATACGCTTCTCGATTGAACCATAGTGATAAACGATAAGTTTTCGTTCATATAAAGCAAGTTTTGGGCAAAAAGCCATGGAAAAGAAACAGCTCGCGCCTGGACGGCTGGTCGCCGCCACCCATAATGCAGGAAAGGTGGCCGAGTTGAAGGACCTCTTCGAACCGCTTGGCTACTCTGTCGTGTCGGCCATCGCGCTGGATCTCCCGGAGCCTGAAGAGACAGAATTCACCTTCGCCGGCAACGCCTTGATCAAGGCCCATGCCGCAGCAGCGGCGACCGGCTCGCCCGCGCTGTCTGACGATAGCGGGCTGGTCGTGAACGCGCTGGGGGGGATGCCCGGCGTCCATACCGCAATCTGGGCCGGCGACCCCCGCGACTTTTCGCTTGCGATGCAGAAGGTGGAAACCCTCCTTCACGAGATGGGCGCGAGGGATCGGTCCGCCTATTTTTCGTGTTGCCTTGCAGTGGCGTGGCCCGATGGGTCCGCGCAGGTTTTCGAAGGCCAAGTGAATGGCACGCTGGTATGGCCGCCGCGGGGCGAGCGCGGTTTTGGCTATGACCCCATGTTCGTTGCGGACGGCGAAACGCTCACCTTCGGCGAGATGGATCCGGCGAAAAAGCACGGCATGAGCCACCGGGCCGCTGCATTCAGGAAACTGAAAAAGGCGTTGCTGGCCGCGTGACGACCCGTTCCAAATCTGCCGCTCCCGCCCTGTTCGGTCCATCATTCGGCATGGGCCTCTATGTCCATTGGCCCTATTGCGCGCGCATTTGCCCCTATTGCGATTTCAATGTTTTCGCAGCGAAGGGGCGTGATCCTGATCCCCTGATCGAGGCGATGCTTGCCGATATCTCCGGCCATTCGCGGTTGCCAGGCTACAGGCCCATGCCGCTGACCAGTGTTTTCTTCGGCGGCGGCACACCATCGCTGATGCCGCCCGAGGCGATCTGGTCGATCCTCGGTGTATGCCACCAGACATTTGGCCTTGCCGATGGGTGTGAAGTCAGCCTGGAGGCCAATCCCAACGACATCACCACCGAGACGGTTTCAGCCTGGCGAGACATGGGGGTGAACCGCTTGTCGATTGGTGTTCAATCGCTCGATGATGCGGCCCTGACTTTTCTGGGGCGGGACCATGACGCCCATGGCGCGAGGCGGGCCGTCTCGCTGGCCCTTGAACGTTTCCCGTCGGTTTCAATTGATTTGATTTACGCCCGCCCTGGCCAATCGACGTCCGATTGGGAAACCGAATTGGGATCAGCAGTGAAATTGGGGGCGCCCCATCTCGCCCTCTACGAATTGAACATCGAGGAAAAGACCGCTTTCGGCGCCCGCGCCCGGCGCGGCGACCTGGTCCCCATGTCCGATGATGAGCAGGCCGACCTTTACGACCTGACCCAGACGGTCTGCGACGCGGCCGGTTTGCCGGCCTACGAGGTATCAAACCATGCCGCCGGGACTGAACACCGGGCCCGGCATAACCTCACCTATTGGCGGGGCGGCGACTGGATCGGCATCGGCCCCGGTGCCCACGGCCGACTATCGGTGAAGGGCCAACGGATTGCCACTGAAGCGGCGAGGAAACCGGACGCGTACATCAACCGGGTTCAACACAAGGGCCGGGGTTGGCAGGAGAAGGCCGTCCTGACACCTCGCGACACCGCACGTGAGTTGGTTGCCATGGGCTTGCGGCCATCGGAGGGACTTGACCGCCGCGCCATCGAGGCGCTGGCCGGTCAGCAAATGGACATGGAAAAGATCGCCGCGTTCGAAGCGGCGGGTTACCTCACACAGGCGGGCGATAGACTGGCACTTACCGCGCAAGGACGCCTGCTCGCCGACCGGATCGCAGTGGAGCTTTCACCCTGACTTGGCTTTCGCCGTACCCTACGCGCCATTGGGCCGTTCAGGGTGTCAGCCAGGGCCCCGGGACCAATGGGGGCGCCCCCAGGTTTTCAAACGCGCCCTTGTGACAGGTGAGAATGATACATTGGACATCCGTTGCAGCCACCTTGATCGCCGTCAGCATGGCGTCAAACCGGTCATCGTCGCAGTAGACAAGCGCATCGTCCAGAAACACCGGCGCAGGCGTGCCGCGCTTTGCCATCAGGCGTCCGAAGGCCAGACGGGACAGCACAGCGATCTGTTCACGCGTGCCCCCGCTGAGGGTTGAAACACTTTCATTGCGGTCGCCGCGTCGCAGGCTATCGGCCTGGAAATTAGCCCCTAGCCGCAATGTTCCCCGGCCAACAACCTCACCCAGCAGGGGTTCGAGCTCATCGCTGACGGGCTGGAAGTAGGCGTCCTGAAGCGCATCCTGAGCGTCGCGAAGGGCGCCGATCAGGCACCCCAAGGCTCGGGTATCCCGCTCAAAGGCTTCGATACGGGCCTCCAGGACAGCCACTTCGCCGCGCGTTCGTTCGAGACGCTCACCAATCCCGGCAGCGCCCTTTCCCTTGATTTCTTCCTGCAAACGCGCCTGCTCGACCTTGTAGTCGGACAGGGTTTTCTGTCGCGCAGCGATGACGTCACCGAACCGCTTTGCCTTTGCTACTGCGGCCTCGAGATTGGGCGCCTCGCATTCGAGGGCAGCCAGGCTGGCTTCAGCCTGTTCCAAGGTCATGGCGGCGGCGGCAATGGCGGCTTCAAGCGCTTTCCCGGTCTCGTGTCTTTGGTCCTCGGGACCAAGCCGCGCATTGAGCAGGGCCAACTCCCGGTTCAACGCGACCTGCTCGGCGCCGCGCTCGGCTCTCGCCCGTTGCAGCTCTCCCAAACGGTCGCGCAGCTTGTCGACCTTGGCGCGCGCAATCGTCCGCTGCTCCTCCAGGGACTGGGTATCACGCCAGGGCGGGGGTGCAGCCTCAGGATCGAAGTCGTCGGGAAGCTCTGCCTTTTGTCTTGCAACCTCGCTTTCAAGGGCCGCGAGCCCTTCCGGTGCAAGCCGTTCCAACTGTCGACGCGACTCGTCTTGCGCGTGCTGCAGGTCGACCCTTTCCCTGGCCTTGGCTTCAGCAGTTTCGAGATCGGCGGCGCCGAAAGGCGCCAAGGCGGCTTCAAACGCCACCTCGGCGTCCTCAAGCGCCCGCGCCATATCCTCGGGATCGCTTGCGGTGATCGTGATTGTTCCCGCGCTGCCGAGCGCGATCACGTTCACCCCCGACAGCGTCTGACGTTTCCTCGACACGGCGGGCACGCCATTGAAGGCAACCTCCAGGCTTTCTGACGTTTTCAGGTCGAAAACGATGCTCGGGCGACCAATTTCCAGCTTTGCCCTGGCGAGGTCGATGCGTTTCGCAAGGTCAACAAGCACTTGATAGCGGTCCTGCGTGAGCAGATTACCCTGGATGGCTTGCTTGCGCGTGCGGAATTCATCGTTCAGGCGGCGCGCTTCCTCAAGATCCCCTTCCAGGGTCGACAATGTCACTGCTGCCGCGGCGGCACGCTCGAACTGCAAACACTTTCGGTTGCTGTCATCGGCATCTTTCAAGGCCTGTTCGGCCGTTTCGAGATCTTCACGGGCGAGGCGCAGCTCGCTTTCGGCGGCCTCACAGGCCTCAGCTTGCTCGGAAAGGGCCCGTTCGATCTCTCCGATATCCCGACTGAGCCTTTCAGCGCCAGCGACAAGGGTTTCCCACTGCACGTGGTCCTCAATCGTCTTTTTACTGGCCTGGGCGGCATTGTCTCTTTCGGCCGCCAGGAGCTTTAGCCGGCTGTCAACGTGTCTTGCCGCCTCCAACGCTGCATCGGCTGCAGCCTTCTTCTTCTGTTGCTCCGCTTCCAGGGCAGGATCGCTGAGATGCGCAATCTCGCCATTCACCGCTTTCAGCCGATCGACCGCTTGATCCGCCGCTGCCTTGTCCGCTTCGAGCGCCTTGAGGGTCCCTGAAGCCTCCGTGTGGGCGGCGATGGCGTCCCGGTAAGCGCCGGTCGGCTTACCTTGTTTCACCGTCACCAGAGCGGCGAGGTCTTCCTGCGCGCGCTTCAGGTAGACCCGGGCCCGTTCACCGCCGACGAGCCGTCCGACCTCTTGTTCCAGGAGGCCGGAGAGAACCGCCTCACCTCCCTCGGGCTGGTGCATCGAGCGCCCCTGCTCCACCCACAAAAGGCCCATCGGGCCAATGCCGTTCGGCGTGACCCCCATCGCTGCCGTCAACCAGTCGTCGGCTGCGCTGCCTTTCGCGACTTCGTTGCCGGTATCAAGGTTGAGAACGGAAGCTGTCTTGCGCTGGAGATAGCGTTTGGTGACCCGAAAACCGCCATCTCGGGTCTGCAGGTCGATCTCGATTTCCGGCGGTCCCGCATGCCGCCAGGACTGTAGCGCCTGAACCCGTTTCGACGCGGCGGTATGTTTCTCCTGAACCAGGCATTTGACGGCCTCGAACAGTGTCGATTTACCGAATTCATTCGCCTGAGCCAGCAGGGAAACGCCATCTGGAATTCCATTGATCGCGACACCTTCCGGCCCGAAGGTCTTCACATTTCGTAGGCGGATAGCTGAGAGCTTCATGCCGGCTCACCGCCATCCTCGTGCGCATAGCTGAACAGCAATTCGAGCGCGCGTTTGGCATCCTCGGATGTCCCGTTGGCGACTTCGGCCTGCGCGCGCAGTGTCTCAGCCGCCTTTCGAACGCTGCCTTCGCTATCAAGCGTGTCGAGATCGCCGGTCGTGACCCGCGTCTGCAGGCCAGAGGTACAAATATCAAGATGCAGCAGACGGCCCTGATAGCCGGCCAGCACAGTCTCCAGTGCGGCCCGCTCTGAAAGGGTAAGCCGACCTGTCAATGTGAGCTTCACGAGGGACCGGGTCGGTGCCGATCCGCCAAGTATCGTGGTTTCCAGGTCAGTGAAATCGGCGCCAGACCGTAATTCAGCCTCGACCAACCGCCAATCAAACTGACCGATCCTGTGCGGCGTGACCGACGGATTTGCGCGTTCGGCATCGATCTCGACTTCGAGGACATTGCCGCGGTCGTTGTTGACAAATCGGTCCGGTTCCGGCGTGCCCGAATACCACGTCCGGTCGTTGACTTGGACCAAACCATGCCAGTCGCCGAGGGCCAGGTAATCCAGGTTGGCCTTGCGGGCGCGCTCGGGATCGATCGTGACGGCTTCAGACCCGAAATCCTTGACGCCGCCATGGGCGACGCCGATCCGAACAGCACCGTTCGGTGTGCAGGCGCTGTCCATCCAGGCGGTCAGGTCCTCCCCCGGTACAAGGGTGGTCCACGGTGCAGGGAGCAGGAAAACACCATCGGACAAAGGGGTCGGCTCGGCTGCGGTCAGGAGATGGACGTTGTCCGGTGCCAAGGCCTGGACGCGCGACCACAGGACACCCTCCCTGTGGAGGTCGTGGTTGCCAGGCATCAACCACCAGTTCACGTCCGACGCCTCACCCATCAATTCAAGCGGCTGGGCAAGCGTTGCCTGGGCTGGGTATTCGCTGTCCCAGACATCGCCGGCGACTACAATGTGGGCAATGCCGCGCTCCCGCGCGAGCGACGCAATCCGGCTCACACTGTCGCGCCGGGCCGCTTTCAACTCTCCGGTCAGATCGGCGGGGAACCCGCCAAACGGCTTTCCGAGCTGCCAGTCAGCTGTATGAATGAACCGAAATCCCACCATGGTCGCCCCTCTTCACTTCAGGAACACATATAGAACATTGATACAACTTTCAAGCCGAATGGCGTTAGCGGGCGACTTTTGAAACGCTAAGGGGTCAGCGTTCTGACGCATGGACAAGCGCGATGCGGTATGGTGATCAGTGACAAAAGAAGCCTCGATTCCCGAGGGTTTCAAAGTCTCGATTTCGCCCAGGATATACACGATGAGCAAAGGCCTTGTGACCTTGATCGGCGGCTCCGGCTTCATTGGCCGCTACGCCGCCCGGGCGTTGGTCGACGCCGGCTACCGGGTACGCGTGGCCTGCCGCCGGCCTCACTTGGCAGGGGATGTGCGCCTCGCCGGAGCCCCCGGCTGGGTCGATCTTGTGCAGGCCAATATTCGCAACCCGCAGTCGCTGGCTCGGGTCTGTGAGGGCGCCGACGTCATTGTCAACCTGGTTGGCATCCTGTCGGAAGTGGGCAAGCAATCGTTCTCAGATACCCAAGCCGAGGGTGCCCGCAACGCCGCCGATGCCGCCAAGGATGCCGGCGCAACACGGTTTGTCCAGGTTTCCGCCATCGGCGCAAGTGCCAAGAGCCGCGCCGCTTATGCCCGTACCAAGGCCGCAGGAGAGGCGGCTGTTCGGGACGTTTTTCCCGATGCTGTCATTCTCCGCCCCTCTATCGTTTTCGGGCCTGAAGACGGTTTCTTCAATCGGTTCGCCGAGCTGGCGAAATCGCCCGCCATGTCGGTCCTGCCGTTCCTGCCGGCCATAGGCGGCGGGAAGACCCGGTTCCAGCCGGTCTATGCCGGCGACGTGGCCGATGCCATCGTGGCTGCAGTGTCGCGCGAGGATGTGCTCGGCAAGACTTATGAATTGGGCGGGCCAGGCACTTACACGTTCAACGAACTCTACGATTTCATCTTCGAAACGATCGACGTGAAGCGATACAAGGCGCCCCTGCCATTCCTCATCGCTAAACCCATGGGGCTGACCTTCGGGGCAATGTTCAGATACATTCCCCCGCTGCGCTGGGTGCTCGGAGAAGCGCCGATCACGGGCGGTCAGGTCGAGATGTTGAAGACTGACAATGTCGTCGCCAATGGCGCGCTGACACTCGCTGATCTGGGCGTGACCGAGGTCGAGAGCATCGAAGCGATTGTGCCAAGCTACCTTTGGCGGTTCCGCGACTACGGCCAGTTCCACGAGGAAACCGGCGGCTGACGCTTTTCCCCCTTTGCGGTCTGGCCCCCTCTGCGGTCTGGGACTACTGTGTCCCGGGAACCAAAGAGATGGATAGTCATGGATCTTGCCTTCAGCCCGGAAACCGAAATCTTCCGAGACACCGTGAAACGGTTCTTCGAAACGGAGTTCCCAAGGGACATTCTGGAGAAATCGCGGGCCGGAGCATCACTGACAACGGCCGAGGTTCGCCGGTCGGAGATGGCACTTGGTGCAAAGGGCTGGCTGGCGACTGCCTGGCCGGAAGAGCATGGCGGGCCTGGTTGGTCACTGGAGCAGCAATACGTTTTTGACGAGGAGTTGGAGCGTGCCGGAGTTCCGACCGTCACGCCGATGGGTGTGATCTATGTGGGTCCGGTGATCTACACTTTCGGCTCCGATGCGCAGAAGGCGAAATGGCTGCCGGGTATTCGGGATGGCAGCCAGGGTTGGGCCCAGGGCTATTCCGAACCGGGTTCGGGATCGGACCTCGCTTCGCTGCAATTCTCCGCCATTCGCGACGGCGATGACTACGTCCTGAACGGTGAGAAGATCTGGACATCGGCGGCCCAGCACGCCGACTGGATCTTCCTGCTCACCCGTACGGACAATTCGGGGAAGAAACAGGAGGGGATTACCTTCCTGTGCTGCGAGATGGACCGCGAAGGCGTGACCTGTCATCCGCTCATTACCCTCGATGGCAAGCACTACCTGAACCGGGTCACCTTTGATGATGTCCGCGTGCCAGCGGACTACCGGATCGGCGATGAAGGGAAAGGCTGGACCTATTCGCAGTATCTGCTGGGATTTGAAAGAACCTCCTATGCGCGGATTGCCGGCAAGCGGCAGATGCTGGCCGGGGTACGGGCGCTGGCAGCCTCGGTCGGGGGTGGCGGCAATGACCGGCTGATTGACGATGCGGCGTTCGCTCAGAAGCTGGGCTCCGCTGAAATCGCCGTCGATGGGCTCGAAATGCAGGTCTTCCGGATCCTTTCGGCGCTGAGTTCGGGCGGTTCGCCCGGCAATGAAGCCTCGATCGTCAAGATCCTGGCAACCGAAACCCACCAGCAGATCACGGAACTGATGCTTGAAGCGGGCGCCCGCTCGGCCATCACACGGACCGGCGATGCAACGGCGCCCGATTGGGCCACGCATCTACCGGAGTCGGCCTACGCGCCGCCGGCGGTCGCCACATATTTCGCGGGCCGGGCCCAGTCGATCTATGGCGGCACAAACGAAATCCAGCGGAACATCATCGCGAAACGCGTGCTTGGACTTTAGCCGTGGGCTAGCGCGGCGCTCGCTTGGCCAAGATCCGCTGGAGCGTTCGCCGATGCATGTTCAATCGGCGGGCGGTCTCCGAAACGTTATGGTTGCAAAGCTCATAAACCCGCTGGATATGCTCCCACCTTACACGATCAGCTGACATGGGATTTTCCGGCGGCAGCGGCTTTTCACCCTGATTGGCCAGCAGTGACTTTACGATGTCTTCCACATCAGCAGGCTTTGAGAGGTAATCAACGGCTCCGGCCTTCACCGCAGCGACGGCCGTGGCGATGGCACCATAGCCGGTGAGAATCACCGCTCGCGCATCGTCCCGCGAGGTTTGCAGGACTTCAACCACGTCCAGCCCGGATCCATCCTCAAGGCGAAGATCAAGCACGGCATAGGCTGGCGGATTAAGTCGGCAAATGTCTTTTGCTTCGCTCACATTGGAGACGGCAGACACAAGGAACCCGCGCTGGGTCAACGCCCTCGCGAGCCGCTGGAGGAACGGTCCGTCATCGTCAAGGACCAGGCAAGTGCGGTCTTCAACGCCTTTCAGGCTTTCGTGCATTGTGACCGTTACGGGGCGATCCATAGCCATATCCTCTTGCTCATACCCTCTTATATTGGTGGGTTGCGTGTCGCTTCCAGTTTTTTCCGCGGCCAGAAGGCCTGGACGACAGCGCCATGGTTTGGCGGGGTTCGATTGCGGGTGGCAAGCCGACCACCCGTCCGTTCAATGAGGGTTTTTGCGATGAAGAACCCAAGCCCCATATCGCCGCCGCCCAGGTGTGCCTCGTCGCGCTGGCTGACATAGGGTTCGCCCAGTTTCTGAAGCACATCGGCGGCAAATCCTGGCCCGTCATCGGAAATCGTCACAGCGATCTGGTCATCGGTCCAGGCCGCGATTGCCCGGACTTCAGTGCCTGCAAAACTGACGGCGTTTTCAATGATGGCGCTGAGGGCGTGGAGGATTTCGGGGCTGCGGTGCAAGGTCGGTTGCTTGCCGCCCGGCTCGTCGCTGTCAGCCAAGCCGATCCGCATGGCAATGCCCAAACCGCGGTGGGGGGCGGCGGCCTCTTCAAGCATCGCACTGAGCGGCATCTGGGCATGGACAATATCTTCCGCCTCGCGCTTTTCACCCAACTGGCGGAGGATGATACGGCAGCGTTCGGCCTGTTCGGCAATGAGTTGGGCGTCTTCATAGTTCGGGTCATCGCGGTCTGTATTGCTGGCCATCTCCTTCGCCACCAGGTGGATGGTTGCGAGGGGCGTTCCGAGTTCATGGGCAGTCATGGCGGCCATGGCACCGAGCGCGGAAAGTCTCTGTTCACGGGCCATGACCACGGCGGCTGCATCGAGGGCCCGGACCAGGCGCGCCTCGTCCTGGCTCACGCGCATCGCCGTGATTGCAAGGAAAGCCAGGCCGACCGCCAGAGCGGTGAGATGGCCCCAGCGGAACAGGTCGGGGATAATGGGTACGGTATCGCCGAACCAGGGCAGCGGCATCGACCACACAAGCATGCCGCACCCCAGGGCAAAGCCGAACACGGCGAGGGCTGCTGCCTGCATGGGTTTCAGGATCAAGGCGCCAACCATGACAGGCGCGATGAGGAACAGCAGGAACGGGTTGGAGAGCCCGCCCGTGAACGCAATGATGGCCGAAAGCTGGGTCAGGTCGAACGCGATCTGTGCGATCGCCTCCCAGGGCTTGGCCAGCCGATTGAGCGGTAGGGCGAGGGCGAGGAAAACGTTCAACCAGGCCGATGCGGCAATGGCGGCGAAGCAAAGACCGATGGGCACTTCGAAACCGAGCCAGAAATAGACGACAATGACGGCGGCCGCCTGGCCTGCCACAGCCATCCAGCGGAGCGCGATGAAAGTGCGGAGCCGGGCGCGGCCGAGGGCGGAGCCGGCACTGCCGAGCCCTTCCGGCGCCATGGTGTAGATCGCTTCGTTGACGCCGAGGCGCTGGTGGTCTGCCAAATCATCCATCCCCCTTATCTGTGGCAAGCCGCCACCCTT
>JBCBKE010000041.1:0-28232 GCA_038522375.1 Pseudomonadota bacterium
CCGAGGAGGCCGCCAGCCCTGTCGCGATGATCCCGGACCTGTCGGCGTATATCGTATCGGCGGGCGGGAAGCGGTTGCGCCCGATGGTAACGCTGGCCGCCGCCCATGCCGCGGGCGGCGCCAATAGCGGCACCCACGCCCTGTCGGCAGCGGTTGAGTTCATTCACACGGCAACGCTGCTGCATGATGATGTGGTCGATGAGTCAGACCTGCGCCGCGGCAAGCCAGCCGCGAAGAATGTCTGGAGCAATTCGGCATCCATCCTGGTGGGTGACTTCCTGTTTGCCAGGGCTTTCACGCTCATGGTGCGGACGGGCAGCCTCGATATTCTCGATATCCTGTCCACGGCATCGACCGTGATTGCCGAGGGCGAAGTGCGCCAGCTGGCCGCCCAGGGCCGGCTCGACCTGCCGACCGAGGAGTACCTCGCCATCATCGAAGCCAAGACCGCGGCCCTGTTCGAGGCGGCTGCGCGGGCTGGCGCATTCTCAGTGGGCAATCCCGAAGCCGCCCAGTCCCTGGCCGCTTACGGCAAGAATCTGGGGCTCGCTTTCCAGATTGTCGACGATGCGCTTGACTATGGTGGCACCACGGCCGTGATCGGGAAGTCGGTGGGGGACGATTTCCGGGAAGGCAAGGTGACCCTGCCGGTGGTTATTGCCCGCCGCCGGGGATCTGACACAGATCGGGATTTCTGGGACCGCGCGCTGAACCCTGCGACCCAGGACGATGCGGACCTGGCCCGGGCGATCCACCTTATCCGCCAGACCGGTGCGGCTGACGCTACGTTTTCGGAGGCGAAAGCGTATATCGAGCTTGCAAAGACCGCACTGAAATCGCTTCCACCCTCACCCTACCGGGATGCGCTGGGCGATCTGGCCGATTTCTCTCTGCAGCGAGCGTATTAAAGCGTCGGTCTTTCGTTCCACGCCAGGCCGACGCTTAAGGTCTATATTTTCGCGTAAGTATGCGTTCGCAAACGTTCCCCGTTCACTCTGAACTTGCTTGAGATCGCTTTCGGCTGAAGCGATCGTCGCTTGTGCTTCGCTCACAGCCGTCTGGCTTTGCCAAACACCTCCGCGGGGATGGCCTGGACGGTCGGCGAGCCTTGCAGGCTGAACCGTTTCCGCCAATGACCAAGATACGCTAGACGGTGCCGGCGACCGCGTGTGGGTCCTCACGCTTGGTGCGCAGGGCCAGGCGCTGCCAGAGCCACAGGGTAACGCCCACCATCAACAGCGAAGCGAACAGGACAAGGCCGTAGCCCGGCATCCGGGGTTCCTGCCACAGGATCGTTGCAGCAGCGAGCATGCAGGCGAGGCTGAACCCCCACCACAGGACCGCAACCCGGGCAGGGCTCGCGCCCCGCCGGATGAAGAGCTGGTAAGCGTGCTCCCGGTGCGCCCTTATGATGTTGTCGCCCTTGAGCAGGCGATAGAGCACCGTCATGACCACATCCACGAGAAACGGAAGCGAGAGGATCGCGACGTACCAGATGCCGACATGGCCCGCGGTATGGGCGCCCATGACCGCAAAGAGGGCACCCAGGGTGAGTGCACCGGTATCGCCCCCATAGAGCTTGCCCTGGAGGTTCCAGACGAGAAAGCCTGCAATGGCTGACACGGTCAGCACCGGCACCAGCAGGACTGTCCAGACCGATTGGCCGACCAGTCCGATCAGCGGCAGGTATACCGTGCCCAGTGCGACCGTGATACCGACAAGCATGATGGCAAGGCAGCCGAAGGCCAGCCCGTCGGCGCCGTCCATGAAGTTGGCGCCATTGATGAAGACAAAGAACCACAAGGCGAGGCCCGCCATCATCCAGAGCGGAAGGGCCCCGTCATCGACAATCACGGTGCCGAGCCACGGTACGGCGATATCGACCGCCGCCGACTGGGTCGCCGCCGCTGCACACAGCCCTCCCAGCACCAGAAACTTGACGACGGCGGGCAGCCCGAAGACGTCATCGGCCAATCCGATCACGGCGGCACCAAGCACCAGGAGAAGCCAGCCACCATAGGGCTTGGTCAGTGCGATCGCTGTCAGTGACGCCGGGATGTCGATGCCGGCCAGAGCGGCCAGCGCCAGCAAGGACAGCATGACGCTGGCGATGATCCCTGCTCCGCCGGCGGTCGGGACCGGGACCGGCTGCAGTTTCCGCGCGCCATCGGGGGCGTCACGAACCGACACACTCATCAACACACGGCAAGCCGTGAGTGCCAAAAGGAATGGAAGAACAAGGACTACAAACCAGACCATCGGCAGACGCTAACGCAACAAAACAGGTCTTGCCCACCAATTCGGCTGCAACCTGAACAATTCTTCATGTGATAGGCGAGTAGAATCCAGCGTGTCGAACAGGACAAAACAGGATGCGCCTGACCCCGACATGCGCACCAGGCGCGCACCGGGCAGTTGTGACAGGGCCTCGAGCACCCTCGCAATCGCGGGCACACGCGCGATGGCCGCTGCTTCGAGGTCGTTGCGTGTATTTGCCCGGAGCCACTGGATCAAGGCGGGGGGATCAATGCCCGTGATCGGCGTCAGGTCGATTTCGGAAAAGCCAGCGCCGAGGCCAAGCCCATCAAACTGTCTGAAGACTGGTCCTGTGGGACAAGGGATTTTCGGATTGACCAGCAAGGCGGGCAGCGCAGCGACACCTGATAGCGGTGTGACCCTGTCACCGTCGCCCGCCATGCGGCAGGCCTTCGCCAGCACGCAGGCGGGAACGTCGCCGCCCAACCTCGCCGCGATCGCCAGGAGCGCGGTATCGGGCACACCGGTGGCCGACCCGAGAACCCGCAACACCGCGCCCGCATCGGCCGAACCGCCGCCAAGCCCCGCCGCAACGGGCAACGCCTTGTCCAACGTCATGGCATGGGGTGCGAGATCGGGTCTCGCCTCCAACACGGCACGGAATGCGCGGAGGACAAGGTTTTCCTCCCCTGCGCCGCTGGCGACCGCACCGGGCCCCGTGACAGAGAGCGAAATCCGGTCCGCCGGCGAGAAGGTCAGCCAGTCACAGGCCTGCTCATCGGCAAACATGACGAGGGAATCCAGGGGATGACGGCCATCGTCCCGGGCCGTGCCCACATGGAGGAAAAGGTTGACCTTTGCCGGCGCGGGTACCCGCGCCGAAACCCTGACCATCACGGCTGGACCTGCATCTCCGGCAACCCAGACAGGGACGCACCCACCATGACACCGCCACGGGGCGGCAAGCCAGCTATCAGTTTTTGACGCAGGCCGTCGGCCATATCCTCGGCGGGCCCCAGGGACAGGGCCCGTTCCCACTGGAAGGTCGCTTCCAGGTGCCGGCCCGCACGCCAGTAAGCGTCGCCCAGGTGATCATTGGCAGCAAAACTCGTGGGCGAAAGCGAAACGGCCCGTTCCAGTTGCGCGATGGCTTCATCGATCCGGCCAAGCCGGTAATAGGCCCACCCCAGGGAGTCGATGATCTCGCCCGCACTGGGTCTCAACTCGGCTGCCCGCTCCAGCATGATGAGCGCCTGGTGGAGGTTGCGGTGCCGGTCCACCCAGCCATAGCCGAGATGGTTCATGATCTCGGGATTGTCAGGGGCCAGGGTGAGCGCATGCTGCAAGTCGGTTTCGGCCCCGGCCCAATTCCCCATACGCTCGCGCGCCGCGCCCCGGGCGAAGAACATCCGCCAATCGGCCCGTCCCCGTTCGGCATCCTCATCTATGATCTCGGTCAACAGGCGTTCAGCGTCATCGTCCCGGACCATTGAAACAAGCAGTTCGCTCAGTTGAACCTTCAGGTCGCGGTCAGGATGGGTTTCCAGCGCAGCCCGGGCGATGGCGAGCGCGCCCTCGTCGTCACCGGATTGGCGAAGGGCCCAGGCCAGCTGCCCTTGCGCCGTCGGAAAGAAGGCGGAGCTTTCCGGAACCGCGCGGAGCACCCCTACCGCCTCATCGCGTCTCCCATTCCGGTCGAGCGCGTCGGCCCAGAGGGTGCGGGCCACATCAAGGGATGGATCGAGTTCCAGGGCCAGCACGAAATAGGCTGCCGGCAGGTCACTGTCGGTTCGTGCCGCAAGCGCCGCTGCCGGGCCGTAGATCCCAAGCGCTGCGCCTTGAAGCGTCGTCAGCCTCGGCGCCGATACCGGCTTTCCCGCCGCAATCGACCGGTCCAGTTCAGCGAGCACGGGATGGGGGCCAACATCCTGCCGAAACGAGGCGAGCCGCGCCCGCGCCTCGTCCGCACGGCCCGCAGACGCCAAAAGCCGGGCCTGGGCCTCGGTCGCCATGGCCAGCCGCGGTCCCGATGCATCAAGACGGTTGAAGGTTGCCAAGGCCCGATCATCTTCGCCGGCCGACGACTGTAGCAGGCCAGCCATCGCAAGCGCGACGCTCGGAACTGCAAATGCATCACCGTCCGCCTGTGCGAGCACCGCTTCGGCAGCCGCGAGGCCATCGGTTTCCAAGGTGAGCCACGCCAGCAGGTTAACGGCCATCGCCCTGTTGAATGGCCCGTAGGTGGCCAGGTCGAGATGCCCGAGTGCAGCGGTGTCATGGCCCTCCGAAAGTGATTTCACCGCAAGTGTCAGATCGGTCAGTGAGGTCCGGCCCGTCCCGCTTGCAGCGCCATCGGCGCGGGCCGCGAATGTGGCGGCCTGTGAGAAATCCCCTGACAGGAGGGCGGCGTAAACGCCGCGGGCGGCAATTTCGTCGCCAGGCGGAACCGCGTGCAACACCGATGCATATTGGGCCACCGCCTCGGAGGGGTCGTTGTTCAGGCTGGCATAGCGTGCAATCAGCAAGGCGCTGTAGGCGTCTGCGGCTGGCGGGCGCGCAAAGATGGACCCGTCCCAGTAGCTCGACTTGCTATAGCTGCCGCCACTGGCACACCCCCCTAGCGCGGCGACTCCAACCACGGCGGACAAGGCTACGGTCTTTGGCCCCATTCGAACCTCCTCCCTTTTGTTTCCTCCGCGCCACGGTCCCTTCTGTCGGGGCTCTCGACACGTGCATATCTCACGCCTGGCTTAAGATCCGGCGAAATATTTCCGTCACCAGGACAGGCCCTCAGGTCTCTTGCGGTTCAAGATCATCGGGATCGGTTTCAATCCGCGGAAGCGGTTGTGTTTCCGGCATCGGCTCGGTCAGGCCCTTGTCCAACTTCCGTTCGATGGCCTCCCGGACGCTGTCGGGCGGGAATTCACCCAGCGCAGCAGCCCACGCGTCCCGCGCCGCATCCCGGTCGCCCAGATACCAGTGGATATCGCCCATGTGATCTTCGATTTCCCAGTGTTTCTGGGGCGCAAGTTCCCGCCGTGCCAACTCGATCAGCCGCTTGGCATCGTCCAGATGGCCCAGTTTGAAATAGGCCCAGCCGAGGCTGTCGGCGATGTAAGGATTATTGTTTGCCAGTCCATTGGCCAGGTAGAGAACCTTGTAGGCTTCGCTGAACCGTTCGGTGTGTTGCAGCAGGAAATAGCCATACGTGTTGAGCATGTAGGGGTCGTCGGGGCGTTTCAGGCGCTCGATCTGCAGGATGCGGATGGCCCCGTCGATCATGCCGGCCTCCCCCATCACGTTGGCAAGCGCCATGCGCCGGTCATGGGTGTCATCCAGTTCCCGGGCCCGGCTGGCAAACTCGACCGCGTCTCCATAACGGCCGAACTGCTGGAGGATACTGGCCTTGAGCCCGTAGAAGCCGGCCTGTTCCGCCGGGTTCGTGACAAGCCCAATGGCCTGGTCGCTCAGCCGAAGCGCTTCGGCCTCGTCGCCCATCAAGGCATGCAGGCCGATAGCGCCCGAGTAGACCGACAAGCGGTCATCCTCGTCCGAAATGCTGATGCCCTGAGCGATGGCGGCCCGCGCCGCGTCAGCATTGCCGGACATCAGGAGCGATTGGGCCGCTGCGATCTGAAGTCCCGCAGTCGGCTCCGGTGCCGTCATCGCGGTATGGGCAGCGCCGGCATAAAGGGCTTCATTGGCAAGCGTTCCAACGACGATTTCCCGCAAGCTCTCGCTTTCGGGGTCCATCAACAGCGCGAGTTGGTCGAAGGTGGCCCGCTGCTCGTCGAAACCGCGCGTCCGGCGTCCCATCATCGCATTGCGAATGAGCCGCTGCTGGTAGAAGGCCAGCGACAGATCGCTGATCGAACGGGCGAAAGCAGCCTGCATCGTCAGGGGCTCTACATCGATGCCGCGCCCCGTATCGAGGGATTCGAGTGCAGCGGCGTAAAAGACGGCCCGTTCCGGCTCGGCCTCGGCGAGCGCCTGGTAAACGGCTTTGGCGTCCTCAATGCGGCCAAGCCGGTAAAGCAGCAATGTGCGCCTGGAAATCACCATTTGCACATGGGTGAAAATGAGGCCTTTCGGGTCAAACTCATGTTCGGGGGCTTCAATTCGCGACGGCGTCATCGAGGCGTAGACGGCCAGGGCCTCTTCTTCCCGCCCCGAGGCTTCCAGCATGGCCGCCAGGGACAGGTCCCCGGTCAGCCCCGGCAAGCCCGATGACGCCTTGCGCTGGGTTGAGATCGCGCCGGACATGTCAGCGTCCATCGCAAGTAACCAGGCCTCGGTGAACACCTGAAGTTGAAGGCCCAACGGCGTGTCATTGTCGTCAGCCAGAAGCGACCGAGCCGCGCTGAAATCGCCATCGGCCACCCGATCGATCGCCAACACGAACGCGCCGATGCCATCGGGCGCTTCGCCGACCTCAACCGCCAACCGCATCAGGCTGACAAACGCCGCCATATCGCCGGCTTCAATGGCCGCCCGCGGGGTGGGATAGGCCTGTATGCCGACCGGCAAGCCTTCGGGACCGCGAACCGCGGTCGCCAGGGCAGCGTCCGATACATCATAGGCGCCGCTTAATGCGGCCACGATGGCTGGACGGTCTGGCGCCGTGTCGGCACTTGTATCGCGATCGGCCTGGGGTTCCGCATGGGCTGCCGGTGACCAGACATCCTGACCGGCGCAGGCGCCAACGCCCATCAAGGCCAATATACTCGCGACAATTAGCTTACGATCCAAGGTCGGACTCCCGCCACTCTTCGCCGGAAGTGTGCAGCCTCATGGAGACCGCCGCAACTGCGGATGTTCGCAATGTCCGATATTTTTCGCCTTTGCTACATGTTCGGATAGGCAGGACCTCCACCGCCTTCGGGCGTTTCCCAATTGATATTCTGGTTCGGATCCTTGATGTCGCATGTCTTGCAGTGAATACAGTTCTGCGAGTTGATCTGGAACTGCTTCTTGCCGTCCGCTCCGTCGATCCACTCATAGACCCCAGCCGGGCAGTACCGCGCCGAGGGTCCATCGAAGACGCCAAGTTCCGAGGACAGTTGCAGGGCGTCGTCCTTGACCTTCAGGTGAACCGGCTGGTCTTCAGCATGATAGGTGTTGGTGAAGGAGACATTGGTCAGCTTGTCAAAACTGATGACGCCGTCGGGTTTGGGATAGGCGATCGGCTTGAATTCCTTGGCCGGTTTCAGCGCCTCGGCATCTGTCTTGCCGTGCTTGAGGGTGGGCAGGTAACCGAAGCCGAACCATGACCGCAAGTACATGTCCGGCACACCCAGTGCCGCACCGACAAGGGTACCGAAGCGCGACATCAGCGGCTTTGTGTTGCGGACCGTTGCGAGGTCGGCGAACACCCAGCTTTCCCGATAGGCCGTATCGAGTTCATCGAGGGCGTCTCCCGCCCGGCCTTCGGCGAGGGCGTCAAAGGCGCACTCGGCAGCAAGCATGCCCGTCTTCATGGCGTTATGCGTGCCCTTGATCCGCGGCAAGTTCACGAAACCTGCTGAGCAACCGATGAGGGCGCCCCCGGGAAAGCCGAGCTTGGGAACCGATTGAAGGCCACCCGAGGTGATCGCGCGGGCACCGTATGCCACCCGCTTGCCACCTTCTATGTGTTTCACAATCTCCGGATGGTGCTTGTAACGCTGGAACTCCTCATAGGGCGCGATGTAGGGATTGCGGTAGTTCAGGTGGACCACATAGCCCACGGACACGAAGGCCTCGCCCTTGTCCCGGAACTTGTACAGAAAGCCGCCGCCGCTCGAGTGGGCGGTATCGGCGGGCCATCCGAAGGTGTGCTGAGCCAACCCCTCGTCAAAATCCTCGTCTGGCACGGACCAGACCTCCTTGAGGCCGATCCCGTATTTCTGCGGTTCGCTGTCGGCTTCCAAGTCGAACTTCGCTTTCACCTGCTTGGTCAGGGACCCGCGAGCGCCCTCGGCGAAAAGTGTGTATTTCCCGAGGATCTCCATGCCCGGTTCGAAGTCGGGCTTCCGCTCGCCATTCTCCGCGATGCCCATGACACCGGCCACCACGCCGCGCACCTCGCCGGCATCGCCATAGAGCAACTCGGATGCTGCAAACCCGGGATAGATTTCCACGCCCATCGCCTCGGCCTGCTCTCCCAGCCACCGGCACACATTTGCCAACGATCCCGAATAGCATCCGTGATTGTGCATCAGTTTCGGGAACGCGAAATTGGGAAATGTGAACGATCCCATCGGCCCCAGAAGCATGTAGCGGTCCTTGGTAATGGCGGTTGCGAGCGGACGGTCCGACCGGTCTCGCCAATCAGGAACCAGTTCGTCCAGCGCCTTGGGGTCAAGGACAACGCCGGAGAGAATATGCGCCCCGATCTCACCGCCCTTTTCGAGGACAACGCAGGTCCGCTCCACCCCGTCTTCCTGCGCGCGCTGCATGAAACGGATGGCTGCGCATAAACCCGCAGGACCGCCACCCACGATGACGAGATCGTATTCCATGGATTCGCGCTGGATCGTTTCTGACATGTCTGCTCCTCTTCGCGGGCAACCGTGGCGCACCGGCGTGACTTGTGCTCTGTACGGATGTACTCCGAACGATATGGAACACACCCGCGTCTCAATGTCTCAAATTCCAGTAAATATCGCCTTCGAAAGTTTGTCGGGCTGGTGGAGAGATATGGGGGTGACGGTCGACGTCGAGCGGCCAGCCCAACCGCACCAGCCGCGCCCGGTTGCCCCCCTTGAGCCGCGCCCCCGTTTGCAGGTCGCTCAGCAATCCAAGCGGGCAGGCCAGATCGAAACCGCCGCTGAATGGGCTGAAGTGGCGGCGAAATCAGCCGCTGCGTGCGCCAGCCTTGCGGACTTGTCGACAGCGATCGAGGCCTTCGAGGGGTGCCCGCTGAAGGCCGTCGCGACCCAGGCCGTTGTCTATGACGGCGTCGGCAACGGGACCGTGATGGTGATCGGGGAAGGCCCGGGCAAGGATGAGGACCTGGCCGGTCGTCCCTTCGTTGGCCCAGCCGGGCAACTGCTTGACCGCATGCTGGGCAGTATTGGCATCTCGCGCCAGGAGAATGCGCTGATCACAAACGTGAATTACTGGCGCCCGCCCCGCAACCGAAACCCTGAACCGGCCGAACTCGAGGTTTGCGCACCCTTCGTTCACCGCATGGTTGAGCTATGCCGGCCGAGCCTTATCATCACGGCTGGGGCTGTTCCCACCAAATCGCTTCTCGAGGTCTCAGCCGGCATCACGAAACTGCGGGGGACGCGCCACGCCTTCGAAACGACGGGCGGGTATGCCGTGCCTGTGTTTCCAATTCTGCACCCGGCCTATCTCCTGCGCCGGCCGGCGGAGAAATCCCGCGCCTGGCAAGACCTGCAATTGATCGAGCGGTGCCTGAAACCCGACGGGACCGCTATCCCCTGACTGTGAGACTGGCAACGTGGGATTAATTCTCTTCATCATCCTCGCCGTGCTGCAGGCTGCCTTCTTCTGGCGCATCTTCGAGAAAGCCGGATACCCTGGTGCATGGGGCCTTCTCAGCCTCATCCCCTTTGCAAGCGTGTTCATGCTCGGCTTCCTCGCCTATGCGGACTGGCCCCGCCAAGGCCCATCGCGCGGCACGTTCGACTAGTTCGCCGCAATGGCTGCTCCCCTCTCGATCATCATACCAACCCTGAATGCAGAGGCAGACCTGCCGCTCTGTTTCGAGAGCCTGTTGCCGGGCCTGACTGCGGGGCTGGTCCGCGAGGTGGTTGCGGTTGACGGCGGATCAACGGACCTGACACCGGTGATGGCAGAAGCTGCCGGTTGCCGCGTCCTTGAGGCGCCTGTGGGCCGGGCCCGGCAATTGGCAGCGGGGGCTGCGAGCGCCCGCGGTGACTGGTTTCTCTTTCTGCACGCCGACACGGCCCTGTCGCCGGACTGGCCCGAGCGGGTGTCCGCGCACATGGACATGGCGGCTGGCAAGGCGGCCTGCTTTACCCTGGCCTACCGGTCCGACGCCCCGGCCGCCCGCTGGCTTGCTGCACGCGCAAACCGCCGCACGCGGTGGTTCGGTCTGCCCTATGGCGACCAGGGCCTCTTGATCTCGCGGACCCTCTATGATGCCGTCGGCGGATACCCCGACATTCCCCTGATGGAAGACGTTGCCATCGTCAGGGCCATTGGTCGCGGCAGGCTTCGACTGCTGTCGGCAATCGCCAACACCTCGGCGGCGAAGTATGAGCGCGACGGCTGGCGGCGGCGCGCCTATCGCAATGCCTGGCTGCTGCTGCGATATCGCCTCGGCGCGTCTCCGGACACGTTGGCAAAGGCCTACAGGTGAGCCGTACTGTCCTCCTTTTTGCCAAGCCGCCACGGATCGGGCTGGCGAAGACACGCCTCGCCCGGGGGGTTGGCCCGGCCGCAGCGCAGCGGATCGCACGCATGACCATGGCAACCACGATAAGGGCCGCCACCGACCAGCGCTGGACGCTATCGCTTTACACCGCGCCCGATCCCTATGTGTCAGTCCGAACAGACCCTCTCTGGCCGCCCGGCCTGGACCGTTTCAGCCAGGGCCGGGGCAATCTGGGCCACCGCCTCGACAGGGCCTACGCCGACGCCCCAGCTGGGCCCGTTCTCTTCATCGGCGCTGACTGTCCGGGCCTGACCGCCGCCCTCCTCTGGCGCGCGTTCAAGGGCCTGGCATCCCACGACGCCGTCTTCGGGCCGGCCGATGATGGCGGCTTCTGGCTATTCGGCCTGACCAAGACCTATCGCAGCCAGACACCGTTTTCCGGCGTCCGCTGGTCGACCCCCGACACCCTCTCCGACGTTTTGGCCAATCTACCCGCTTCCGCCCGCACACACGCGTTACCAACCCTCCTTGATATCGATACGGCCACGGACTGGAAGGCCTGGCAAGCCCGAAAAACTTAATTTATTCCTTATTTGTTCTTTACTTGTTTCGTGGGCCATGGTTTTGACATCGCCACCATGCAGAAGCAGAAACTCAATCCCACCGGCCGGGTCAGGTCCGCCGACGTCGCGGCTGTTGCCGAGCGCGTGGATCATAAGGGACGGGGCGCCATCACAAATCCCGACGGCCGGTTTGAGCCAACCCGGCGCGAAGCGACAGAGGATGGCTGGGACCGTCATGATGACCCGCCTCCACACCTCGAAACGACGGTAACCCGCGAAGCAGCACGGACAATCATCACCTTCAACCGGTCGCCAGACGTTCATTTCGACCGGTCTATCAACCCCTATCGCGGCTGCGAACATGGTTGCATCTACTGCTTCGCCCGCCCATCCCATGCCTATCAGGGGCTTTCGCCAGGGCTCGATTTCGAGAGCCGGCTTTTCTACAAGCCAGACGGTCCTGAGCGCTTGCGTCAAGAGCTTGCGAGACCGGGCTATGTCGCCCGTGTCATTGCCCTGGGCGTCAATACGGATGCCTTCCAGCCGATCGAGCGGCAGCTCGAACTCACGCGTAGCCTTCTGCAGGTCCTTTCCGAACACAATCATCCTGTGAGCCTGCTGACGAAGTCGGCCCTGGTACAGCGCGATATCGACCTGATCGCACCGATGGCCGAAAAACACCTCATTCGCGTCGGGGTGTCGCTCACAACGCTCGATCGCAGGCTGTCGCGGCGGATGGAACCGCGAGCAGCCTCTCCGCAGCGCCGCCTCGACACCATCACGGCACTATCGGATGCAGGCGTGCCCGTGATCGCGATGACAGCGCCGATTATCCCCGCCCTCAACGACGCCGAGATCGAAGGCATGCTTGAAGCGGCCCATGGCGCGGGCGCCCGCTATGCAGGCTACGTTCTGCTGCGATTACCCCATGAAATCAAGGACCTGTTCCATGAATGGCTTGCCGAGCACTATCCAGAACGCGCGTCGCGGGTGATTAACCTGCTACGTGAAATGCGCGGCGGAAAGGACTATGACGCACGCTGGTTCGAACGGGCGCGCGGCCGGGGACCGTATGCCCAGTTGATCGCCCAACGGTTTCGACGGGCTGCGAAGGCCCTGGATATGGACAGTGAGCGTCCTGCTCTCAGAACCGACCTGTTCCAGCCGCCAACGGCCAACGGCGGCCAACTGCGACTGGATCTCTGAGGGGTTAGCAATGGCGAAATTTCAGTGCAAAACTCTCTTAACCAAATACCGGCTCTCTCTAATCAGCGAATCAGTACAGTGTTGGAGATTCAGACATGGCGCTATTGCCGAACAGCTTCGTGCAGGGAAACTGCATCGACGTGATGGCTCAGCTTCCGGAAAACAGCGTCGACCTGATCTTTGCAGACCCGCCCTACAATTTGCAGTTACGCGGCGAACTGACACGACCCGATCAATCTCGTGTCGATGGCGTGTCAGACCGTTGGGACCAGTTCGACAGTTTCGATGCCTACGATCTGTTCACCCACCAATGGCTGAACGCGGCCCGCAGAGCACTCAAGCCCGATGGCGCGATCTGGGTGATCGGCTCGTATCACAATATCTTTCGGGTCGGCACCGTTCTTCAGGATACGGGCTTCTGGATACAGAACGATGTTGTCTGGCTGAAGACCAACCCCATGCCGAACTTCAAGGGGACACGCTTCCAGAACGCCCACGAAACTCTCATCTGGGCCGGAAAGTCCGAGGCCTCGAAGGTTAAATTCAATTACGACGCCCTGAAGGCATTCAACGACGACAAGCAGATGCGGTCGGACTGGACCTTGCCGCTCTGCACCGGCGCCGAACGGCTCAAGGGCGAAGATGGAAAGAAGGCCCACCCGACCCAGAAACCGGAAGCGCTACTGAAGCGCGTGCTGCTGGCGACCTCGAACCCGGGCGATCTCGTGCTCGACCCGTTCTCGGGCACGGGCACGACGGCTGCGGTTGCCAAGGCGCTCGGCCGGCAGTTCATCGGGATCGAGCAGGACCCCGCATATGTTGCCTTGTCAAACAAGCGGCTGGAAGCGGTCACGCCCATGGACGGGACGATCATCGAAACGGAGAAGAGCGCGAAAACCCTGCCGCGGGTTCCGTTTGGCGCGATCCTGGAGACGGGATGGCTTCGGCCGGGCGACCGGCTCTGGTCGAGGGGGCGCCAGCACGAAGCCCGCATCCGCGTGGATGGTTCGCTGACGACGGGATACGCCACCGGCTCCATCCACCGGTTGGGTGCCCAGGTGACCCAGGCGCCGGCCTGCAATGGCTGGACTTTCTGGCATTACGAGAACGCCGGAAAACTGTCGCCAATCGATCTTCTGCGGCGAAAGTACCGCAGCACCATGGGGACTGTCGCCTGACGTGCCGGTCGGCATCCGGGCGAAGGACTGGACGGTCAGTCCTCGCTTTCGGCAAAGTCCTGGAGCCAGTCCAGATCAAGAATTTCGAGGACACCCTTCTCGTGGCGGGATGCACCTGCACGTTCGAAGCGCTTGAGGACCCGGTTCAGATTCGAGCGGGTCAAACCGGCATAGCGGGCCAAAGTTGTCTGATCGATCGCCAGTGTATAATCCCCCGTTTCCTCGGACGCTTCGAGGGCATTCTGCTCAACCAGTCGCAGGAAGGCCGCCGCCACCCGCCGTGACATGTCGAGGGTTGTGGCTTCGAGGGCATCGGAAGCCGCCCTCAGCTTGAGGGCCAGCGCCTTTGCAAGGGACGCCGAGAACTCGGCATCGTCGGCCATCAGGCGCAACAGGGTCGCCCTCGGGAAGATCAGCAGTTCGGTGTCTTCATTGACGATGGCGTCGGCGGTCCGCTCCAAACCGTCAATGGCGGCGATCTCCCCCACCACATCGCCCGATTGCAGGAGGTTGAGCACGGTCTCGGCGCCCGCCACCGAGAACGTACTGATTTTCAGCCGCCCCCCCAGAATGACGGCGAGGAAGTCGCCGGGATCGCCCTTCTGGAAAACGGTCTGCCCCTTGGCGAAGCGTTTGTTCTGGCCAAGCGGGGCCAGTCGTTCGAGGCAAGCGCCCGGCAAATCGGCGAGGAGCGAGCCATCGCGAAGAAAGGGCGACAGGTCTGCAGCGTCCATGATGATCTCCTTCTTGCCATTACAAGCGTGACGCATGGGATGGGGCATGTAAACGTTCGGCGTCGAAGGTGGGCGCAATTCCGCCCCGGCGCGAACACCAGGGCGGAAAGTCGATTGCGGCTGATCTTGCGGGTGTCGCTATCCCGTGACCTTGAACTCCACGCGCCGGTTCAGGTCATGCTCGTGTTCATGGCCGGAGATCAGGTCCCGCTCACCGCGGCCCGCGGCGATGATCTGGCTGGGCTTCACGCCGTTCTCGATGAGGAAGACTTGCACGGAGTCGGCCCGCTGCATGGAGAGCTTGAGATTGTACTCGGCCGATCCGATGCTGTCGGTGTGGCCGGTGACAATCAACAGTTTTCCAGCCGCCTCAGGACGCTTCATCGCTTCGGCGAGGTTCACCAGGTAAGGCTCGAAATCGGCAGGGATGGCAGCGGAGTCGAGGTTGAAGTTCACGGGCGCTGCCAGGATACGCGGCGCAGCCGGCGCAGGGGCTGCAGTCGCAGGCTGCGCCGTTGGCGAGGGTGCGGATGCAATGGTGGCGCTGGCGGGTGCCGACACCTGCGTGACTGACGGGGCCGGCACTGCGGCAGCCTGGCTTGGTACCGGAGAGGCCGTGGCCACCGGCGCGGGTTGAGCGGGTCCCGGACGGGTGACGCTCGAGGCGACCTGGCTGGCAGCCTGGACGGCGATCTGGCTCGGCTGCGGCAGGGACGGCGCGGTGATCTGAATGCCACGGGTCTTGATCCCGCGGGTCTTGATTTCCGGCCGCTGGTTTTCGGTCTCGACAAAAAGCAGTTCGACATAGTCATCGGCCGACGGCGCTTCAGTGATGAAGGTGCGGTCCTGCGCAATGGCCGCCGGTGCGATGGCGGCGACCGTGGCGGTGGCGAGGGCGGCGAAAGCTGTCAGTGGGAATTTCATGGTGGGCTCCTGCGGGTCAGTGTGTGTTCGATGAACCGGGTATCTCACGGCGGCGGGCGGCGGGCTGTGCTGGCAAGCACATGGGGACTGGCGGGCTCTAAAAACCGATACTCGAGAGCAGGCCCGTGCCAGCCATGAACGGTGCTGCCGCAATCCAGACGCCTTTCAATACAAGGTGGAGTGACTGGTCGATGACAAACCCGTTTGACCCCGTGCCAAGCCACCCGCGCGATTTGGCGAGATCGATCAACCAATGGGTGACAAATTCGGCAAGCCCGAGCCATGGCCCAAGGACAAGGGCCACGAAAAGACCATGGAGGGCCGCATGGGCCGTCATCACCCAGGGCCAGATGGCGCCGGTCCCGGGGACTTTGCTGGTGGCGACAAAGTCCGATTGCAGGTGGTAGTCTGCCGCAAAGTGCAGGGCAACGAGCCAGAAGGCTTGCTCGAATACGGTCATGTCGGGAACTCCAGAGCATGCGGGTCGGGGGCTTGCGGCCAGATGGCCGCGCGTCTGGAACCCATAGTCGCGGAAGACGGACCTTCAGGCTGTGCCGGAGGGCACAAAACGACCCGATCCATCCCCTGTCAGGCGAAAACCCAAGACCGCCGGTCCCGGGTTTCACGCCAGACCGTCGCTTCGGAACCGTTCCTGGAACCCGTATCCGTTCGCAAACGAGTTCGTTTGCGCCAGCCCTGCCTCAGTGGCTCAGCGCGAGTGCTGGGGCCGTTTCGGCCGTCAGCAAGGAGCGGCTGGCACCGCCGAACAGGAATTCGCCAGCTCGGCTATGGCCAAAGGCTCCCGCGACAAGAAGGTCGGCCTCACGGGTTTCGCAAAGCGACAGGAGGCCGGCGCCAATGGGCCCCGTCACTGCGGCTGTTTCAGCCTCGACGCCATGGTTTGCAAACCAGTCCTGCAGGGCGCCGACCGACGTCGCCGGTCCCTGGTCGCCCGGCTTAAGATCGTCTTCGTTTTGCGCAATGATCACCCCGTTCGCGGATTTGATCACTGGAAGATGCATCCGCACAGCGCGCGCAACCTGCGGGCTGCCGTCCCAGGCGACCACCGCCAATCCATTCTTGTAAGCGCTTGTCCCTGCAAGGATGACGGGTAAGCGATCATTCATCAGGACCGCTTCGAAGGCGGCGGAGAGGACGTGGCCCGCACACCCCGCCGGACGGGGAAACACCATGGCTTCGGCAAGGACGGCGGACTGGGTCGCGGCCCGCTCGGTCAACTGGGTCTGGTGCGCAAAGTTGGCCGCCACATCGGGATACTCGCCCGCGAGCGCGTCATACAGGCCCTTCCACTCGGCCACCAGGTTCCGCTGGGCCTGCTCGACCTGGGTGATAGCGCCAGCTCCGAGACCAACCATGTAGGGCGATGTCACATAGACCAGCGCAGCGCCCGCGTCGGGCAAGGCCGAGAGGACGGTCAAGGGCTGGGCGAGTTTTCGGGCAAGCTCAAACGCAGACGCCAACCCGATCCTGTCGATTTCAGCCGTGCCACCGACCATGCTAACAATTGCCATTCGACCCTCCATTGCCGTCGTGACGGGAATACTGCCGGCGTGATCTTGCACGCGGGATAGCCTGCATGGCCATAGGGGATTCTACGGGAAGGCGGCGGTGAACCCCACCAGGCGCGGAGTGCGAAAGCGCCCATGGTCAAGCGACAGACTGATTAAATCCCTGTAGAGTTAACGATTTTTCGCTTTCATGACTGACAGGATGGGCCCATGTGCGCCGGGGTGGAGGCCCATGAAAGACCAAAACCAGAGCCGGCCCCCCACATGATTGAGGAGCAATCAATGAAATTCCATCTCTATGCAGCCGCAGGCGCAGCGCTGGTTCTGGCGGGATGCCAGGGCGTCAGCAACAGGACACTCGCCACGACGGGCGCCGGCGCGGTTGCCGGCGCAGGCATTGGCGTTCTTGCCGGTGGCGACGATGGCCGAAACGCTGCAATCGGCGCGGCCGTCGGCGCGATCGCCGGGGCGGCCGCGGGCCGCTACATGGACCGGCAGGAGGAAGAGCTGCGCCGGCAAACCGCGGGAACCGGCATTGGCGTCGAGCGCCAGGGCGACCAGATCGCACTGACCATGCCATCCGGCATCACGTTCGACGTGAATAGAGCGACGATCAAGCCCGACTTTTTCGGTCCACTGAACGACGTCAACCAAACGCTGGTGAACTACCCATCGACCGCGGTCGACATTGTTGGCCATGCCAGCTCTGACGGCGATGACGCCTTCAACCAGCGCCTGTCGGAAGAGCGCGCGAATTCGGTTCGGGCTTACCTCGTCTCCCAGGGCATGCAAACGGTGCGGGTGCAGACCTATGGACTTGGGGAAACCCAGCCGATCGCCGACAATTCAACCGAAGCCGGACGCCGCGCCAATCGCCGCGTCGAGATTCTTCTGACGCCGGTGGTTGAGGGTTAATCCCAAACGTTTCAATCACGAAAAAGGCCGGAACGGGAAACCGCTCCGGCCTTTTCAATTCGGAATATCGCCCTTGCCTTGACCGTTTCGGCCAATGTCGGAACCGAGCTGAAGCGTCGGTTGTTCGTTTCACTCCGGGCCGAGGCTTTACGTCTCTGTTCCTGCGCAAGTATCGGTCGCAAACGATTCCCTTTGCGCCGACCTTGCTCTAAAGACTGGCGACGGCTGCGGGGGATGTCCCCGCCAGGTCTTCAAACTGCGGGTGTTTGATGACGTCAGAAATCAAGCCCTGCACGGCGGGGGTGAAAGCATCGATGACGTTCTGGCAGGCGCTAATGGCGCTGAAACTCGTCTTGAAAGTATAATTCGTTTCGACCGTAAAGCCCTGCGGCAAGGTGCTCGAGGAAACGTTCAGGGCGATATTCCAGGACCCTGTTCCAAGCGAATTGAATTCCAATGTCCGGACTTCGCCGTTGATCACCGTTGGTGACGACGTGTCGTAGACACCGGCAGAAAACAGTTCATCGCGCATCGCGCCTTCGATGAACTCGACGGGCGTCTTACCCGGTGCGACTTCGAGCGCCCCCAAAGCGCGGCATGTCATGTTCGCATCAACATCAGCCGCCGTTGTGAAATCAGCGATCTGGACTTTTGTGTCCTTCAATGCGCTTTGGAATGCCATGACATTCTCGGTCGACACCGTATAGGGCCGACTTGATGTCGTCTCGCATGCACTCACCAGAACGAGGGCAGCGGACGCCGCTGCCACAGTAAAAATAGACTTCATGATATCCCCTTCCAGTTGTTGGGCTTGATACGCCCTCGCCAGAGAGATGATAATTCAATCAAGCCGTCAACGTGCGAATTCGAAGGGAGCTCCACTCGAAATGGCGGAGCTCCGTGAACGCGGCATTGATCGTCCCAAACTGGCCTAAGCGGCTTGTTTCGCCGCGTCGGCGGGTGGGAACCGGTCGTAGAAGCCCTCGCCCTTGGCGGCCATGTCGCGGAGCATGTCCGGCACCTTGAACCGGTCGCCGAACTTGGCGGCCAGACGGTCGGCTTCCTCGACGAATGGGCCGATGCCCCAGATCAGGTCCACATAGGAGCAGCAGCCGCCTGTGTAAGGCGCAAAGCCCCAGGCGAGGATCGAGCCAATGTCGCCGTCGCGGGCGTCGGTGATGACCCCTTCTTCAAAGCAGCGAGCGACTTCGACGGCCTGGCGCACCAGGAAGCGGTTGATCAGCTCCTGTTTCATGGCCGGCGGGCATTCATCCACCTTGACCTCGATCTGCTCATTGATGTCCGGCCAGATCCGCTCGGGCTTTCCCTTTTCATTGTAGTCGTAGAACCCCTTGCCAGCCTTGCGACCCACCCGGCCCTTGTCCTCGACAATCCAGGCCATCATCTGGCCAAGCTCATTGCCGGAATAATCCATGCCTGCGGCCTCGGCCATCTGGCGACCCACCTTGAGGGCGGTATCCAGGCCAACACTGTCGGACACTTCGAGCGGTCCCATGGGCATGCCCGACTGGCGGCCGACATTCTCGATGATGGCCGGCTTGATTCCTTCGCCCAGCATTTGCATGCCTTCCTGGGTGTAGGTTCCGAAGCAGCGAGACGTGTAGAAACCACGGCTGTCATTGACCACGATGGGCGTCTTCTTGATGGCGAGGACATAGTCGATCGACTTGGCGAGCGTCTCCTGGGTAGTCTTCTCACCCATGATGATCTCGACAAGGCCCATCCGCTCCACCGGGGAGAAGAAGTGGATGCCGATGAAGTTCTCAGGCCGGACCGATGCTCCAGCCAGCCCCGTGATCGGCAGGGTTGACGTATTCGACCCCATCACCGCAGTATCGCTGAGCTGCTCTTCCGCCATCTTCGTGATCCTGGCCTTGAGTTCTGGATTCTCGAAGACGGCCTCGACGACGAGGTCTGCGCCCTTGAAGTCGTCGTAATTATCAGTCGGGTGGATGCGGGCCAGCAGCGCATCGCCCTTCTCCTGACTCATCTTTCCGCGCGAGACCTGCTTTTCGACCAGCTTGCGGGAATAGTCCTTGCCCTTCTCGGCATTTTCAACGGACACGTCCACGAGCACAGTCTCGATCCCGGCCCGGGCCTGCTCATAGGCGATGCCTGCCCCCATCAGACCCGCACCGATGACCGCCACCTTGTTCAGCTCGTATTTTGGCACGCCCTGGGGCCGTGACGCGCCCTTGCCAAGCGCTTGCATCGACAGGAAAAGCGAGCGGATCATGGCTTTTGCCTCGGGCCGCTGCTGGGTGTTGATGAAGTACCGGGTCTCGATCCGAAGGCCAGCGTCAATGGGCATCTGGACGCCCTCATAGATACAGGACAGGATGTTCTTCTGGGCCGGATAGTTGCCGTAGGTCTTGGCCATGAGCATGGCGTTCGACATGGTTGCGACCTGGCCGGCGCCAGGACTGCGATGCACGACACCGCCGGGCACCTTGTAGCCCTTTTCGTCCCAGGGCGCCTTCGCCTCCGGGTTGGCTTTGACCCATGCCTTCGCGGCGGATACGGTCTGCTCCCCAGGCACGAGTTCGTTGACGACGCCCATGGCGTGGGCCTTTTTCGCGTCGAAGGACTTGCCTTCGAGGATCAGCGGGAGCGCCTCCTGGACCCCGATCAGTCGCGGAAGCCGCTGGGTGCCGCCTGCGCCGGGCAGGAGACCGATCTTGGCTTCGGGGAGACCGAACTGGATGCGCGGGTTGTCGTCTGCAGCAACCCGGTAGTGGCCCGCAAGGGCGACCTCAAGCCCGCCGCCAAGGGCGAGGCCGTTGAGGGCCACGGCAATGGGCTTGCCGCAGGTTTCAAGTTCACGCAGCGTCTTGTTCAGGGAGAAGCCGCGGTCGAACTGGGCCTTTTTCAGCTCGGCCTCGCTCATCTCGCTTTCAGGCTTGCCGCCCGCCTGCTGGCCCATCTCGCCAAGGTCGGCCCCGGCGCAGAAGCCGCTGGGTTTGCCGGAGGAGATGACGAGGCCCTTGATGGCCTCATTGGTGGCCACTTCGTTGGTGATCGCGATGATGTCAGCAATCGCCTTGCCGGTCAGCGTGTTCATGGAGCGGCCGGGAACGTCAAACACAGCATGCGCAATGCCGTCGCCGTCCACGTCCCATTTGAAGGTTTCGAGATTCATTGGATGAACTCCTGTTCCTATGAGTTGACGGCAGACAGCGGTGTCGGATCGGCCGCAATTTCCGACGCTTCGATCACGCCGATTTTCTGCCAGATTTTTCTTGAGAGGTTTGATGTCAGGTCTTCGATCTCATTGACGGATCGGTTGACCTCGGAATCGTTGACTCGTTCGAGGTAGAGCGCAGCCACCTTGCCGATCAGCGACAACATTTCGCTCAGATAATCGAGATACCTGAGCAGTTCATAAGGCTGCATGTCCCTGACGGGACTGGACCGGGTCTTGGGGGCTGAATTGACAATCCCCGAGGGGTCCTTGGTGAGCTGGTGCATGTCGATGACATGAGCAAGTGATCGCAGCACATGAAGATCGTCAAGGATCCTCCCGCGTTTGATCCGGGCTTCGAGATTGAGGAAGAACCAGATGCCCGCAGCGATGAGGATCATCATGTTCAACACCGCTTCAAGGCCCTCGAAGTGGCTGAGGTCCTCGGTGCGTAGCTGGAAGTGTCGCAGGTTTTGCCAAATCACAACGCCGAGGCCGACAAGCCCGGTCGTCGTGACCGCAAGGCTCGTCAACCGCAGCAGGTAGAACGGTCGACCCATACGATCCGCCCGCTCAGAGAGTTCCTCTGTCACCGAAACCAGCTCTGAAGACAGCCCACTGATACCGCGCCCGGGAAAACGTTCGCCGACGCGGTTCCGCAGGGTCTCTGCAGTCCCGATGATGTGTTCTGCGCGGAGCTCCTTGTACGGCATCGCCTGGCCAACCCGGCTTTCCGCCTACACCCGCTCGATGATTGTGGCGGTGCCCATGCCGGCGCCGACGCACAGGGTGACCAGCGCGGTTTCCTTGCCGGTCCGTTCCAGCTCATCGACCATGGTGCCCAGCAGCATCCCGCCGGTAGCACCGAGCGGATGTCCCATGGCGATGGCGCCGCCATTCACGTTCATCTTCTCGTGAGGAATGTCGAGCAACTGCATCATCAGCATCGGCACAGACGCAAACGCTTCGTTCAGCTCGTAGATGTCGATGTCGCCCACTTCCATGCCGGCCTTTTTCAGGACCTTCTGGGTGACATAGGTCGGGCCCGTGAGCATGATGCCCGGCTCGGATCCGATGGACGCCATGGCGCGGATGCGCGCGCGGGGCTTGAGATCATTCTTTTCGCCCATTTCCTTCGAACCGAACAGCACCGCCGAGGCGCCATCCACGATACCGGACGAATTACCGGCGTGGTGGACGTGGTCGATCTTTTCCAGCTCCGGATAGCGCTGCTTGATGACCTCGTCGAAGCCCATGGCGCCCATCCCCGCAAAGGATGGCTGCAAGGCGCCCAGCGATTGCATCGACGCATCGGGGCGCATGTGCTCATCATGGTCGAGTTGGGTGCCGCCCATCTGGTCTTTCACAGCGACGATCGACTTGGAAAACCGGCCTTCGTCCCAGGCGCGCTTGGCCCGCTGCTGACTTTCTACCGCATAGGCGTCCACATCGTCCCGGGAGAAACCGTACTTGGTGGCGATGGTGTCAGCGCCGATGCCCTGGGGGGCAAAGTACGTCTTGATGGCCACCTGTGGATCGGACGACCAGGCTCCACCGGAAGCGCCCATGGGGACCCGCGACATGCTTTCGATACCGCCGCCAATAGCCATGTCAGCTTCGCCCGTGATGACCTTCGACGCTGCCATGTTGCAGGCTTCAAGGCCCGACGCGCAGAACCGGTCGATCTGAACGCCTGCGGTAGTTTCGGCATAATCTGCGTTCAGCACTGCGACACGGGCGATGTCTGCGCCTTGCTCACCGACCGGGCTGACGCAGCCGAGCACGACGTCATCCACGTGGCTGGTGTCGAGTTCATTCCGGTCGCGCACGGCCTGCAGGGCCTGGGTCGCCAGGTCCAGCGCCGTGATCTCGTGCAGGCTGCCGCTTTTCTTGCCCTTGCCACGGGGCGTGCGCACCGCGTCGTAAATATATGCTTCGGCCATGGGGGATCCTCCTCGGGAAATCGAATTCTTAAAGCGTTCTCGCGATCAGTAGTTTCATCACTTCGTTTGCGCCACCGTAGATGCGTTGCACCCGGGCGTCAGCAAACATTTGTGCGATTGGATACTCGTCCATGTAGCCCCAACCACCATGCAGCTGCAGGCACTCGTCGATGATCTTGCACTGGAGGTCGGAGACCCAGTATTTCGACATGGATGCGGTGGCAGCATCAAGCTCGCCCTTCAGGAGCTGCTCGGTGCAATAGTCCATGAACACGCGCGCCACCGTCGCTTCTGTCTTCGCCTCGGCGAGCTTGAACTGGGTGTTCTGGAAATCGAAAACGGTTTGGCCAAAGGCCTTGCGCTGTTTCACGTAGGCGACGGTCTCGTTGATCGCCCGCTCAATCATGCCGATGCCCTGAAGCCCGATGATATGCCGTTCCTGGGGAAGCTGCTGCATGAGCTGGACAAAGCCCTGCCCCTCTTCAGGACCCAACAGGGCAGAGGCCGGCACCTTTACGTCGTTGAAGAACAGTTCGGACGTATCAGCGGCGTGCTGGCCGACTTTTTCAAGGTTGCGTCCCCGCTCGAACCCCTCGACCTCATCGGTCTCGACCACCATGATGGAGATGCCCTTGGCCCCCTTTGTGGGGTCGGTCTTGGCGCAAACCAGGACAAGGTTTGCCGTCTGGCCATTGGTGATGAAGGTCTTGGAGCCGTTGATGACGTAACCGTTGCCGTCCCTGGTCGCTGTCGTCTTGATGTTCTGGAGGTCGGATCCGGTGCCTGGTTCGGTCATGGCGATGGCGCAGACCAGATCGCCCGAGGCCAGTCTTGGCAACCAGCGCTGTTTCTGCTCCTCGGAACCGTAGTGCAGAATATAGGGTGCGACGATGGCATTGTGGAGCGTGATGCCGAACCCGTCGATGCCCTTCCATTGCTGCTGCTCGATAATCACCGCTTCATGCCGGAAATCGCCGCCAGCGCCGCCATACTCTTCCGGCATTGACGCGCAGAGGAGCCCCATTTCGCCAGCCTTGTACCAGGCATCGCGGGCGACCACGCCATCCTTCCGCCACTGCTGGACGTGGGGTTGGCATTCCTTCTCGAAGAACTGGCCCACCGCATCAGAGAACATCGAGATTTCTTCGTCCTGGCGCCATGCAGGCGTTTTCACATCGAGGGGGCTCTGAAGCATGGTTGGTCTCCCGGGCGCGGCCGCTCTCGCCGCTTGTCGTTTACGTTCACGTCACCCTACGACGAAAGTCGCAGTTTCGCTAGCCATGCCGTAACGGAATGGGCCGGGTTTTCAGATCGCTCCGGCACGGCCGATCGGGTTGATCGGTTGAGCCGCATCAGGCCCGTGGATGGACGTAAACCCGCGTTTCTGGCTCACCTTCGACCGCCAGTCCGGGATCGAGTTTGGCGCCCAGACGGAGCGCCATGGCAATGGATCGGTGATTGTCCCTGTGGATACCGCTCAGCAGTCTTGTGAACCCAACCTCTCGGAACGCGTAAACGCGCGCACATCGGACGGCCTCGGAAGCAAGCCCCTGCCCCTCCTGCTTAGGCGAGAACAGAATCCATCCCAGCTCCGGTGATGGCAACACCGTAGGCGGGTTGAGCGCAACCAATCCAAGGACGCGGCCCGATTCCCGGTGATCGATCGCCCAGGCACCGTAGCCAAGAAGCATCCAGTTCCCGGATCCAGCCGCAAAAAGGCTCCAGGCGAAATCGCGTCCGACCTGCCCGTCGGTGTAACGGGAGCGTTCTGATCCGAAATAGGTGGCGAACGCGTCGAAGTCTTCAAGGCGATAGGGCCTTAGCCTCAGCCGCTCCGTCGTTAGGACTGGCGCTACCCCTGGCAGCACCATCGCCTGCCCGGCCATACCCGATCAGAAGCGGTCTGCCGGCAGCGCCATCATGGCGTCAGACCCGGTCTTCAACTTGGCAAGATGGGCCGCCGCCTCGGGGAGCAACCGCTCTATGTAATACTGCCCAGTCATCACCTTGTCCTCGTAGAACGGGTCACCAGTGCCGCGCTTTGCCAAGGCGATCTCGGCCATACGCGCCCACATATAGGTGAGCGCCGTGAGGCCGAAGAGTTGGAGGAAGTCGGTCGAAGCGGCACCGGCATTGTTGAAGTTGGTCATGCCGTTCTGCATCAACCAGGTGGTGCCGTCCTGGAGCTGCGCCTTTGCAGATTTCAATCCCTCGATGAAGGGCGCGAGATCGGCATCACCTTCGTGCTCGGCGATGTAGTCATCGAGTTCTGCGAAGAAGGTGAAGATGGCCCGGCCGTTATTAGCTGCCAGCTTGCGTCCCACAAGGTCGAGCGCCTGGACCCCATTCGTGCCCTCATAGATCAGCGAGATCCGACAATCGCGGACAAATTGTTCGAGCCCCCACTCCCTCGTGAAACCGGAACCGCCGTGGACCTGCAATCCGTCATTGCAGGCCTTGTAGCCGCGATCGGTGAGGAAGGCTTTCACGACAGGGGTCATGAGAGCCATGTAATCGTCGGCCTTCTGGCGGACGGCCTCATCGGGCGACTTGTGCAACAGATCGCCATAGAGCGCGGTCCAGTAAGCGAATGCGCGGGCGCCTTCGATGAACGCTTTCTGGTCCATCAGCATGCGGCGCACATCCGGGTGGACGATGATCGGGTCAGCCGCCTGCTCCGGCGCCTGGGCTCCGGTGAGAGACCGGCCCTGGACCCGGTCGCGGGCAAAGTCTGCAGCATTCTGGTACGCCACCTCGGCCTGGGCGAGCCCCTGCAGGCCAACCCCCAGCCGCGCCTCGTTCATCATGACGAACATGGTGCGCATGCCCTTGTTCTCTTCGCCAACGAGCCAGCCAGTGGCGCCATCATAGTTCATGACGCAGGTGGCATTGCCGTGAATGCCCATCTTCTCTTCAAGACCACCACAGGTGCAGGCATTGCGCGCGCCCAGCGATCCATCGGCCTCCACAAGGAATTTCGGCACGACAAAGAGCGAGATGCCCTTGATGCCCTCGGGCGCGCCCTCGATACGCGCCAGCACCAGATGGATGATGTTTTCGGTGAGGTCCTGCTCGCCGCCCGAAATCCAGATCTTCTGTCCGGTGATCGCGTAACTGCCATCAGGTTGAGGGACCGCCTTTGTCTTGATCAGCCCCAGATCCGTGCCGCACTGGGGTTCGGTCAGGTTCATCGTCCCTGCCCATTCACCCGACGCCATCTTCGGACCATACATCTGTTTCTGCTCGTCAGAGCCACCCTCCATCAGGGCCTGGAACGCCCCATGGGTCAGCCCGGGATACATGCCAAAGGCCATGTTCGAGGACGACACCATCTCGTTCCACGCCACGTTGAGGACATGGGGTAGCGCCTGTCCCCCCATCTCCGCTTCCGCAGACAGCAGCGGCCACCCGTTCTCGACCAATTGCTTGTAGGCATCCTTGAAGCCGGTCGGGGTGGTCACGGACGCGTCTGGGTGACGGACACACCCCTCTTCGTCGCCAACCCTGTTAAGCGGAAAAAGGACCTCGCCGGCGAACTTTCCGCCCTCCTCGAGGATCTGGTCGATCACGTCGGGGCTGGCGTCAGCGAAGCCAGGAAGGTTCGAATAGTTCTGCAAACTCAACAGTTCGTGAAACACGAACTGCATGTCACGGACGGGAGCATTGTAGCGAGGCATATCGGTATCCTGCTGTTATTTCGGGATTGGTCTTCATGGCCCATCCGGCGAGACGATGAACGCCCGCGCCGCAGGCCGCGAACGGTTAAGCCTGGTGGTTCATGCGCGCTCGTGCGACCTTGTCATAGGCGGCAACGCGCTCTGCATCTTCCTCGCCCGGCCCGACCTTGGACAGTTGCTCCTTCGCCCAGTCGATCCCTTTTTCGAGCTCACGGAGGGCGTGATCGATATCTTCGCGCTGCTCCCTTAACCGCACGGCCTGTTCCTCGAATTTCTTGAGGCTGAGCCGCAGCTGCGTCCGCTGACCGTCGCCGAGCCCGTAAAGGTCCAGGATCTCTCGAATATCCGCCAGGGGAAGCCCAACCCGTTTGCCGCGCAGGATCAGCTTGAGCCGCGCCCGGTCCCGGTTGGAATAGACACGCATCATGCCATCGCGGTCCGGGTGAAGCATGTCCTTGTCTTCATAGAAACGAAGCGCCCGGGGCGTGACCCCGAATTCGCGAGCCAACTCGGAAATCGTGAAGGTCCGCGAGTCCGCTGCCGAAAGGGAATGTACAGTATCAACCATGGATCTGTTATGACCTAGCCTTACGCGAACGTCAACGTCAGGCAGGCCACCCTGCGGCCGCAGCGCCGGGTAACACGCGCGAAAACGAGACGCCTCGTTCACAGTCTATCAACAGACCCCACCGCAACCCTGCACAAGTTAAGGCTCGCGCCGAATGGCGAATCCGAACCCTCTTAACTAGGAATTAACGAAACGCCGCTCATCCCGGTTGGGGGTTCGAGAAGAACAGGTTCGGAGCGTACACCCGAACCCGGCGAGTTTACGGAGCCAGGTATGAGCGAGCGCGGCCGTCGAAATGATCCAGATCCTGCAGCGCGCGTGCGGGACGGGTCCAGATCTACCGCGAGGGAAGATGCGCTGTCACTGACCGACATTCTCAGCCGGCTCCTGGCCGATGAGAAAGGGTCGCTCGGCGGCCGGCCGATCAACGAGATGTTGCGGTCCAGCCGTCCCCCCGTGGACGATGACCCCATGGACGCGATTGAGCGGCTTATCCACCGCGTCGAAGCGGTCGAAGCGCGCTCGACGCTGGCGATCTCGGGCATCGACCAGTCGGTTGTGGGTCTTCTGAAACGTCTTGAGCGCGCTGACCAGGCCACGAGTGAGCTCGGCACCCATGTGGACGGGCTTGTTGAAGATGTCACAGATACTCACAACACGCTGAAGGACGCCATTGCCCGGATCGAGGCAGACGATTCCGCAGCGCGCAATCTCGAAGGGCTGAGGGCCCTTGAAGCGGCGGTCGCCAAACTGGCGGACCACGTCTATCAGGAATCATCGGCGAACCAGTCCGAAGCGGACGCGATCAAGGGCCGCGTCGAAGCAGGATTTTCCGATCTGAACGACCGGGTGGAAGGCATTGAAGCTTCCGTATCGACGCGACTGCGCGATGCCGGTACGTCCTTCGAAAAGGCGATTGAGTCGGCCGAGCTACGCAGTGAAGGGGCAGCGCGTCACCTGGCCGACCGGTTCACCGGCCTGGAACAATCGGTGTCAGCAAGGCTTGCGACGACGCAGGCCGCGCTCGCTGACAATGACGCCTTGAAGGCCCGGGTCGAAGCCCTTGAAGGCGGCATCGAGACATCGACGACGGCGATGGACGCAGCGCTGGCTGCCATGCAGTCCCGGCTTCAGGCCGCCGAAGATGACACCAACAAGGCGCTTTCCCGGCTTGAGCAAACCCTAAGCGC
>JBCBKE010000042.1:0-27091 GCA_038522375.1 Pseudomonadota bacterium
CGCGTCGGCTCGACTTCGCCGTCAGTTATGTCTGGCTGCCCTGAGGGCCACCCTTTCGGGCTGGCCGAAGCACATCCACGTCCGGGCCCGTCCACATGGCGTAGCAAGCGACGGCCGAACGGGCGGTTCTACCAGACCATGGCATCCTTCAGGGCGACGCCGAGTGTGGCCGGGACATCGGCGCCTTCGCCCATATCGAGGTCCCGTGGGGCATCGGCCAGCTTGAGATAGCGCCACCCCTGGAATGCCTTTTTCGGCTGTGGTTCGGTCAGGACCAGTTCAGGGCTGAAGACCAGTTCGCACAGGGCGCGTCCATCGTCGCCGGTGACGCTTCGGACATCGTGGATTTCCTGGCGCACCAGGATGCGGTTGCGGATCACCCAGTAGATTGAGCCGCCATCCATCAGGTCATCGGCGCGCTTGGGCACCATGCGCGTGTGATGCACGGGCTTTCGGTAGGTCTTCATGAGGTGGGTCTGCCACGCAATGAGGTCATCGACATCATCGGCACCCACGCAGAGTTTCACCATGTGAATCGGCATCGCTGGAAGAGTAGGCCATCGCCCGGCCGATGCCACCAGGGCTATGGAGATTCGACGCCTGTTTTCCGCAGAAGAAACGCTCGCTCGGCGGAGGGCGACGCGAAAAACAGCTCGATCGACGAAAGCCGCGCCTCATACCGCGCGTCGAAGGTACGAAATGCGGCCCGCGCTTTGAGGTCCACGGCGAATGCGGCCACATAGCTCGTGCCGTAGCGCGGGTCGGTTTCCAGGAGATAGGTTTGCTGAAAGCTCAACAGCCGACCACCATTGGGACCACGGACCGGGGCGGGTAGCTCATGGTCAATCCGCAGGAAGGTTTCCGATATCGGGTCAATCCAGGCGGTTGCCTGCAGGGTGCTGGCAGCCCATGCGTCGAGGGGGCCGGTGTCGTTGCCTGACATGCGATGGTCATAGCGGATGCGCCAGGCGGGGCCGAGCACCTCTGCTGCCTCTGTCTCCGAAACGCTGGCGCGCAGATCATCGGGAAACAGCCAGCTATCGGGCGCAGCGTCCCCACCCCAGCTTTCGGCGACCTCTAGAAGGGTCTCGTCGGTTCCCGTGGCGCTGACCTGTTGCCACCGTTGCCCGACCGGGCGGCGAGGATCGAAGTCATAGGTGTGGGTCGCCCGGTCACTGACGATATCAACCGTGAAGGCTGCCCGCAGAGTCTTCGGCGCTTCGGCCGCCGTCAGGGCCGCATCGAGCAGGCCATCGTCACTTGAGACCAGAAACGTCAAGATCAATGCGCCCAGCATGGCCGTTGCCCCTTTCCTTTTGTCCATGGGTGACTTGAAATTCCGGTAAGATTAGGGCGCGCCGATTGACGGGACCTGAACGGCGCTTCCGGGGGTACCGGTCACCGGCTGAGCTGCGGGCGAAGGGGGATGCTGGCGCCATCGCACGGGCGAGCTATCGTGCATCCAGCAAGCCCGCTGGCGCGTAAAGACCATCACACCGCCCTCTTCCGGAGCTGCCCCATGCGTTTTTCCCGCCTCTTCGCCCCCGCCGTCGCCGCCACGCTGAGCGCGGGCTGCGTTTCCCAGGACCTCACGCAGTTCGACAACGCCCCGCGCACCTTCACGCTGGAAGAGTATTTCGAGGGCGAGACCACGGCCCACGGCATATTCGAGGACCGTTTCGGCAAGGTTCGCCGCCAGTTCAAGGTCGATATCACAGGCACGGTGGAGGACGGTCAGCTGACACTCGACGAGCGCTTTATCTATGACGATGGCGAGCGCGACACGCGGGTATGGGTTATCGATATCCTTGGCGGCGGGAAATACCGCGGGACAGCCGGCGACGTGCCGGGCATTGCCGAAGGCGAGATCAATGGCAACGCCTTCAACTGGAAGTACAAGGTCGACCTGAAAGTGGGCGACAGCACATGGAATGTGGGCTTCGACGACTGGATGTACCTTCTGGAGGACGATGTGCTGCTCAATCGGGCCTACGTTACCCGCTTCGGCGTGGAAATCGGCCAGGTCACCCTGGTGTTCAACAAGGTCGACGGCGCCCCGGTGGGATGAGCTTCGGCGCCGAACACCGCCTCGCAACCTATGGCAGCCTTGCGCCCGGACGGGTGAACCATCACCGCCTCCGATCGCTGCGGGGGACCTGGACCGAGGGCACGGTGCGTGGACACCTCATTCGACAGGGTTGGGGCGCATCGATCGGGTTTCCCGCAATGCGCCCTGCTGCCAACGGGCAGGTTATCGCCGTGCATATCCTTGAATCCGCGGACCTGCCGGCCACGTGGCCGATGCTGGATGAATTCGAGGGCTCGGACTATGTGCGGGTCGAGGTCTTGGCGACCCTCGACGATGGATCAGAGCGACCCTGCTTTATCTATGCATTGTCCACCGAGGCGAACACAGAGGCATAGCGGCCGAATGGGCTGTGTGCCCCTGCGCTTGCCTTTCTTGTTTCCGAATTCGATCGGCGGTTAGTTTAGGGCCCGGTGAAACTCCAGGGAGCAACGCCAACCACCATGCGCGTGAGCGTAGACACCTTTATCAACCTGCCGATGGAGACCGCCTGGACGATGCTCAACCGCCCGTCGGTCCTGACCCATATCACGGCCCCGGTCCTGGCGTTTCGCCCGGTTGATCCGCCGGCCTGGCCCGACGTTTGGCAACCGGGCCGCTACCGTACGAGCCTTCGCTTCGCCGGTGTTCTGCCGCTTGGCCATCAGTGGATCGATATCAGCCACCCGGACCCGCAGCCCAATGACCCGCCCGGCGCACGTCGCATCCGGGATAATGGGTCTGGCCACTTGGTGGGACGCTGGGACCATATGATCATCATGATCCCGGAAGGACGCGACCGTATCCGGTATCGCGACGAGGTCGACATCGAAGCAGGTCTGCTCACCCCTTTCATATGGGTGTTTGCGCAGGCCTTCTATCGCTGGCGCCAGCACCGTTGGCGGCAACTGGCGAAACCCGCGTCCTAGGGTCCAGACCCAATCAGACCGACAGCAGCTGGCCAGAAGCGGTCGGTCGGTTGAATGATGCCTGAGTCTCATTTGGGGCGAATTTAAGCCGTTGACCAAATGCTCGCACCGGGCATTGAAATAGAGAACAAAAAACGACCTAGAATTGTCTTTCAATTGAACAATAAATAGAATGCTCAGAAGGTTCGAACCGTAACGGGAAACACATGCAACACAATTTCAGTAAGATCCCAGTCACCATCCTTGTCGCCTGCTTAACGTTGATTGGGCAGATTGCATTTGCGCAAACACCTGAGGAGGATCATAGTTCCAATTTGGCACAAGTGGGCGTTGCGCTTTCTGAAGAGGAAATACAGTCTTACTTATCAGACCGCACAATTGACGGGTGTTACCCTTACGGTGAGGCGTTTTCTGAGCGCACCAGTTCAGACGGCAGGGTTTTCGAAGGTAACGTTCAGGCAGGAGTTTGGAAAACAGACGGGCGGTTGGCATGCTACAAGTATGATGGCGAGTCTGACTTCACCTGTATGCAGATATTCAAAACAAACACGGGATATTTCTTCTTTCACCCATCAGTTGGGATTGTCGCTTGGGATGACGAAGAGAAGTGCGCCGAAATCTTATCTAGCAAGAAATGAACATGGAAACTAGGCGGCGGCTCGGGGGGACCTGCCATCTCAACGCGAAGTAGATGTTATGAGCGTCCTATTCAGGGCGACTTAAGCCGTTCACCGAGGACGCGGCGACAGGCTCAAAAGGGCCAAACGCGGTCGTTCTGATTGAGGATCGAGCGTAGACAGCCTGTCGCTGGGGCAGCCTGTCACATGGTGCGATTGCGACCCAGTCCCATTTCTCGACCATCAGCGGGTGTATCCGAGGAGCGATCTGCCATGAGCCTTGAGCCTTCCATCCATGTGAACCGCGCGCCGAGGGGCGTGAGTGGGCGGTTCGCTTACGGCCTCGTCAAGTTCATGCGCGTGTTCGCCGACCTCTTTTTCCGGACCCGGTACGGACATCGCGCCGTGGTGCTTGAAACCGTTGCAGCCGTTCCGGGGATGGTGGGCGGCATGCTCCAGCATCTCAAGGCGCTGCGGCACATTCGGGACGATCAAGGCTGGATCAAGGAACTTCTCGAAGAAGCTGACAATGAGCGCATGCACCTTATGACGTTCATCGAAGTGGCCAAGCCGTCGGTCTTCGAGCGGGGCCTGATCATGATTGCCCAAGCCATCTTCTTCAATCTGTACTTCTGGATGTACCTGTTTGCCCCGCGCACCGCGCACCGTTTCGTCGCCTATCTCGAGGAGGAAGCGGTGGTCAGTTACACAAGTTACCTGGCCGAGATTGATGCGGGCCGTCTGGAGAATGGGCCTGCACCTCGGATCGCGATCGATTACTGGGACCTTCCGGCCAGCGCCCGGCTGCGGGACGTGGTCGAGAAGGTTCGCGAGGATGAGGCGCACCACCGCGACACAAATCATCGGTTTGCCGACGCGTTGGCCAACGGCAAGATCACGCCAACCGAGCCTGCGCCCGTGCGCAGGGCAGCCAGGTCGTCCTCGCTGTCAGCGGGATGAAACAGCGCTGTAGCGCGGTTACGGGCCGACCGGCCCTACCCGCCTTGCAGTGCCGTCACAGGCAAAAATGCCCTAAAGCGTCGGTCTTTCGTTTCACGCCAGGCCGACGTTTTGGGTTTTTGTTTTTGCGCAAGTATCCGTTCGCAAACGTGCCCCGTTTGCTCCGAACTTGCCCTAGGCCATCGGTGCAGACGACGGCGCCGCGTGGAAGACACCCCGCGCAATCGCCCGTGCCAGCGTGCCGGCTGCAAGTTCACCCAGACGGGTGATCGTCAGAGCCCTGGTGGCCTCATTGACCGGAACGCGGCCCGTGGCGAGAACGAACACAGCATCGCCGTCGAATGGGGCAAAGACGGGCCGGATCGCCCGCGAAAATCCCGATAACGCCATATCGGCAACCCGTTGGCAGTCGGTCGGCAGCAAATCCGCATCGGTGGCGATGCAGGCGATTGTCGTATTCTGACCGGGTTGGGGATTGAGCTTCGCATCGCCCCAGTCTTCGGGGTCAAAGGCTTCGTTACCGGCCGGACGCGCGCCCCCAAACTCGCCGTCGCGCTCGAACGGCCAGGCCCAGAAGACCCCACTGCCGGGCATGTACACCGAGCCGAAGCAGTTCACGGCGGCCAGTGCACCGACGGTGTAGCCGTCACCGGTGACGATGCTGGCCGAGCCAAGGCCACCTGGATGCTGGCCGGCCCGGGCACCAAGGCCCGCGCCAGCTTTACCCAACAAGATCGCGTCGGATGCAGCAGCGGCAGCCTTGCGTCCCAACCCCGGATAGGGGGGCGTCGTGCCCCAGTCCTTGTTGCCGCCATTGGCGAGATCGTAGAGGATTGCAGCTGGCACGATGGGCGTTTTCGGCACGCCAGGACGACCGCTCAGGCCAAATCCCCGCCCGGCAGCGCCCAGCACGGCGCACACCCCATCGGCAGCGCCGAGCCCATAGGCGCTGCCGCCGGACAGAACGACGCCATCGACCCGCTGGACCAGGCGGCCGGCGTCAAGCAGGTCGGTCTCCCGCGTTCCGGGTCCGCCCCCGGCGACAGACACCGCCGCAGCGGCCGGTTCATCGCACAGAACCACCGTCGTGCCGGTGTTCACCACCGCATCCTCCGCATTGCCGACGGTCACACCTGCAACATCGGTGATGAGATTTCGAGCACCCGGACTTGCCATCCCAATCGCTCCTTTTGTTTTTCCTCAAGGTTTCCTACGGTGTCTGCCGACACAAGCCAATCACAGCGCCCTGGCCACCCGCTAAGACTGTTCAGGCGCTCAGACGACCATGAAAGAGACCCCCATGGCACGATGGACCGCGCTCCTCATTTCTGCCGCTGTCGGCTTGACGCTGGCAAGCTGTGGGCAGGATACCGCACCGCCTGACCAGCAGCCGGAACCAGCGGTTGATACGTCGGCCTGGCCCCATGGCGCCATGGTCGCCGCCGCAGATCCGCGGGCCGTCGACGCGGGACTGGCCGTCCTCGATGCGGGCGGCACCGCGGTGGATGCCATAATTGCCGCCCATGCGGTGCTGGGCCTGGTCGAGCCGCAGAGTTCCGGCATTGGCGGCGGCGCGTTCCTGGTCGTTTATGATCGCGAGGCCGACCGCACGACCGTATTCGATGGGCGGGAGACCGCACCTTCAAACGCTGATGAGGGCTTGTTCCTCGATGAGGATGGTGCCGTTCGCGACTACATCTCCTCGTGGCAGTCCGGACTGTCGGTCGGTGTTCCGGGCCAGGTGGCGCTCTACAAGGCCGCCCATGATGCCCACGGAACTGCGGAGTGGGCGAGCCTCTTCCAGCCTGCGATCACACTCGCCTCAGAGGGTTTCGAGGTGATGCCGCGCCTCGCCGGCTTCTTGTCCAGCGACCGGCTCCGCGGGGCAACCCAGCTTGATGATTACCCCACCAGCGCGGCCTATTTCTATCCCGATGGAGAGCCCCTGGCGGTGGGGACGATCCGCGATAACCCGGCCTATGCGGAGATGCTGGAGGAGATTGCCCTGGTCGGCCCGAGGGCCTTCTACACTGGCCCCCGCGCCGAACGGATTGTCGCGACCGTGGCCGATGAGCCCCGCCCCGGTTCGATGACATTGGAAGACCTTGAGACCTACCAGGTGGTTGAACGCGCGCCGCTGTGCAGCGTCCAGGGCAATTACCGGATCTGTTCCGCGCCGCCACCAAGCTCGGGCGGTGTTACACAGAATGCGATTTACGGCCTCTACAAACGTATCATCGACGCGCGCCAACCCAATAGTGAGGCCGGGCGCCTGCGCGCCTGGGTCGATGCCCAGCGGACCGCCTATGCCGATCGGGACCACTATGTTGCCGACCCTGATTTTGTGCCCGTACCCGGCGCCGACCTCATCAATCCCCGCTACCTCGACGCGCGCGCCGAAACGCTGGCGGCACCCGATGCAACCCCGGAGCCGGGCGACCCGGGCGCCGTGCTTGGCCGCGATCCGATCATTGACCTCTGGGGGCGTGACACCACCGATGAGGCGGCTGGAACGACCCATCTCTCGGTGATCGACCAAAATGGCAACGCCGCCAGCATGACCGCAACAATCGAGTCGCCCTTCGGCAATTCCCGGATGGTCGATGGGTTCCTGTTGAACAACGAACTGACCGATTTCGCGCGCGATCCGGTCAAGAACGGGCTGCCGGTGGCGAACGCGCCGGCTGGTGGCAAGCGTCCGCGAAGCTCGATGAGCCCCACCCTGATTTTCGATGCCGATGGAGACCTCGTGATGGTAACCGGCTCGCCGGGTGGCAATTCCATCGTTGCCTACGTCTCGAAGACGATCATCGGCGTGTTGGAGTGGGGACTACCGGCGCAAGCGGCCACCGATCTGCCGAACGTTGTTGCCCGGGGCAAGACTGTCCGTGTGGAAGTCGGGGTCGAGGGCGGCCAGGCCTGGGCGGAAGCTCTGAAGACGGATGGTTACGACGTCGCCGAGGTTGAGGGCGAAAACTCCGGATTGCACACCATTGTCGTCACGGAGGATGGGCTGGATGGCGGGGCCGACCCGCGCCGCGAGGGTGTCGCGAAAACCCTGGTCTCAGACTAGATCAGAATGGCGCGGGGGACACGATAGCGACACAAGAACCGGTAATCGGATGGGGGAATGCCAGCGCAGAGGCATGCAGCAGGAGCCTCGGCGCAGCCTGGCGCGCAGGGGCGTGTGCGTAGAACGGGTCCCCGAGGACAGGATGGCCCATGCTTGCCATATGAACGCGGAGTTGATGGCTGCGCCCGGTTTCTGGATGCAGCATGACGTCGGTATAGGGCCCGGCCGACGATAGAATGCGCCATCGCGTACGCGCCGGCTTGCCGTGCTTCGGGTCTGTTTTCTGGCGCGGCCGGTTCGGCCAATCGGCCATCAGCGGCGCGTCCACAATGCCTTCATCGCGGTCGGGCGTGCCCCATATCCTGGCGAGATAGGTTTTATGGACCTGGCGTTTTTCGAAAAGCCTACCCATGGCACGATGGGCACCGGGAGAGCGTGCCAGGACGAGCAGCCCCGACGTATCCATGTCCAGGCGATGGACCGCCCTCAGCCAGTTGGTGCCGGCTGCCAGCCTCGCCTCGACACAGTCGGTCTTGCCCGGTCCGCGTCCGGGAACCGACAGCAGGCCAGCGGGCTTTTCAGCGACCCATAGATCATCGTCTTCGAAAACAACCCCGACAGGGCCCAGCGCTGGCGAATAAACCTCGCTGGTCGCGGGGTTCATAGGCCGTCAAGCGCCTTGAGGGCGATCGCAAAGGTCGTTCCATCGGGTCCCGTGCGCTTGATGGTCAAATCCCCGCCCATGCCCCGTGCGAGGTCCCTGGCAATTGCCAATCCGAGCCCGGTCCCTTTTCGCTTTGTCGTCACGCCGAACGGCTTGAACAGGGTGTCGGCGACCCCATCGGGCAGGCCCGGACCTGAGTCCGCCAAGAGTAAGCAGCCCTCCTCGGCGGAAACGGCAACCCGGCCATTGCCGCCCATCGCTTCGGCGGAATTGCGCACAAGATTTGCGACGATCCGGTGGAGCGCCTCGGCATCGACGGTCGCCGTGCACGCCGCCGGGACATGGTTGTCCCAACCGATGCCCGCATGGCGGGCCAATCCTTCCTCGGCGGCCTCATCGAGGATGGGTTTCAAATGCAGGCTTTGCAGGTCGGCGCCGTTCGAATCGGCCTTGCCGTATTGCAAGGTATCGGTTGCGAGCGCGATCGCCCGCTCCAGTGCGCGCTCGAGCCGGGGGGCGGCACGCTTCACGCGGGGGTCATCGGATCGCGCCAGACTGTCGGAAACCAGCTGGGCGGCGGCAAGCGATCCGCGAAGGTCGTGATTGATACGGGCCACCGCCTCGCCGAGTTCGGCCAGCCTGCCCCGCTGGCGAAAGCTCTCGGACACGGCCGCCTCCATGTCCGACAGGGCGTTCTGGGCGCGCCCGATCTCGTCGCGTCGCGTCGTCGGTTGCAGTCGCCGGCGCCAGGCTCCCGGATCTTCGCGAAACTGCTCGACCGAGCTTGTCACCCGCAAGATCGGCCGCACGACCATGCGCAGCAGGATGGCATAGATGACAGCGCCGGTCGAAATGGAAATGAGCAGCGACAGCCACAGGATGTTACGGGCATACCGCCACAAATCCTCTTTCAGGGGGGCTTCGGGCACGAGGATTTCCAGGGCGCTGTCAGCGGTGTTGCCGGTATCGACAATCATCAGGGTCCGTCCGGCAGGCGCGAACAGGGTCATGCAGGTCTCGACCAATGAGAACCCCATGCTCTCGGTCCGCAAATCGATATCGACGATGGGCCGGGAGATAGGCACCTGCGCAGGCAATAGCTGATACCGGACCCCATCGGCCCGTTCGGCCACCGCCAGGACCTCGGCATTGGCAAGCAGGGCCGAGGACAGATCCATGGAGACCTGGCGGCTCGGCGACGCATCAATGGCCAGCGCGGCGATCCGTGCGGCCTGCACCCGTTCGGCCAGCCAGGTTGCCCTGAAATTCGCGGCGCTGGGAATGAAGATCAGGATCTCGACGATCAGGATCGCCCCGATGGTGAGCGCAAACAGCCGAAAGGACAGGCTGTCTCGCCACCCCGCCCAGCGATTGGCTGGTCCCGCGTTCGAATCACCGCTATTGCTGCCGCTGATAGGAAGATTGACCATCAACGGCAGCGTTACGCTAGGGAATTCGCTGGAGCAAGGCGACAAGCCGCTTCGCGCCCGAACCGAAAACGGTATCGGTGAAGTGCGCGGAGGCGGCCCGTTTCACGACTTCGGCCCGCGTCGGATAGGGCGAGATGAAATTCGTCAGCGCCTGCACCTTCAGACCGTTCGACATGGCGACCGAGGCGAGTTGCAGGATATCGCCGGCCCCCTCGCCAACCACCGATGCCCCCACCAGTTTCCCCTTGCGGATGACCAGCTTGACTTCGCCCCTGGTTTCGCCCTCGGCAATCGCCCTGTCATTCTCGTGGAAAGGGAAGGACGACGTCGAAACACCATTGCCATATTTTTCGCGGGCCTCCGCTTCAGTCAGGCCGAGTTGGGCGACTTCCGGTGAGGTGTAGGTGACGGCCGGCAGGGGCAGGCTGTCGGCGACCGAGCCTTGCTTGAACAGGGCGCGGCGCACGAAAACCGACGCGTGCCAGCCGGCAAGGTGAGTGAACTGTCCCTCGCCGGCGACATCGCCAAGGGCCCAGACACGGCCGTTCGACGGTGACCGCAGGGTCGGTTTCACCGTCACCGACCGCCCGTCGTGTTCGACGCCGCCGGCCTCAAGATCGAGCCCATCCATGACCGCGCGGCGGCCCAACGCAACCAGGAGATGGCTGCCGGTAACGCTGCTTTCGCCCGCCTCGCCGGTCGTGTGAACCGTTATCTCTCCGCCGTCCTGGCTGACCCGTGAGGCGGTTTGCCCCTCATGGATGGTCACGCCTTCCTCGCGGAGGGCCTCCAGGGCGATCGCGGCATGGGCCCGGTCGGACCGCCCAAGGGCATGACCTTTCTCGATGACGGTGACCTTGGCGCCGAAGCGGTTGAACGCCTGGGCCATTTCCATGCCGATGGGGCCGCCACCGAGAATAATCAGATGCCCTGGCAGCTGCGCCACATCGAAGATCGTCTCGTTGGTCAGGTATGGCACGTCCGCCAGGCCGGGAATGGGAGGAATGAAGGCCGTCGATCCCGTTGCGATAATGATCCGGCGAGCCGTCACCCGTGTCGTTGCCGAGACGACGGTTTTCTTGTCCACAAACCTTGCATGCTCCCGAATGACCGCCACGCCGAGGCCTTCGAACCGTTCCTGGCTATCGACAGGTTCAATGGTGGCGATCGCGCTTCGGACATGGGCTTTCACGGCGTCCCAGTCGATCCGGGGTTCGCCAAGGGTTACCCCAAACCTGGCTGACTTCCGCGCGGTTGCTGCGACCTTGGCGGCCGATAGCAGCGCCTTGGAGGGGACACAGCCGAAGTTCAGGCAATCGCCGCCCATCTCGCCCTTCTCGTAGAGGACCACCTTGAGGCCGAGCATCGCAGAACCGGCGGCAGCGGAGAGCCCTGCCGAACCGCCACCAATGATGACGAGGTCAGCCGTCAGGGTCTTTTGCGGGGCTGCCCCGGCATTGGCTGGGGCCGCATCGGTACTGATGCGATCAGCATCCTGGCTGCCTGAGTGGGACAGGCGGGCATTGGCGGTTGGGGAAACGGTTGTCATTGGGCTGCTCCTTCGATGGGCTCAGCGGTTTTCCTGAAGAGTTTCTTGTAGGCGACCGGCAGCAGGGCGACGACGCCAAGGGCGATGAAGGCGGGCAGAAGATTGCCGGCCACCGATGCCAGGTCTGGATCATCGCCGGCGGCAAAGGTCGCGCCGAGGCCGGCGCCGATCCATGTATAGGCCAACACGCCGGGAATGATGCCCACCGCCGTCGTCAGGGCAAAATTGCGGTATTTTGCACCCAACAAGGCCGGCGCGATGTTTGCGACAGGGAATGGAACCCCCGGGAACAGGCGCATGAAGAACATGTAGTTGACTTCGTCTTCCTGAAACCCGCGCTCCATCTTGGTCAGGAAAGGGCCTGCCCGCTGGCGCAACGTTCCGCCGATTGATGTTTTCGCGGCAAGAAACAGCAGGCTTGCGCCAAGGGTTGCCCCGGCGATGGTCGCTATCGACCCTCCCAGCAGGCCGAACAGCAGCCCGCCTGCAATGGTTACCCAAAGCGCGCCGGGGAGCATGAACACGGTTACCACGGCATAAATTCCGATGAAGCCCGCAACGGCGAGGACAGGATTGGCGGCCACCATGGCCTGGAGACTTTCCTGCTGCTCGCGCAGCGTCTCCAGCGAGAGATACTGGAAGGCCCCGGTCTGCCAGGCGGCGACGAGGCCTGCGACGATGAGATAGATCGGCCACAACCGGAGCCAGAGCGGTGCGTTTGGAGCCTCCACGGGGGGCTGGGTCGATGGGTCTGCCATGGGTCTAGCTTTCGATATCGTTGAGCGCCCAGTCATAGGCGTGTTTTCGGATGCGTGGATTGGCTTCGATGGTCGCCAGGAGCGCGGGCTCCGCATATTGCTTGAGGTGTTCGATAACACCCTCATTGGTTCCGCCGAAGTCTTCCCTGAACCATTTGTAGATCCGGGACACCTGAAGCCCGTTGCGAACGGGGGTGACGCCGCGCGGATCGTTCACGTAGGCCCGCGCCGCCTTGTCCAGCTCGGCGTCCAGCGTTGCGCCCTCCCAAGCCTTGGTCATCAGGTTCGGACACCCGATTGAAGCGCAGTTCACAGCGTAGTGGACGCGGGGATCATTCCACTCCACGCGAAGGATCTGGTGCTCGATATCGTCGAGCGAGACCTCGCGCCCGTCGGCCACCACCTTGACGTCCTTCCATGGGCCGACGATGTGGCCGGACCGGATCGATCGCACGGGATACCGGCCAAGGATATGGTCGATGGTGACAGCGTTGTAGAGGTTGGCCCAGGCGGCATAGGCTTCGTCCCCTGTGAGGGTTTCGAAGTCGAGCGTTTCAAAGCCCTTGATGTAGGCGGTCAGCGCGGCGCGGTCGGATGCACTCGACTGCAGGCCACCATAGTCGAAACGGTTGAGCCCGTCAGCGCCGGGCCTGACATAAGCGGCAAGGATCGCCGTCCAGGCCTGGTGGCGTTCAGCGGTCACAGGCGCCTCCGTTGCCGTTGCGGACACTGGACGGACCGGTGCGTCCTGCGCAAGGGCCATGGGAGCGACCGTTGCCAGCATGGCGCCCAGGGCCGCGGCCGAGATCAGAAGTCTTTGCATGGGAGGTCCTTCTCCATTTGCCATGTCAGCCATATACGCCGCCCCTTGTTGCGGTGCACATCACACCCCGGTCGCTGGGCTTCAAACACTTGTGACCCGCCCGTGACAGCGTTGTTCGCGCCCCATTCGATTGCGGGCCACGGTTGACCCGGAAACCTCGGACCGCTATTGAGCCGCGGTTCCGGAAAACTCCATCTTCAAAGGGCGATCGACGCCATGAAACGTACCTTTCAGCCAAGCCGCCTCAAGCGTGCGCGCTCCCACGGTTTTCGCTCTCGCATGGCCACCAAGAATGGCCGCAAGGTCCTCGCTCGCCGCCGCATGAAGGGCCGCAAGCGTCTCTCTGCCTGAACCTGACCAGACCCGGGACACCCCGGAGATCAGGCGCCTGAAGCTCAGGCGACAGTTCCTGTTTGCCCGAAATGGCCCGTCGGAGCGGCGGCGGTCCTGCGTCATCCAGGCCCGGCGAAGGCCCTTGCCGAGCGGCGACTGGATCGGCGCAGGGTTCACCGCCACGAAGAAGGTCGGGAACGCTGTTACCCGCAACCGCGCCAAGCGGCGCCTGCGTGAAGCCAGTCGGGCCCATCTTCCCGGCCTTGGTGTGGTGGGAACCGATTACGTCTTCATTGCCAGGGGAACGACGGGCGCGGAGAATTGGCAACGCCTGCTTGACGATGTCGAAAGCGCGCTATTAAGCCTCAAAAAGCGCTTGGGTGATGCATCGTCCGACGGCTGAGGCTATATCCCCCAGAACATGAGCTGATTTCAGAGCGAGACATGCAGCCCCACAATCCGCATCAGGACCCAAACCAGCAACGCAATTTCCTCGTCGCCATGGTGTTGATGCTGGGGTTTGTGTGGGCGTATCAGGCCTTCGTCATCGACCCGGAAATCCAGGCCCGGCAAGCGGCCCAGGAAGCTGCGGCGGCCCGCGAGGCGGAACTGAACCCACCGGATGCGACGTCGCTGGCGATCGACGACGCGCTTGTGGCCCCGACGGTGGAAGCTGCGCTCGGAACCGATGATCGCGTGACGTTCGACAGTCCGGGCGTCGATGGCTCGATCAACCTGACCGGCGCCCGGATCGACGACCTGAACCTCAAGCGCCACTTCCTCACCGTCGACCGGGAAGCGGAATTGCGCCTGATGCGGCCCGAGAACGCGCCATTCGGCTATTATGCGACCTATGGCTGGCTGCCGGAACAGGGGCGCCCCATCGTCGGCGTGAACACCGAATGGAGCCAGGTGGGAACGGGCGGGCTCCGCGAGGGATCACCGCTCACGCTGGTGGCTGAACGCGACGGTCTTCGGTTCACACGCGAGATATCCATCGACGACAATTACATGTTCACCTACCGCGACACGGTGGAAAACCCGTCGGCCGAGCCGCGCGCCATCACCCCGTTCGGCGTTGTCAGACGCTATGGCGAATTCGAGGGCTTTCTCAACGCCACGGACCCCGGTGCGTCGGGCGCGAGCGCAATCGTCCATTTCGGCCTGATCGGTGTACTCGACCGGGAACTGAAATTGCGGAGTTACAAGAACCTCTCCCAGAACAAGGGCATTCGTGGTGGCACGGCCGCGGCCGAAGGTGGCTGGATGGGGTTCACCGACAAGTACTGGATGGCCGCCCTGGTCCCTCAGCAGGGCAAGCCGTTCGAAACCGACTTCAACCTTCGCGAGCGCGGTGACGACCCGATGTTCGAGCTGTCAACCACGGGCACAACGCTGGACATTCCCGCCGGCGGGTCTGCCACGGTGGAGCACCGCATCTTCGCCGGCGCCAAGCGGTTGGAGGTGCTGAGGGCTTACCAGGAAGAGCTCGCCATTCCCCGCTTCGAGGATGCCATCGACTGGGGGAATTTCTGGTTCCTGACCAAGCCGTTCTTCAATGCCCTGCTCTGGCTGAACGGCATTGTCGGATCCTTCGGTTGGGCGATCCTGGCCTTCACGGTGCTGATCAAGATCCCGCTCATCCCGCTCTACAACCAGAGCTACAAGTCGATGGCGCGGATGAAACTGCTCCAGGAACCGATGAAGGAGATACAGGAGAAGTTCCAGGCTGATCCCCAACGGCGCCAGCAGGAAATCATGAAGCTCTACCAGCGGGAAAAGGCCAACCCCCTCGCCGGATGCCTTCCGCTGCTGGCCACCATGCCGGTGTTCTATGCGCTCTACAAAACACTGTTCGTGACCCTGGAGATGCGGCACGAACCGTTCGCATTCGTCCGCGACCTGTCTGCGCCGGACCCGACCGCTATCGGTAACCTTTTCGGCTTGTTGCCCTGGGCGGCCGCCGATGTGAAGGCGATCCCCATACTCGGCCTGATCATCGGCGTGGGCATCCTGCCTATTCTGTATGGCATCACGATGCTGTGCCTTCAGTCGCTCTCGCCACCGCCCCCTGACAAGACGATGCGGACGGTGATGATGGCCATGCCGATTGTTCTGACCTTTGTCTTTGCGAGCTTTGCTGCGGGTCTGGTGATCTACTGGGTGTGGAACAATTTTCTGATGCTGTTGCAGCAATACTTCATCATGCGGCGAAACGGTGTCGAAACCGAGCTCGACAAGCTGATCACGCGATTACGCGGTGGCACGAGCAGCAAGCCTGCCGAATAGCGGCGGACCCGATGCCCGACACGCTTCCCCATACTGACGCGTACACCGCTGATACGCTGGAGGCGGCGCGCATCTTCTTTGCAGGACCGGCGATCTTCACGAAAGGCGTGGTCAACCTCTCCGGCCTGCCGGCGGGCGACCGGACAGAGGTGGCCTTTGCCGGCCGGTCGAATGTCGGCAAGTCGTCCCTGATAAATGCCATAACCGGCCGCAAGGGCCTGGCGCGCTCTTCTGCAGAACCTGGCAAGACCCGGGAGATCAACTATTTCGATCTGGGGGAAGGCCAGCTCTATCTCGTTGACCTGCCAGGGTTCGGATACGCCAAGGTTTCCAAGACGCAGGCCAGGCAGTGGATGGCGCTGACCCGGGACTACCTGAGCGGTCGTGCGAGCCTTCGCCGCGTCTTCCTGCTGATCGATGCGCGGCGCGGGGTGATGACAGCCGATACGGAGGTCATGGACCTGCTCGACACGTCCGCAGTGACGTATCAGCTTGTTCTGACGAAGATTGACAAGATCAAGCCCAGCCAAGCCGACGCCCTCTCTGACAAGCTCGCAACTACGCTCGGAAAACGCCCGGCCGCCCACCCTGTCATCGCCCGCACGTCGTCGGAGAAGGGCTGGGGCATTGCCGAGCTGAGGGCTGAGATCGTCGCCTTGCTGTAACCGCCGACCGCGATCGTGCCGAAACCGCCATGCCAGACATCGACATCACAATCGACGACTTGACCAGCCCGGAGACAGAAGCCCTGGTCCGGGCGCACAAGTCAGAGATGCTGACCGTCTCGCCATGGGATAGTTCCCACGCCCTCCTGATGGACGGCCTGCGCCACCCATCCATCACGCTTTGGCGCGCAACGGTCGATGGACACCTTGCCGCCATGGGCGGTTTGAAACGGCTCTCGCCCGATGAGGGGGAAATCAAGTCGATGCACACCGCGAGCGCCTTTCGCGGACGGGGCCTCGGCCTGGGCGCGAAGCTGCTGGAAACCATTCTCGAGACCGCCCGCGCCGAGGGCCTTCAGCGTATCAGCCTGGAAACAGGAACCCAGGCGCTCTTTGCGCCGGCCTGGCATCTCTATGGCCGTTATGGCTTTGAACCATGCGGCCCGTTCGGTTCCTATGTGCCCGATCCCAACAGCCGCTTTTTCACCAAGCGACTGGACAGCTGATCGGCTGGCCGGACCCGGTATTCACCTCAACACGCAGCGTCCGTTGCCGAACCCGGACTGCCCCCTTCAGCCCGGCGCGTTCGCGAGACCCTATTGACGCACAAAGCCCGGCACGGTGGCCGGGATTTGATCTTCTCGCATCCGCCAGGCCAAGGCGCCAGACGGATGCGCGGAGGCTAGCGGCCTACTCAGCGGCCACCTCGGGAACGAAGCTGCGGGTCGAGAAGCTGTCGACTGGCGGCTTTGAGATGGTGCCGTTGATTTCGAGGAAATCCACGAATGGGTCGACATAGCGGGTCTGCGTGTCGAAGGCCCGGCCGTCGTCTGAAACCGTTTCGAACGTGTCGTAGCCGTCGCCGCCGGCCGCCGCGAAGCTGTTGGTGACAACGGTGTAGGTCGCAGCAGGATCGATCGCCGTCCAATCGGTTTCACCCAGGGCGCGGACTTCGAAATTGGTCATCCGGCTGCCCGCGGGCTGGTTGAGGTCGGCATCCCAGCGAAGGCCCGACGCATAAGGGTAAGCGCCGGAAGACCCGAACCCATCCGCAACGGCTTCCTCGATCACGGCGGCGACTTCAGCGCCGGTCATCGTGAGGATCACCATTGTGTTGTCGAACGGGAGAAGGTTGAAGGCGTCGCCGAGCGTCAGGTCGCCCTCGGGCAGGTCTGTCCGCACGCCGCCGGAGTTCTGGATCGAGATGTCGGCAGTGTTTCCGTCGAGGTCACGAACGATCTCGCGGTAAACCTGGGCGACCAGCTGTGGCACGTCGCCACCGTTCACGATGGTGACTTCGGGCTCACAACCGACGAGAGAGGACCGGCCCTGGCCAGGAACACGCTCGAAGCACAGGTCTTCAGTCGCTGCACCGATGACTTCGGAGAACTCCGCATCGACCTGGCTGTCGAAGAGTTCGAGCAGGACGGCCGCCTCGGGATCGGGCGACACGAAGGACAGCGAGTCGTTGGCTTCCACGAAAGTCGTTGCCGACATGAAGGATGCTGGATCGATCTCATCGCTCAGCAGCAGGTGCGGCGTACCCGAACAGGCGGTGACATTGCCGTCCTCATCGAACTCCACGTCCAGTTCGCCGACCACGGCCGAGAATTGGAACGCCTGCACGACACATACGGTGTTCCCAGCGGCATCCTGAGTGATGGTCGGGTAGTCGCCCTGGGGGTTGAGCCCGCCAAGCGTTTCGAAATCAGCGCCGAGCAAGGTATGGCTGTCTCCACCGACGATCACATCGACACCGGTGAGGGTCGACGCGAGCGCCAGGTCATTGTCATAGCCAATGTGTGTCAGCAGCACGATCTTGTCGACGCCCGCCGCGGTGAGCGCATCGATCTCACGCTGGGCAGCGGTAGCTTCATCTTCGAAGACGGTCGTCTCGTCGGGATTGGACGAGTTCTTGGTTTTCTGGGCCGCCACGAGGCCGACAATTCCGACTTCCTGGCCGCCAATCTCCTTGATCGTGGACGCCTGGAACAGGCCCGCAATGGGGGAGGAAGCATCGGTCTGGACGTTGGCTCCCAATACTGGCGTGTTGCAAAAGCCGTCTGCCAGGAAGCCCAGGAAGTTCGCGAGGCCGGCATCGCCATCGTCGAACTCATGATTGCCGAGCGCAAAGGCGTCAAAGCACACAAGGTTCATCATGTCGGCATCGGCTTCACCGTCGAACGCGATGTAGTAGAGATCGCCCGTGATGGCGTCGCCGGCGTGCAGCTTCAGGACATTGTCCTTGTCGTTGCGGATGTCCTTGATCTTCGACACGACGCGCGGGAAGCTGCCATAGTTGAAGTCTACCTCCTCGCCGCCACCGACATCGAACGTCAGCGCACCGAACCCACCGATCTCATCGAGATTGGAGTGGTGGTCGTTCACATGGGCGATCGTCATCGACAGCGGCACACGCTCGGGGACTTCGACTTCCACGGGCACCTGGACTTCAACTTCCTCGGTGACGGGGATAGCGATGACCTCCGTCTCGGTATCCTCACAAGCGCTCAGCATCGCAGCTGCAAGTGCGACCAGTGGTAGGTGTTTCAACATGGTAGGTCCCCATTGCCAGTATTAACTAAACGTCACGGCGCTACACGATGGACGCTACAGTTTTATGTCGGGCGCTCGGACTTCGGAAAACCGGCTCCATATACCCTGAATGATCCGTCCCGATCTCCTGCTCCATCCGACAGCCAGGGGGCTCTACTGCCCTCCCGGCGATTTCTATATCGATCCGGTCCGCGGCGCGGTCGACCGGGCAGTGGTCACCCATGGCCATGCCGACCATGCCCGTGCCGGCCATGGCGCCGTGCTCGCCACGCCTGAAACGCTGGCGATCATGGCGGTTCGCTACGGGGAGGCGTTTGCAGGTTCGACCCAGGCGCTTCAGCCCGGAGAGACAGCCACCATAAACGGCGTCACCGTCTCACTGGTTCCGGCGGGCCACGTCCTCGGCTCAGCCCAGGTCGTGGTTGATTACAAGGGCCTGCGAATGGTTTGCACGGGCGATTACAAGCGCCGGCGGGACCCGACCTGCGCCGGGTTCGAAATCGTGCCAGGGACCCACGTGTTCATCACCGAGGCGACGTTCGCCCTGCCTGTTTTCCGTCATCCCGATACCGGAGGTGAGGTGACAAAGTTGCTGTCCAGCGTGAGGGCGTTTCCCGAACGCACCCATCTGATCGGCGTTTATGCCCTCGGCAAGGCCCAACGGATGATCGCGCACCTTCGCGAAGCGGGCTACCATGAACCGCTCTACATCCATGGCGCGCTCGCAAAACTTTGCGAGCTCTACGAAGCGGAGGGTGTTCCGCTCGGCCCACTGGAACCTGCAACGCTTGAGAAAGGCGAGCGCGGCGAAAGCGAGAAATTTCGCGGCAAGATCGTGCTCGGCCCGCCATCTGCTTTTGCGGACAAATGGGGTCGGCGCTTTCCCGACCCTGTCCCCGCCTTTGCATCGGGATGGATGAGCGTTCGACAGCGCGCCAAGCAAAGGGGCGTGGAATTGCCACTGATCATTTCAGATCATGCCGACTGGGACGAACTGACCCGGACAATCGAAGACGTGAACCCCGAAGAAGTCTGGATCACGCATGGCCGCGATGATGCCCTGGCAAGATGGGCAGAGCTGGAGGGCCGGAAGGCGCGTCCGCTTTACCTCGTCGGCTACGAGGACGAAGGGGATTGACGCCACCAGCTCGGGGCGCGTTAACCGGGGCGGGAAAGCGCCGGTAGAGGCGCGGGCCTGGGGAAGAGAAAGGGACAGCCGACCATGCGGCTTATCACAATCGCCTGCGCCTTTGCGCTCGTTTCCCTGTCGGCTTGCGACGCGGTGAAGGTGCCTGGGATCAATCCCAAGGATCGGACCGGGCAGGGCACGCCTGTCCAGACCATTCCAGCATCCGAACCCCTGTCTGGACAAAGTTCAGAGAACGGGCCAGCGGCACCGGAACCAGCGCCGGCGGCGGCTTTACCGACGCCCCCGGTTGTGCCGTCGGAGGAGGTTTACCGGCCCGTGCCGAGCCTCGGGGCCATCAATTCCATCCGCTGCGGCTTGCCCGACGGCGCGGCCCCGACCCCCACCATTTCAACCCAGGCGCAGGCCCGCACCGGTCCCCAGCCGGAATCGCTTGTCACGGTGTCCGCCGTTGGCGCGGCGGCGGTCCAGTCGCTGACCCAGTTTCCGGGTATCGTGAAGATGGAACCGCGCCGGTTCGAGGGGAACGCCATCGCTAGTGGCCACTGCGCCGCCACCCGCATCGCCGAACGCTGGTTCCTCACCGCTGCCCATTGTGTCGATGACGGCTATGACGAGATCCAGTTCATCGCCGGGACGCCCAATCTACGGGATATGGCATCCGCCCGTGTCTTCAACGCAGACACAAGTATCTGCCACGCCGGCTATGCCGGGTTCGAGACCAATTTCATCAATGACATCGCCCTGGTCCGCGTCCCTGAGGATGCTTTGCCAGCGCTGATGGAGGTTCCGATTGCCGAATTCGGGATCACCGACCGGCCGCTGGGGGATTACCACTATGCCACCGGTGAAATGGCGGGCTGGGGGACGACCGGGTTTGACCAACCCCTGTCGCCGCTGCTGCTTAGCGCTGAACTCACCATTGTCAGCGCCAGCCCCAGCCTGATCGTGATCGCCAGCCGCGATGGCTCTGGCCCCTGTATCGGCGATAGCGGCGGACCGCTGTACATCACTGAAGACGACGGCCAGAGGACGGTTGTCGGCGTGCTGTCGGTTGTCGAGCAAGCCAGCGGACAGAATGTGTGTGAGGGCAACTACCAGGGCCGCTATACCAATGTGGCCGGATATCGCGACTGGATCAGCGCCGTTATGGAAACATGCCACCTGCAGCTCGCGCTTTGCGACCTGCCGGCAACCGCAATTGATGGGAATGATGGCGAGGGGCCAGCGTTGTCCCTCCCATTGGACGACAACGGTGAGGCCCCTACCGACTGAGCCGTTCAGCCCCCCTGCCGGCCCTCAGATCGGGCGAGGTCCGCCAACCTTGTGGGGCCGACGGGTCAGGCGCGATCAGAGGCGCCAATGGGTCTGCGGCGCGATGTCGGGCGATAATTGCCCCAACCCGAAGACGTAGACCCGGGAATCGCCGAGGGCAAAAGCCATGAAACCGTTTGGAAAAACGGCCTGCACGGCGGGGTGGTGGACGTTCAGCCCTCCCGTGAAGGCGCCCATGGCCGGCATCACCAGCCGCTCGCCATCGGAGACAAAGCAGCGCTTGCGGACAGACCTGCCCTTGCGCCGCACCTTCGCCGCCGGGTGGAGGTGGCCGGCGACTTCACCGCGTTCACCCGTCGGTTCGTGCCGGAAGACCAATCCCCCGATTTCAAGCGTTTTCGTCGCGCGCCCACCCAGGTGCTGCGGCGGATCGGGATCATGGTTGCCCTCGACCCAGACCCAGTCATGGGCACCTGTCAGCGCCTGTATCCGCGCCGTGTCTGCCTCTGAAAGACGGACCTCTGCGCCCCGGTCGTGGAAACTGTCGCCCAGCGAGATCACCCTGCCGGGACGGAGCTGCGCACACAGGGTTTCGACGACAGACAGGGTTGCGCCGGTGTCATAGGGCGGCAGCATCTGGCCGCGCCGGGCATAGCTTGAGCCCTTTTCCAGATGCAGGTCGGAGACGACCAAAACCTGCTGGTCAGGCCACCACAGCGCCCCCTGGGCGAGCGGGAAGACCCACTGCCCCGCCAGGTGGATCCGGGTTTCGTCGGGTTGCACGTTCGCTGCTGCTGCCATGGGCTGGTTCTGCGTCTCCGCGAGAGACTGGTCAATCGACGTCCGTCGCTGCTGATTGTGGAATTCAGGACGATGCCCATCGGCCACGTGTGGGCGGCGCTCAAAATTCGTGCAGAACGGCCGCGACAGGCTGCGGCGTGATCAATTCTGCAGTTTATCGGCACCTGGCCCGGCGCACCCTTGGAATCGCGTCCGCATCGAATTCTCGTCGCCATGCGGACAACGGCGTCCTCGACCCCACCAAATACATCGGAGCTTTGCCATGGCCTTTCCGCCCGAAGACACCCTTACCCAGCCCTCACGGCGTGCCCTTCTGAAACTCGCAAGCGCAGGCGCCGTCGGCGCATCTGGCATCCTGGCAGCCTGCTCTGATCAGGCCGCCTTTCAGGCTGCGGCTTCGCCAGCACCGGTCGATCCCGATGCCATCGCGATCATGTCATCCAATGAAAACCCCTACGGCCCCTCGCCCAAGGCCATGGACGCGATGCGGGCCGAAGTTGGCAACATCTACCGTTACACTGGACCGTTGACCGCCAAGTTTGCGGAGAAAGTTGCGGCCATGGAAGGCGTTGCGCCTGAACAGGTGCTGGTCACCAATGGGTCAACACCGATCCTCGCTGCGTTCGCGGACTGGGTTGCCAGCCAGGAGGGTCATTTGCTCACCTCTGCGGTGACCTACGAAGGTGTCCCGCGCGTCGCCAAGCAGGCAGGGGTCGATGTCATCCACGTCCCACTGACGGCCGATATGGACTACGACCTCGAAGCGATTGCTGCACAGATCAGCGCCGAAACTGCGGCCGTCTATCTTTGCAATCCCAACAACCCGACGGGCAAGGCGATTGACCCGGTGCTCCTTGAGGCCTTCGTGGACGAAGCGTCGGCCAAGGTGCCGGTGTTCATCGATGAGGCTTATCTGGACATGGCCGACGATTATCCCGCCGGCGTGATGAGCAAGTTTGTCGCCGCCGGCAGACCAGTCGTTGTGGCGCGGACATTCTCCAAGATCTACGCGATGGCCGGTCAGCGCCTCGGCTACGGCATCATGCCCGCAGACATGGCCATGACGATGCGCCGGACGGGCCGGCTATCCAACGTCAACCACCTGGGCCTCGTGGCCGGCATGGCCAGCCTCGATGACACCGCATATTTCCAAGAGATGCGAGCGAAGACCATTCGTGGCCGCGGTCTGCTTGTTGCCATGGCGGAAGACCTGGGACGTCCGATTGCGCCCGACCCCCAGGGAAGCTTCATTTACATGGATACCGGAATGCCGAATGCCGAGTTTGCTGAAAAGATGCTCGAAAAGGGCGTACGGGTTGTGGGGGCGCGCTGGAGCGAACTGCCCACCTGGACCCGTATCTGCTTCGGCCTCGACCATGAAATCGAGAAATGTCACGCCGCTGCCAAATCGATCCTGACATCCACCTAGTTCGGGTCGGCGACGACTCGACCGGCTCTAACCGCGGGCGGCGGCCATTGCCTTCGCTGCCCGCTTGTCATGGGCCTGGCTTTTCTGAAAGGCGCTGAACACGCCGAGCGTGGTATCGGGCGCCTTGCCGTCGGCGATCCGATAGAGCTGTTCATAGAACCAGCCCTGGATACCGAAGCCGTTCAGCGCCTTGACGAGGCCGATGGGTGATTTCGGCCCCAGTAACCGGGTCGGTCCGAGCCGCAAGGTTTGTTCCCAGCGTTCGGCCACCTGTGTTTCGCCCGACAGCAGCCGCGCCGGCAGGTCGGTCTCGACGCAAAGCGGTCGCCCCAGTCCGATCAGGTCGGTCGCACCTTCGGCCAATGCGCCATCCATGCCCACACGGCTGCGAAACCCGCCCGTGACCATGATCGGCATGGCCGCCACGGCCTTCACACCGCGGGCGTAGTCGAGGAAATACGCTTCCCTGGCCTCGGTGCTCGCGAGCGGCTTTTGCGACGGCGCCGGCTCTTCAAAGGCGGGTGTCATCCCGTCATTGCCCATCATCCGCGGTTGCTCATAGGAGCCCCCGGAGATTTCGAGGAGATCGACGCCAAGCCCGTTCAGCATTTCGACCACGGCAAGGCAGTCGGCATGGCTGAACCCGCCCTGCTGGAAATCTGCCGAGTTCAGCTTGACCGAGACGGTGAAACCGGTTCCGCAGCGCTGGCGAATAGTTGAAACGACCTCACAGAGCAGTCTCGCCCGCCCCTCCAGCGATCCGCCCCACCCGTCTGTCCGCAAATTGGCCAAGGGGTTGAGAAACGAAGATATCAGGTATCCGTGGGCCGCATGGACCTGGACGCCATCAAACCCCGTTGCCATGGCCACCGCCGCTGCATCAGCAAAAGCGTCCACCAGGGACGTTATCTCGACGACGGACATTTCGCGCGGCTTGCCGAAGAACTTGCCGGGCAAGGCGAGCGGTACGGCGCTGGGCGCCAAAGGACTACCATTGATGGCGATCGGGGTCTGGCGTCCCGCATGACTGAGTTGCATCAGGACCGGAGCACCCGCGGACTTCGCCGCCTTCGCCCAATCGGCCAGGGCCACTTTCTTGAGGTTTGATTGGGGGCCGGCGATGACAACATTGCCGGGCTTTTCCAGATGGTGCGGGTCCACCTGCACATTCCCGGTGATCTGTAGTCCGATGCCGCCCTCGGCCCAACGGCGATAGAGGGTCACATGGCGCAGGGTCGCGCGGTTGTGCGGATCGGCGAGTCCCTCCGTCATGGCAGCCTTCGCCAGCCGGTTCGGTATCTGGAGCCCCGATGGCAGGGTTAACGCGGAATTAATGGAAAGCGCCGCTTCCTGTCGATCAAGCATTACCAGCCCCTCCGGTCTTCTGTTAGGGAGAAACCCCATTGTCCGCCGCCAAGCAAGAAAAGCTCTTCACTGATATGTCTATCCCTACAGGTTCGAGTCCAGAAGGCTACTCCGCTAAAGACATTGAAGTTCTTGAGGGACTGGAGCCAGTGCGCAAGCGACCTGGCATGTATATAGGTGGTACGGACGAGCGCGCCTATCATCACCTATTCGCAGAAGTTCTTGATAACTCCATGGATGAGGCGACCGCCGGGCATGCCAGCCGGATCGAGGTGCACCTGGGTGCCGATGGCTATCTGACCGTCACCGACAATGGCCGTGGCATCCCTGTTGATCCGCACCCCAAGTTTCCCGAGAAGTCTGCCCTCGAAGTGATCATGACGACGCTGCATGCGGGCGGGAAGTTTTCCAGCAAGGCCTATGAGACCGCTGGCGGACTTCACGGGGTCGGGGTGTCGGTGGTGAATGCGCTTTCGGAAGAAGTCATCGTCGAGGTTGCGCGGAACAAGATACTGCATCGCCAAGTTTTTGTCCGCGGCCTGCCGTCGGGCAAGCTGGAGAAGATCGGCCCAGCGCCAAACCGGCGCGGCACGTCCGTGCGGTTCAGGCCAGACCATGAGATCTTTGGCGACAAGCTCCGGTTCAAGCCTGCCCGCTTGTTTCAGATGGCCCGGTCCAAGGCCTATCTTTACCGTGGGGTCGAGGTTCGCTGGTCGGTCGATCCAGACTGCCTGCAGGACGGCTCGAAAGTGCCGACCGAAGCGGTGCTCTCCTATCCCAATGGCCTGGCCGACCAGCTCGACGAGGTTTTTGGCGACAAGGCCACCATTACTGAAGCCGCCTTCACGGGCCTCGTCGAAACTGCTGAGGGGAAGGTGGAGTGGGCCATCTCCTGGACCCATGCGGGATTTGGGGAAGCGGACGGGTTTGCCCGCTCCTATTGCAACACGATCCCGACACCCGATGGCGGCACCCATGAGGCCGGCTTTCGGTCCGCCATCACCAAGGGCATCCGGAATTTCGGGGAGCTAACGGGCCAGAAGAAGAACACCTCGATCACGGCCGATGACGTGATGAGCCATGCCGGCTTGCTCCTGTCGGTGTTCATCCGCAATCCGGAGTTCGTTGGCCAGACCAAGGACAAGCTTTCCACCACGGCCGCTTTCCGCCTGGTCGAAAATGCGGTCCGGGACCGGTTCGACCATTGGCTGACCGCCAGTCCCAAGGAAGCCGAAAAGCTGTTCACATGGGCCATGGACCGGGCCGAGGAGCGGGCGCGGCGCCGCAAGGCGAAAGAAGTTGAGCGCAAGACCGCCACCAAGCGCCTGCGCCTTCCCGGCAAACTCGCCGATTGTGCGGACCGCGGCCCCGATGGCACCGAACTGTTCCTGGTCGAGGGCGACTCGGCTGGCGGGTCGGCCAAGCAGGCTCGGAACCGGAAGACCCAGGCCATCCTGCCCTTGCGCGGGAAGATCCTGAACGTCGCCTCGGCCTCCGACGACAAGATGATGAAGAATGCCGAGCTGGGCGACCTGTCCCTCGCCCTTGGTACGCCGCTGGGCCGGGCTTTCGATGTGGATGCCCTCCGCTATGAGCGGATCATCATCATGACCGATGCGGACGTGGACGGCGCCCATATCGCTGCCCTGTTGATCACGTTCTTCTACAAGATGTGCCCGGGCCTGATTGAGAACGGCCGCCTGTTCATGGCCCTGCCCCCGCTTTACCGCCTGACCCACAAGGGCAAGACCGTCTATGCCATGGATGACGAGGAAAAAGCTGCGAAGATGGCGAGCGAATTTGCCGCCAATGCGAAGGTGGAGCTGGGCCGGTTCAAGGGCCTGGGCGAGATGAACCCCGGCCAGCTCAAGGAAACCACGATGGACCCGGCGACCCGCACCCTGGCCCGGGTGACCCTGCCGAACGGTGTCGACGACCTGGACGAGGTAAAACCTGCAGACCTGATCGAGACCCTGATGGGCCGCAGGCCGGAGCTTCGCTTCCAGTTCATCCAGGAAAATGCGAGCTTTGTGGAAGCGCTCGATATCTGACGGCGCTCAGCGGGGGTGGGCCGAACCGGCCGGTTCCCGATTATTCGGCAACCAGCGCCAGCGGCCGGCGTGGCGGGGCCACGTCGGTTCTGGAGGCATCAGTTCCGAGGTCCAGGCAAGGGTCAGGTGTGGGGCAGCGGGAGGCTGGCCCCCTCATGGGCCGATTGCGCGGGGTGCCGCTGGGGCTCGACCCGGCGCAGAAGGACGCAGTTTAGCGCGATGATGAGCAGGGCCTGGATTTCGGCCGGGTCGGTGCTTTGAGGGTGGAGGTCCCGGGGCGAGCCCGGAATTACAGACGTTCGGCTTTCGTAG
>JBCBKE010000043.1:0-26781 GCA_038522375.1 Pseudomonadota bacterium
TCGGCTTCAGGGCGTGCGCCACGGTCTCGAAATTGAAGAGCGCCGGCCCCGTGATCACGGGGCAGCCGCAGCGCAACGGCTCCAGCGGGTTGTGTCCGCCGATGCCTTCTGCGTGCCCACCCCCAAGGTAGACAAGGTCTGCCAGCCGGTACCACAAACCCATTTCTCCCAGTGTGTCGGCCAGGTAAACCGCCTCTGGTTCGGGAGTATCGTCCCGGCTTCTCTGGAACACTCGTCCGCCGCGCGACTCCAGGTCTGCGCGGATCGTTCCGGCGCGTTCGGGATGGCGTGGCGCGATCACCAGGTGGGGGCGAGGCGTCTGGAGTGCCGACCATGCCTCGAATACCATTACTTCCTCTTCCGCATGGGTCGATGCCGCAAGCAACACCCGGCCGCCGCCCTGGAAGAGGGTTGGAATCTCACCGTCGGGCGCAGGCGGCGGAAGGGACGCTTTCAAGTTGCCGGGCGTATCGACTCTGCGATCCAGAAGGCTTGAGAGCCCTTTCGCCGTGCCATCGTCAGCAGCGATGATCGGATCGAAAACGCCAAATACCGACTTGGCAGCGCTGCGAAACCGTTCCCACCCCTTCAAACTCTTATGGGTGCTGCGCGCATTGATCAGCGCCATGGGGATCGCGCGCTTGTGACTGCCCAGCAGAAGGTTCGGCCAGATTTCGCTTTCTGCAAAGACACCGGCATCGGGGCGCCAATGGTCGAGGAACCGCCGTGTGGCGCCCGGTGTGTCCAGCGGCGCGAACTGGTGGAGGTCGCCGGGCCGCAACCGTGCAGTCATGAGCTTTGCCGCGGTCAGGGTCTGGCTTGTGAACAGGACACCGATGTCCGGTTCCAGCTCCCTTAGCCGCTCGCAAAACCCATGAAGCATGAGACTTTCACCAACACTCGCACCATGGCACCAGAGAAGGCGACCAACAGGCCGCGGCTGCAATTGCCTCGCCGCGCGCTCGTTCAGGCGGCTTGCATCTTCCTTTCCTGCGCGAACCCGGCGTGCCAGGATCATGGGCAAGATCGGAGAGAGCCCGGCCGTGACGAGACGGTAGGCCAGGAGCGCAGCCGTCATCGAGAAGCTTCGACCATTTCTGGCGTTGGCAGATCAATCCCCGCAAGCAGATGCGCGCGTCGGTTCGCATCATCCATACCGCTTTGCAGCGCCTTGCGGAGCGTGTCCGTATCGGCCGTTGGATCAAACATCATGGGCCGACCCCAGACAATCGCACCCCGGCCAAAGGGGAAGGGGATCAGGAACCGGTCCCACGTCGAGAGCATCTTAGACGGGCGCATTGCCAGACCATAGGGAATGACGGGTACGCCAGCCCTCTGGGCCAGGACAACCGGACCCAGCCCGACTTCCTCGCGTGGGCCGCGCGGACCATCGGGCGTGACGCAGACAACGCCACCAGCCTTCAGGTGACGGACGGTTTCGGCGATGGCGCGGACGCCGCCCTTGTCCTTTCCCTTGCGCTTGTTCGACTTCGACCCACGGATCGCACTGAGTCCGAGATGGGTGATCGCCTTGGCAACCGCCTCCCCGTCAGATGAGAGCGAAATCAGCATGGCGGTCGGTTTCTTTTCAAACGGCAAGGTCCGGCGGATCCAGGACCAACCGGACGGTAACAGCAGGATGCGCGAATGCCAGCCGGCCACCATGATTCCCTTGTCGCCGTGCCAGAGATCGCTGAACGCCTCGCCCCCTTCGACGTGCCAGCGAACCGTACGCGCGACCAGCACCATCCAGCACCAGATCAGGAAACCGATGAACGACGAAACTGTCCCTGAGCGAAGAAGTGATTTCATGGAGCGCTTATACGCCGTTGGGTTTTCCGGACCAGACTGAACTTTCAGGTGCGATCGAGGTGCGCCATGGCCTGGCTGAGGTCCGCGATCAGGTCGCTGGGATTTTCAAGCCCGGCATGGATCCGAAGGAGTGGCCCGGGAAATGTCTCCGAAACGTCGCCGTCCAGACGCCGAAGCTGCTCGTTGCAGGGGATCAGCAGACTCTCATAGCCGCCCCAGGAGAAGCCCATGCCAAACAGGTTCATGGCCTCGAGGAACTGGTCCAGGGCATCGTCGAGGACCGGTTTCAAGACCACACCGAAGAGGCCGCAACTCCCGCTGAAGTCCCGCGTCCAGATGAGGTGGTCGGGATGGCTCTCAAGGCCGGGGTGAAGCACCCTGTCCACCATCGGATGCTCGGCAAACCACCGGGCAAGTGCCAGTCCGTTCGTTTCATGCGCTGCGAGTCTGGTCGGCAATGTGCGCAGGCCTCGCAGGGCGACATAGGCCTCCTCTGGACCGAGTGCGATGCCCCAGTCATTGGCGCAGGCGCGGAGCCTTGAACCGACACGATCATCGTTCGCCATCACGGCGCCGCCAAAGGCATCGGCATGGCCAATTGCGTACTTCGTCAGCGCCTGAACCGATATGTCAGCGCCCAGGTCGAGGGGTTTGAGGAACATCCCCGCCGCCCAGGTATTGTCGACCACCGTGTGTATCCCCCGGTCCTTCGCAACGGCGATCATCGCCGGCAGGTCGGGTACTTCAAACGTCAGCGAGCTTGGCGTTTCCATGACGAGAAGCCTGGTCTCCGACCGTGCCATTGCCGCGATACCAGCACCAATGCGGGGTGCATACCGTTCGGCAGTGACGCCCATGGCAGCGAGTCGCCGTTCGCAGAACCGCCGCGTTGGCCCATACAGCCCGTCCGAGATGAGAACGTGATCGCCTGCGCGAACCTGAGACGCGATGGCCAGGGCGCAGGCACTGACACCATTTGGAGCGAGGACGACGGTGTTGGCGTGCTCAAGGGCCATCAAGGCGGCGCGAAGTTCCTCGTGCACGGCATGTCCCATGCGGCCATAGGTTGTCGACTGCCCATAAAGGGCCGCGCGGGTCTTGAACAATAGCGTCGATCCCCGTTCCACCGGTGGGTTCACCGTGGCTGGCAGCAGGCGTCTGTCCCTTGTGTGGATCAGGCGTGTGGAGACGTGTTCACTCGGCGATGGGTCGTCACTCACCGCCATGGCCTGTGCTGGTCGGACCCATGATGGCGGGCCCTGCGGCGCCGGGGCCTGTCTCGACGGGACAGTCTTCTGTTGCTCCCCATTCCGACCAGGATCCGTCATAAACCGCCACGTCGTCGCGGCCGAGCACACCGAGTGCAAGGGCGAGGATCGAGGCTGTAACACCAGACCCGCATGTGGTGATGACGGGTCCTTCTATCGAGCCGACCTGCCTAGCCAGCGCATCGGGCGCATTTAGAAAACCATCCTCAGTTACAAGGTCTCCGGCGGTGACGTTCCGCGCGCCCGGCATATGCCCGGAGCGAAGGCCCTCCCGCGGCTCGGGCGCCTGGCCGGTAAACCGTCCACCTGGACGGGCATCAAGAACGGTATGGCTTCCGCGATTGATCGCGCGCTGCATCTGCCCAAGGTCCTTGATCAGGTCAGCTCGAACCCGCGGTGTGAAATGGCGTTCGAACGGAACGGTGAGGTCATCTGTCAGCTCACCGCCGGCTGCCGTCCACGCCGACAATCCGCCATCCAGGACATAGACGTCCTCGACGCCCATCGCCCGGAACATCCACCAGACCCGCGCCGATGCCATGAAGCGGTTGCGATCATAGACTACGACACGATTGCCGTCTCCCAGGCCGAGCTTCTTCACACGGGATGTAAACGCGACGGGTGATGGCAGCATGTGCGGTAGGTCAGTGTCCCCATCCTTTATGATGTCGATGTCGAAAAAAACGGCATCGGGAATGTGGGCTTCATCGAACTCTTCCTTTGCCGTCTTCGCCCGGTTGGGACCATCCAGATACCAGGTGGCGTCGACCACCCTGAGGTCCGGGGCTTTCAGGTTCGCCAGCAACCAGTCTGCGCCAACAAGCGGGGAAACGTGATCAACCATCAGCGGCTTTCCTGTGTTGCGGTCGCGTCGTCCATCCAGGGCGGAATGGGCAGATTCTTGCTCCGAAGGAATTCGGGGTTAAAGAGTTTGGACTGGTATCGGTTTCCGTAGTCGCAGAGAATTGTCACGATCGTGTGCCCTGGCCCCAACTCCCTGGCCATGCGGACGGCGCCAGCAATATTTATCCCCGCTGACCCTCCAAGGCACAGCCCTTCAGTCAGAACCAGGTCATAGAGGATCGCGAGCGCCTCTTCGTCGGTGCAGCGATAGGCGTGATCGACCGCCAGCCCTTCCAGGTTGCCGGTAATGCGGCTCTGCCCGATGCCTTCAGTAATCGACGTTCCATCGGATTTCAGCGCTCCATGCGCATAGTAGCTGTAGAGCGATGCGCCGCCAGGATCGGCGATGCCAATCTTTACACCCGGTTTCCGCGCCCGTAGCGCTTCTGCGACGCCAGCAAGCGTACCCCCGGATCCGACGGCGCAAATGAAGCCATCCACCTCGCCATTTGTCTGGTCGTAGATTTCCGGGCCCGTCGTTTCGGCGTGGACAGCCCGGTTGGCGGTGTTGTCGAACTGGTTTGCCCAGATTGCTCCATTCGGTTCAGTTTCGTTCAACTCCTCTGCCAGCCGTCCTGAATAGCGGGCATAGTGGTTCGGGTTGGCGTAGGGCACCGCATCGACTTCGACGAGGGTTGCGCCCAGAAGCCGGATCGCGTCCTTCTTTTCCTGGCTCTGGGTTCGGGGAAAAACAATGACTGTCCGATAGCCGAGCGCGTTGCCCACGAGCGCGAGCCCAATCCCCGTATTCCCTGCAGTGCCCTCGACGATCGTCCCGCCGGGCCGCAACCGGCCCGAAGCCTCGGCGTCCCGGACAATGCCGAGTGCGGCCCGGTCCTTCACCGATTGGCCGGGATTCAGGAATTCTGCCTTTCCGAGAATGGTGCAACCGGTTTCCTCCGACACCTTCTTGAGGCGGATGAGGGGCGTATTGCCAATGGCATCGATCACGGACTGACAGATAGGCATGGACTCATTCTCCCTTGGCTCGAAAGGGTAGGGGGCACACGCTGCGGAGACAAGCGCTGGTGGATTGATCCAATCTGAATGCTCCGCCGTAAAGGGAGCATCACCAGAATACGGATCACCGTCTTGAAGACAGAAGCTTATCACGCGTTCATGCTCGATCACGCTACGGGTGGTCTGGCGCCAGCCCTGCAGGTGGCAGGGGATATTCACTGCGCACTTGATGCGTCGGGTCGTGACAGCGCGGCGCTCTGGGACTGTCTCGGCGGGGTCTTGCTCGAAGATCCAGTGGTTATGGAAGCGCCCGTCACAGCGCGGCGTACCAAGGCGAGACCGGGCCGGCCTGCAGTATCAGCAAGTGATATACTGTCGACCGATCTTTCCGGGATCACCTGGCGGCGGGGCCTTTCCGGTGTGCGCTATGCGAACACACCAATCCCTCACGGCCAGTTCATGCGATTGGACCCTGGACAGTTAACTCCCGCCCACGGTCATTCTGCGCTCGAAGCGACCGTCGTTCTCGAGGGTGAGCTTGATGTTGACGGGATGGTCTATACGCCAGGCCAACTGGTGATTGGGTCACCGGGTGAACGCCATCAACCCATGGCTGGGAACTGCAGTCTCTGCATTTGCTATGTCGGACGCGAAAGTCGGCCGTTCTGGCGTTTTAGCTGATACGAGCGGGCCGGGGCGTACGGAGGAGATTCAAATGCGTATACGAGCGACTATTGCGAGCGGGGCCGCCGCCTTGATGCTCGCTCCGGCATTCGCCGACACGGCCGAGACCGGCATCCCGGATCCACGCGATTCCTTGACAACAATTGCCGAGATGTGGACCCCCGAAGCGGGCGATCAGATCAGTTTTACAGTCCTGCGCAAGGGTAATCCCTTCGGCTATCACCGCGTGTCGTTTGATGAGACAACGAATGGCGATCTGACCGTTCGGACAGAGGTTGAACTGAGGGCGGGTCTGGGGCCGATCACCGTCTTCAAATATACGCTCGACAGTGCGGAAACCTGGCGGGATGGCACGCTGATTGGTCTTTCCGGCAAGCTCAACGATGACGGCCGAAAAGGGCGCGTGCAAGCCAGCGCCGATGGCGATGTCCTTGTGGTCGATGGCAGCGAATTCGAAGGGCAGGTTGACCTGGGCATCCTGCCCTCCAGCCACTGGAACGTGCAGCAATCCAAGGCGGACCGTCTGGTTTCCACAGAGGACGGCGAAATTCTCACCGTGACGATGGTGCCAAAGGGAACCGAAACAATTCAGGTGGCGGGTGAGACCATCGAAGCGTCCCGCTACCTGCTCGACAGCGATATTGATGTGGACCTCTGGTATGATGAGACCGGTCGCTGGGTAAAGCTCACATTCGAAGCGCGTGGCCAAACGATCGAGTATGTTCTCGACGCCCTCTACTAGATGGCGGCCCTCAGGCTGATTCTTGGCGACCAACTCAGCGATGGAGTGGTCGCCCTCCGTGGCGCCGACAAGTCAGTCGACACGATCCTGATGGCCGAGGTGAACGCCGAGGCGACCTATGTGCGTCACCACAAGGCCAAGATCGCATTTGTATTCTCAGCCATGCGCCATTTCGCACACCGGCTCCGCGAACGCGGCTTCACGGTTCGCTATGTGGGCATCGATGCCAATGACAATCAGGGGAGCCTCAAGGCCCAGGTGGCGCACACCTTGGAGAATCACGGCCCGTTTGACCGGGTGGTTGTCACAAAGCCCGGCGAGTGGCGCCTGCTGAGCGATATGGAGACGTGGGGCGACCATCTTCCGGTACCGGTCGACCTCCTCGATGATGATCGTTTCATCGCGACCCCCCGGGACTTCGCCGATTGGGCCGAGGGTCGGAAACAACTCCGCATGGAGTATTTCTACCGGGATATGCGCCGGCGTACCAAACTGCTGATGGACGGGGACGAGCCGGCTGGTGGTCAGTGGAATTTCGACCATGACAACCGCAAATCCTTGCCGAAATCCGTCACACCGCCGCCGCGTTGGTTCGCAGAACCAGACACCATGACCAAAGCGGTAATCGACTTGGTGGAGGAGCGCTTTTCCGACCATTTCGGAGATCTGGACAGCTTTGGTTTTGCCGTTACGACCGAAGGGGCCGAACAGGCCCGTGACCATTTCGTCGATGATATCTTACCCAGCTTCGGCGACTATCAGGACGCCATGGCCACCAATGAGCCATGGATGTGGCACTCGCTTTTATCCATGTACATAAATTGCGGCCTGCTTGATCCGTTGGACGTTTGTCAACGTGCAGAAGCGGCCTGGAAAGGTGGCAGGGCCCCGATCAATGCAGTCGAAGGCTTTATCCGTCAGATCATCGGATGGCGCGAATACGTGCGCGGTCTCTACTGGTTGAAAATGCCGGACTACAAGTCGATGAACGCGCTCGCGGCCCAGAACAAGCTCCCTGGGTTTTATTGGACCGGTGAGACCGATATGGCCTGCATGGCTGATGCGATCGGGCAAACCAGGCGCTATGCCTATGCTCACCACATCCAGAGGCTGATGGTCACGGGCAATTTCGCCCTGCTGGCCGGTATCCACCCAGGTCATGTGAACGACTGGTACATGGTTGTCTACGCCGACGCTTATGAATGGGTGGAGTTGCCGAACGTGACAGGCATGGCGATCTTTGCGGACGGGGGGATCATGGCGTCAAAACCCTATGCCGCCAGCGGAAACTACATCAACAAAATGTCCGATTACTGCAAGGGTTGCCGCTACTCGGTAAAGGCCCGCACCGGCGAGGAGGCTTGCCCTTTCAACTACCTCTACTGGGACTTCATTGCCCGGAATGAAGATCGCCTCAGCGGTAACCCACGCATGGGGCTGATCTACAAGAACCTGGCCAAACAGAACCCCGATGACGTTGAAGCCATGCGAACGCAGGCAGCCGCATTTCTTGAACAGATCGGCGCGGTTGCCGACGCGCCTTGAACGCGGCGGCAGCACTGTGAGCCATGGACCGCGGCTGCGTCAGGTTCAGGGTTTATCCCCGGCGGCTTTTTCCTGCTCCGCCTTGCGGGCCGCGCTGATCTTGTGTGTGCGGTAAAGCTCCCAGCCAGCGAGGGCGAGAATACCGCCGAAGAACACGCCAAACTCCAGCAGGAACGCGATACCGACAGCGAGAACCATGGCGTCAGCCAGCCGCTTCCTGTCCCACCGCCTGTCCGGCATAATTCCGGTCACGTTCGCGAGCTTTCAGCGTCAACAGGAGGTCAAGCATGGTTGCTCCCGGTCCCAGCTTCGGTGCTGGCTGTCGGTCGAGCGGCGCTCCTGCCGTACCCAGCGCGCTGACGAGGAACTGGTTTTCGGGCAAGGCGAGACTGGCATCCTCACCGCCGGGCAGCAGAATTGAGGGGAGAGCCTTCGCAACAAGCTGGAGCTTTCGTGGCCCGGGAACGACGGCGCGTTTGGAGACGGAGTCGTAATCGTTGGCAGCAATGACGACGCCAATCTCGCGGTAGATTTCGGCAGCTGCAGATATGGCTGGACGACATCGGGCAGGCAGGTAGGCGAGCCCGGACAGCCCCCGCGCATATAGCCGATCAGCCTCATCCAGCAGCCGCTTCGTGGCATTCCGAACGGCGGGTTCGGCGGTGGGCCGTGCCAGCCATGTGTTCGGCCGCAAGCCGCCGGCGCGGAGCCAGACGGCTGGCAGGTAGATGCGACCGTTCCGGGCATCCTCACCGACGTCGCGGGCGATGTTTGTAAGCTGCATGGCTGCACCAAGGTCGCTTGCGCGGGCAATCGCCGAGGGGTGCCTGGCACCCATGAGGATCGCCATCATGGCGCCAACAGTGCCGGCGACCCTTGCGGCATAGGCATAAACATCGCTCAGCGTTTCGTAGGTGCGCTCGTCAACGTCCCAACCCAGCCCTTCGATCAACGCTTCAGGATAGGTTTTCGGAATGCCGTAAAAGCCGGCAACCCGTGCGAAGCAACGGTCGATCACCGTATCCGCCGGGGTTCCCGCATAGGCTGCATTCAATCTCTGGCGAAGGCTTGCCAGCCCATCGGCGCCGGCATGGGTCTCATCGATTATGTCGTCGGACATCCGGCAGAATGCATAGATTGCGAACGCACCATCGCGAACGTCTTGAGGCAGGAGACGCGAGGCCGCGTAAAAGCTGTGGGAGCCGGTCCGTATAATGCCGCGCAAGTCATCGACATCTGATGGCGAGAGGAGCGGTTCAGCCATGCTCGGCGCCTTCCAAGTGTGTTGTTGCCAGGGCGGACACGCGGCCATGAACGCTGGGGATGAGGGGTTCCAGGACACGGGCAGACGACAGGACGCTGGGAACGCCCGCTCCGGGATGGGTCCCTGCGCCGACGAGGAACAGGTTTGCGATCCCCTCGCTGAGGTTGTGAGGGCGGAACCAGGCGCTTTGTGTGAGGACCGGTTCGAGCCCGAAACCGGCCCCGTGGGGCGCCCTGTATCGGGAAATAAAGTCGCGCGGGTCCATAAGGGTCTGGGTGACGATGTGCTTTTCGAAACCCGGGAGGATCGTCTTGTCCAGGCGATCGGCAATCAGTTGGCGGTAAGGTTCGGCCTGGGTTTCCCAGTCGATCCCCGATTTCAGGTTCGGGATCGGCGAGAGCGCATAAAACGCATCGCAACCCTCCGGTGCAAGCGATGGGTCCATCTGTGTGGGACGGTGGACATAAAGACACAGGTCATCAGACAGCGTCTTGGTCGTGAAGATTGACCGCAGGAGCGCATTGAAGTCGCGCCCCATGACTTTCGTATGCTGGCCGACGTTTTCATAGCGACGATCGAGCCCGAAATACCAGACGAACACGCCCATGGAGTAGCGTGCCCGGGCGACCTTGCCTTGGGTCCAGCGGCGGCTGACCGCTGCAGGAACAAGATCTTTATAGGTTGAAGCGCTATCGGCGTTTGAGACCACGATATCGGCATGGAGCGTCTTGCCGCTACCAAGTCGCACGCCTTTCGCAACCTGGTCCTCGATCAGGATCTCATCGACGTCGGCGTCAAAAGTGAACCGGCCCCCATGGCGCGTTATGAGGTCCACAAGGCCCCTGACCAGCGAATAGGTGCCGCCCATGGGAAAATGCACGCCCCATTTCCGCTCCAGCGATGGAATCATCGCGTAGGCGGAGCTGGCAGCCAGCGGGTTCCCGCCAATGAACAGGGGATGGAAGCTGCAGATCTGGCGGATCCGCTCGTTCTTCACGAACATCGACGCCACCCGGTAAACCGGAAGAAAGCCGCCGAAGCGCACAAGGTCAGGCGCCGCCTTCAGCATGTCCGTCAGGTGGGAGAAAGGGACATGGCCGAGGCGGTCGAAAACGATCTCTCGCAGGGCGTTGGAGTGGCGCATGAAGGCGCGGTATCCCTCAAGGTCTCCGGGGCTTATGGCGCTGACCTGCGCGTCCATCGCGTCTGCATCGCCATTGTAGTAGAAGTACGTGCCGTCATCGAAACGGATGTTGTAGAACGGATCGATTGGCCGAAGGTCAACATGGTCTTCGAGGCGTTCGCCCAGCAATTCCCAAAGCTGGTTGAACAGATGGGGCACGGTAATGACCGTGGGGCCAGGATCGAAGGTGAAACCGTCCTGCTTGATAACAGAAGCCCGGCCACCCGGGGCGCCCAGCCGTTCAAGCACATCGACCTGGTAGCCTTTGGCGATGAGCCGGACGGCTGCTGCCAGCCCGCCGAACCCGCTTCCTATGACGATGGCGCGAGGGGCATCTGGTCGAAGGGGTCCAACCGAACGACGACCGCCTTTCGCAGCCGGCCTTGCAGGAGACGGAGATTCGAAAGCATCGAGCGTTGTAAACATCACCTGACACTAGATAGTGTAAACTCGCTCAGGGCAAGCGTATTCCGGGTGCCACTGGAAAGAAGTGCGCGTGATGCGGGCTATCCGAAAGAAGGGCCGGTCGAACGCCGGATAGCGCATTGGCAAGGCCTGTATAAGTGACGCCGATAGTGGTAGTCTCAATCCGTCAGTCGCGCCGGAACACGGGCATGTGTGAGGCTCGAACAACGACGCCCAAACGGCGGAGAAACCGGCTAACGTCTCGAAAGTACGAACTGGCCAACATCGATCCGGCCATTATTGAAGCCCGCTTCGCAGTAGCTGAGATAGAAGTTCCACATTCGGCGGAAGGGCTCGTCAAAGCCGAGGGGTTCGAGCTCCGGCCATTTTTCGTTGAACGCCCGCGACCATAGCTTGAGCGTGCGGGCATAGTCGGCGCCGAAGTAACGGGTTCCGTGGTGGGTGAGGCCAGCCGCTTCGAAACGCGGCGCCAGGGCGGCCTCGCTGGGGAGCATGCCGCCCGGGAAGATGTAGCGCTGGATGAAATCGACCCGGTTTCGGTACCGTTCGAAGAGTTCATCGCGGATCGTTATGATCTGGAGTGAGGCCCGGGCCCCGTCCTTGAGCACGTCCGATATCTTGGCGAAATAGCTGGGCCAGTATTCTTCGCCTACAGCCTCGAACATCTCTATCGATGCGATCCCGTCATACTGGCCTTCATGATCCCGGTAGTCCTGGAGCTTGATGTCAACCCGGTCTGAAAGCCCCTCCTTGAACATGCGTTGGCGGGCATAGTCGGCCTGGGCTTGGGAAATGGTCAGGCACGTCACATTGGCGCCTCGGTGCTTGGCGGCGTACTCGGCAAACCCTCCCCAGCCGCATCCGATCTCCAGGAGGTTTGAGCCGGGTTGCGCGCCAATCCCGTCTGCGATCGCGGCATATTTGGCATGCTGGGCTTGCTCCAGCGATTGGTTGGGGCTTTCGAAAAGCGCTGATGAGTAGGTCATCGAGGGATCAAGCCAGGTCGAATAGAAGTCGTTGCCGAGATCATAATGGGCCATGATGTTGCGTTTGGCGCCGGCCCTGGAGTTGCGGTTGAACAGGTTCCTGAAGAGGTTCGCCCACCGTACAAGCATGCCGCCCACATACATGTTCCCCGACGTATCGAAATTCTCGGAGAAGAATTCGAGCACTGCGGTGAGATCCGGGGTCGACCATTCCCCATCTATGTAGGCCTCGGCAAACCCGACATCTCCACCCGCCAAGGCGCGGCGGGCAAAGCAGTAATCATGGACGATGATCTGCGCTTCTGGTCCGGGCTGGCCGTGGTCGAACAGAACGCGCCGGCCATCGGTCAATTCGATCACCATGCGACCCCGTTTCGCGCCCAGCAGCGCCATTCCGCCGGCCCGGAACACCGGTGGGATGTTCGGCAGGCGTCTGAGGAGTTGGGCTGTGGCCTTGATCGGGGCGTCTGTTTCGCTGGGGAGAGGGGTCGCTGTCATTACGCTTTTGTCACTATCTCATTCGGGGACGCATGGGCAATTGTCGAAGGTGTAGCAGGCGGAGGCGGCTTTGAACGGTATTTGGCGCCGCGTCGCCATATCCACAGGGCTTCCCAATGGATGGCGGCCGTCACACCCAGGCTGGAAAATGGCCTGAGAACGGCTGCTTTCACCAGGTTTGCGCTCGTCGCCGGCTGGGCGGTCGCCATCATCGTCGCCAGATGACTTCGCTTTCCGTCCACGCGGGTTTCGACAATCAGGGAGAACCTGTCCGGATCGGTGGTGCGGAGCGTGAAACTGTAGCGTCCATCCACGGAGAAGAAAGGTGAGACGTGAAACGCCTTGTCTGCCGTGTGGCGGGCGGGAGAGCCGTCGCTGGCGTCAAGTCTCGCCACATAGCTATGGGTTTCTCCAAACGTGTTGTTCACCTCGTAGACAACCCCAAGGGGTGACCCGTCGGGCCCGAACCCGCGCCACACCGAGATGGGAGAAAATTTGTATCCCAGATGCCGAGGCATGGTGAGCAGGCGGATCGATCCGCCGCCCAGGTCGATCCCCGCATTCGCAAAACGGGCCTCGGCCCAGGGGCGAAGTGCGCTGGCGGTCCGCTCGCCATGGTCTGTCCGCCGGAATGAAAACAGGGATGGGCGATCAACGGCGAAGAGCGGCGATGCGGCATGGGCTTCGGCAAGGCGATCAATGTCCAGGTCGACCAGCACCAAACCATAACGGAACCTGCGTTCAAACGGCACCGACCGGACGTGTGTCGTGTGTCCTGTCATGAGTGTCAGGGCTTTGGTGGTGGGTGTGCCGGCAACCATCAGGGAGCGATTTCACTGGCCGGTGATCGAGACACCGAACGGGATGGTGGATCAATCACCGATACGCCAACTGCAGCCCATGGCACAGTGCCGCCGAGTGACAGAGCCGCGGACAGACCGGACTTCAGGCCATCCTCATGGAAGCCGCTGCCCATCCAGGCACCGGCGAACCAGAGGCCATCGACGCCCTGCTGATCCTTGATCGCCCGCACAGCTGATTCCGCAGCAGCATCGAACTGGGGGTGATCGAGGGAGAACGTTGCAAAGGTGAGATCAGCATCAGGCGGTGTCTCGGGATTGAGCGTGACGAAAAGGGGGAAGCGTCCGTCGATCCCCTGGAGGCGGTTCATCCAATAGGTCAGACAGATCTCATCGCCAGACTGCTTCAGCACGTTCCAGCTCGCCCAGGCCGCCCGCTTATGCGGCATCAGGGATGGGTCGCGGTGCAGGAAGATCTGGTTGGGGCGGTAACGGGCTGAGCCGAGCAGGAAATGCTGGGTGTCATAGTCGGGATCGAGCAGCGCGCGGGCCTGGTCTGCATGGCAAGCGAGGATGACGTCATCGTAGAGCGCAGGCGCCGCGTCCGTTTTCGCATGGACCTGAATATGATCGCCGAAGCGAGAAAGGCAGGTCACAGCGGACTTCAGACGGACGCGGGAGCCGAGAAGGGCGGCCATTCTGGCAACATAGTGCTTGGAACCGCCGGAGACCGTGCGCCATTTGGGGCGCTCCTTGTGCATCAGCCGGTGATTATCGAAGAAACGGAAGAAGCTCTCGGCAGGATACGCGAGAACGCCACGCTCGGGAGTCGACCAGATCGCGGCAGCCATGGGGAGGATGTAGTTCGCGCGGAAATCATCGCTGAACCCGTGGCGGTCAAGCCATCCTCCCAGGTCCCGGTCCCTGATGGTTCCACATTCCAGTTCCGCCCGCGCGAGGTCGTTGAAGCGCAGGATAGTGCGCCAGAAGCGATGGAATTTCGGGCTCAGGAGGTTCTTCTTCTGGGCAAAGATGCCGCGCACCGATGACGCCCACTCCCAACCTTCGGGGTCTGAAACGGAGAAGCTCATGTCGCTTTTCTTGGTTTCAACACCCAAGGCATCGAAAAAACCGATCAGGTTCGGATAGTTGAGCCCGTTGTAGACGATGAAACCCACATCCACGTCGATCTTTTTCCCATCATAGTCGATGGTGCGGGTCCAGGCATGGCCACCGAGCCTGTCCCGTGCCTCATAGATCGTGATGTCGGCGGTATCCTTCAGGGCATAGGCCGCCCCGAGACCGGAAATGCCGGACCCGATTATCGCGATACGTCTCATGCGGCCTCTCGCTTGGCTTTCAGGGTATCATAGGCGTCCAGCGCGCGCTGACGTCCGTCCTTATGGTCAATCATGGGCTTGGGGTAGGTATCACCCAGCCGGACCTTGGCGGTGTTCAGAACGGCTTCGGGAGCCGTCCACGGGGAGAAGAGGTACCTGGTTGGCAGGGCCTCCAGTTCTGGGCACCAGCGGCGGACATAATCGCCAGTCTCGTCGAATTTCTCGCCCTGGGTGATGGGATTGAAGACCCTGAAATAGGGCGCAGCATCCGCGCCGGATCCGGCCACCCACTGCCAACTGGCTGCGTTCGAGGCGGGATCTGCATCAACAAGCGTATCCCAGAACCAGTCCTCGCCCTTCTGCCAGGGCAGCAGCAGGTGTTTCGTGAGAAACGAGCCGACGATCATGCGGACCCGGTTATGCATCCAGCCGGTCGCCCATAGCTGGCGCATGCCGGCATCGACAATGGGGTACCCTGTCTGGCCGCGGCACCAGCGGCGATAGTCGTCGGCGTTATCTCGCCAGGGCATGTGGCGGAAATCATGGTTGTAGTTTTCGTCGGCCAGATCCGGATTATGATAGAGCAGCACATAGGAAAACTCTCGCCAGACGATCTCCGAGAGGAAAACCATCGCGCTGTCCTCGACGATGTTGAGCCGTCCATCGTCCAGGCGGCGCCTGACCTCTCGCCATATCTGCACGGGGCTGATTTCGCCCCAACGGAGATGGGGCGACAGGCCGGAGGTTCCCCCCTCGACATCGGGGCGGTTCCGCTCATTCGTGTAGCGGTCAACGGGACCATCGAGGAAGCGATTCAATCGCTCTGCCGCGCCGTTTTCGCCGGGCGACCAGACGGCATCAAACCCTGTCGACCAGTCTGGACCATGCGGATGCAGTGACCAGTCATCAAGCGGGTCAGAGGTGACGGACGGTCCTGCAAGGTTCATCGGCGCGTCCAGCGGATCGGGTGGGCTGTAATTCGCGCGAACCGACTTCCAGTAGGGCGTGAAAACCTTGTAGTAACTGCCTGAGCCCGTCTTCACGGTCCAGGGTTCGGTGAGCAACGAGCCGTTGAAGCTCCTTGCTTCGATGTGCCGGTCGTTCAGGAACGTCTTGATCGCCCGGTCGACATCACGGCCGCCAGCGTCGTAACGCCGGTTCCAGAAAACGGCGCCGGCCCCTGTTTCGTCGATGAGACGGTCGAGCACAGCCTGGCTGTTTCCCCGTTTCAGCGTCAGCGTTCCGCCCCGCCCCTCGATATCGCTCGCCAGGGCCCGCAGGGACTTGTCGAGCCACCACTTCGAAGCGCCACCAAGCGCTCGGATGCCCGCTTCACCCTCAAGCACGTAGAGGAGGATCACTGGCGCCCCCGTTTCGACGGCAGCATGGAGAGCGGGATTGTCGGCCAGTCTCAGATCATGCCTGAACCAAACGATAATGGGGGAGGATAACGACACGCGGATTCCTGTTCCAAGACTTGCTGTAAGTGTTTACGAAATGGAATAAGTTGCAGATCAGTTGCACGCTTTGCGGCTGCTATTTGCGGTTGCAGGCAAGGAGGATCGAACCCCATGGAGTCGACAGATACCAGCGCCGCCCTGGCCGCCGCGTCCCATCTGCTGAAACAGTATGGCGAGGATGCAGAAGTGATCGCGACCCTCAAGGCGGCTGAAGTCGCCGCCGCTGGCGATGCCGAGGGACTGGCGCACTGGGATGCCGTGATAGCGCTGCTTGGCGAACAAGGCCCCGCTGGAGGCGCGGTGAGTTAATCCTCCACAGGAGCACCACCGGGCCTGAAGACCGGAGCCGCCTCAATGCTCTCGAACGCCCCGAACGGTTCGGCGGGTTTCGGGACATTTTCGTCGAGATGGCTGATCCAGTCCGCATGCGCGTTGGAGAGGATTTCAGAAAGGCCGGCCTCATCCACGGCCCCCAGTGGGTGAACGCCACCGACAGGCTGGGCGCCAAGGCGGGTCAGGATAGCTGGTGATGGTTGGACCGGGAGACGGGTCGGACAGGACGGACCAAACCCGCATTCGGCAAAGGTTTCAGCCATCGCGCCGTCCCCCAGGACGATGAGCGCGACAATGCGCGCATGCTCGCGGTGCCCCACCCGATCCAGCCGCCCCATGAGCGCTTCGATAAGCGGGGCACTTCCTTCTGGCACGGCCAGGGCCACGGCACGTCCGTTGTTGTCATTTTCGAAATAGTACTCCAGCGCAGCCATGGCGTCGGCCTGGGCATCGGTCCAATTCGGCATGTCTTCCATGGGCGCCGGAAGACGTGCAGCAGGGCTGTAGACCGGTCCAACGCTCCCCAGTGCCGGCAGGACGGCTGCAAGGAAATCAGCCTGTTCGATCCGGTAATCGGCGTTGTCGGGCGCGATCGTGCCCGGTCCAGTCCAAGCCTTGGGCCAAGGTGCAAGAAGGAAGACGTCCACGGCCCATCCGGCCTCCCAAACGCTGGGGGGAGGGATGTCCGGTCTCAAGATCCAGGCGGCCGAGTTGCCATAGTCCGGTGCCTGTTGCGTGCGTACGGTCCCGCCCTCGTGGAAGGTTTGCCAGGCGGTGTCCTTGAACAGGAACCACGCCATCAGTGCGGCCACGAGGAGGGCCGGGAGAACAATTTGCAAGCGCTTCATGGCGTTAGGCTTGGTCGGACTTTATGGCCGCTGTGAGGCCGGAGTAGGCCGGTTGGTCGACCCGCACCTGGTCTATGGTGGTTTGCTTGAGATGGGCCAACAGTCCAGGCGTCCGCTCATCAAGGGTGCCAGCCCTGATGGCTTCCGAAAGCTGCAGGTTGAGCCCTGAAAGGGGTGTGTTGTCCGGCGCATCAAGTAGCTTGACGAGGCGCGCTTTCTCTCGCGCGTCCGCATCGGTGCCAAGGGTCAATTCCCGTTCGACAATCGCCAGGGCGTTCTCGGCAACGCGGGCGTGGAATGCGGTCCTGCCGGTCAGGGCAGGGCGGGCATGGTCGGCGAGAAACGCCCGGACGGCAGCGATGAGTTCGGCGGCGGTGGGTTGGTCATGCATGGCGTCAGTGCACCCGTTCGAGGAGGTTGATCAGGTCGATCTCGTTCTCCGAGACCCGCCGGCCAATGGCCGCGCGTTCGACGCTGGGGTCGGTGCCTGTCCGGTAGATATCGTACATGGTCATGCACATGATGCCCCACTTCAGCGAGCCCAGCATCTCGAACCAGTCGATCTCTTCAGGTGCTATCGGCTCGCCACCTGCCCCTGCATAGGCATCGAGCAAGTCTTCCAGGTTACCGAAACCTCCCACGCGCTGGTCCGAATTGCCGAAGCGCCAGGCATTGATGCAGGCCCAGGCGATGTCTTCCCGCGGGTCACCAAGGTGTGCCAGTTCCCAGTCGAGAACGCCGGCAAGCCCCTCCTCATCAATCATGAGATTGCCGAGGCGAAAGTCGCCGTGGACCAGGACCGGACCGCGCGGCGGGGGCCGATGACGCGCGAGCCAGGAAATGGCGAGATCGAAAACCGGTCGTCGGGCGCCGTAGCCATGGTAGAGCCCCTGATATTGCGAGAGCTGCTCCTCGGCACCGCTGACAGTGAGTTCGGGCAATCCTTCCAGCGGGATCGCATGGATGCGGGCAAGTGCGGTTCCGCACGCGCCGGCAAGGCTTTTCCGCGCCTTAGCAAAGGTGGCATCCCGGAGAATGCGGCGGGCAATGGTTTCGCCCTCAAGCCGGGTCATGATGTACGCTTCGCCGATGGCGTCTGTCCCCGCGCACACATGGACGATGCCCGGTACAGGGACCCCGGCGGCGCCTGCTGCATCGATGAGGGCCGCCTCGGTCGGCAGGGTCAAGGCGGTCTCGGACATGGCGACCCGCTGTCCACCAGGCACCCGGCGCAGGATCAGCGGCTTGGTCGCGCCGTCTTCGCCAACGACGTCGAAGCGCCAGGTTTCCTGGCTGGCGCCGCCGCTGAGCCGGGTGAGACTATGTATGGCACCATCCGGCACGCCGAGCGTTGAACGCAAGGACAGCAACGCGTCCTCAATCTCTTGCGGATAACTCATGGCTGCCACAATTACCCGGAATGTACCGTTGGCCAAGGCCCCCGGCGGGCCCAAAGGAGACGCCCTGACATGACCAAGCGGAAGAATAGCGACAGTCCTCTGGCGGCGGCGCTGGAGGCGGCGCCAAAGCAGACACTGTTCGGCTGGCTTCGTGGACGCTTCTTTGCCGGGGTCGTGATTGCAGCCCCGATCGCGATCTCCGTGGGCGTGGTGTACTGGCTCATCACTGTGATCGATGCGCGGGTGAAACCGCTACTGCCGCCGGTGCTGGACCCTGAAACCTACACGAACATTGCGATTCCCGGCGTTGGTCTCCTGGTCGCCGTTATCGGCCTCACGCTCCTTGGGGCGATCGGGACCAACCTCATTGGCCGGTCCGTTGTTCGCCTGACAGAGCGACTGTTGAACCGCATCCCGGTGGTCAGCAATATCTATGGCGCCTTCAAGCAGCTTTTCGATATTCTCGGCTCCGGCGAACGGACGACGTTCAAGGAAGTCGTGCTGGTCGAGTATCCCCGGCGCGAGTCCTGGTGCATTGGCTTCGTGTCGGCTGGCGCCAAAGGCGAAGTCAAAGACAACCTGACCTCGGATTTTGTCGGCGTCTTCGTGCCCACGACACCCAACCCCACGTCAGGCTTTCTGATCTATGTCCACAAATCCGAACTGAAGCGGCTGGATATGACCGTCGAGGATGGTGCAAAAATGATCATATCGGCGGGCCTTGTGGCGCCGGATCGGTTGCCGCTGAAAGAACCCGAACTTGATTTGGAACCGGAGGCGGCTAATCCGGCTCCGCGGGCGGCGGTGTCCGCATCCGAAAAAGCTCTCTGACAAGAGAGAGCGCCCGGCCCCGTTCGCCCTGCAGTTCGGGATCGGCAGCCACCGCAAGCTGGGCATCTTTCCGGGCGATCTCGATGAGGTCGGTGTCGTCAGGCAGCGTCAGTACGCGGTAGTCGGCCATGCCCGACTGGCGGGTGCCGAGAATATCGCCGGCGCCGCGGAGTTTGTAATCGGCCTCGGCAATCTCGAAACCGTCTTCAGTGCGGCGCAGGGTTTCGAGCCGCTCGCGCGCTGTCTCGCCAAGCGGGGGCTTGTAGAGCAGCAGGCAATAGGCCGCCTTGTCCCCCCGTCCGACCCGCCCCCTCAGCTGGTGAAGTTGGGCGAGGCCGAAACTCTCGGCCCGCTCGATCACGATGATCGTGGCCTCGGGAACATCAACGCCGACCTCTACCACCGTGGTGGCAACGAGAGCCTGGGTCTCGCCGAGGCGGAACTTCTCCAGCGCCTCGTCCTTTTCCAGGGCCTTGAGGCGGCCGTGCACCAGGCCAACCTCTGTGTTGAGCTGTAATTTGAGGGCCGCCTGCCTGGCGACAGCCGACGCATCATCCTGGTCATCCGACTCCACACGGGGGCAAATCCAGAAGGCGCGCTCGCCCCGACCGATGGCGCGTCCAACCGCCTCGATAATGTCATCCATCCGTGTTTCAGGCAGCACGCGTGTTTCGACGGGTTTCCGGCCGGCCGGCTTCTCGTTGAGGATGGAGACGTCGAGGTCGCCGTGGAGCGAGAGCGCGAGTGTGCGCGGAATGGGTGTTGCGCTCATCACCAGCATATGCGGGTCGATGGCTTTCTGGGCGAGCTTGACCCGGTCAAGCACACCGAACCGGTGTTGCTCATCGACGATCACGAAGCCGAGCCTGGCAAAGGAAACGCCTTCCTGGAACAGTGCGTGGGTTCCGGCGGCGACCTGTATGGAGCCATCGGCAAGGCCCAAGAGGGTGGCATTTCGGGCCGATCCCTTGTCCCGGCCGGTCAGCGCCGCAACGCTATAGCCATGGGGGCTGAGGAGTTTGTCGAGGGTGTTGAACTGCTGGCGCGCCAGCACTTCGGTCGGCGCCATGAACGCAACCTGGAAGCCTGCTTCGACGGCCTGCACGGCAGCGATGGCGCCGACCAGTGTCTTTCCGGCCCCGACATCGCCCTGGAGCATCCGACGCATCGGCGTGGGTGTGACGAGGTCTTCCTCGATATCGATAATGGATTTGAGTTGGGCGCCCGTCGGTTTGAACGGAAGGCTGTACAGGACCTTTCGCTGAGCGTCCCGGTTCGCCTTGATTGGAGGCCCCCGGCGCTTGACCCGGGATGCGCGGGCCAATGCGAAAGCGGCTTCCCTGGCGAGAGCTTCGTCGTAGGCGAGCCTGTTCCGGGCAAGTGCGAACAGCTCGGGCGTGTAGTCATCGGGGCCGTGGATCATCTGGAGGGCAGCCTTGAATCCAAGCCAACCCTTCTGGGCCACGAGGTGGACATCCTGCCATTCCGGCAGATCATCGGGAATACGATCGAGCGCGGCCACAACAGCGTTATGGACCTTCTTGTTGGTCAGGCCCGCCGTCAGCCCGTAGATCGGTTCAACCCGCGGGGGGCGTTCGCCGGACGCGGGATCGATGATGTGGTCTGGATGCGTCATCTGGCGTTCGTTCTGGAACTCCTCGATGCGGCCTGAAACAATGCGCGTTGCGCCGATGGGGAACTGTCCCTGGAGCCAGCGGCCATCGGCGCGAAAGAAGACGAGTGTGAGGAAACCCGTCCCGTCGAACATGCGGATGCGATGGGGGGAGCGGTCATTATAGGGGGCCTTGTAGGCGTTTACCTCACCCTGCACGGTGGCAACTTCACCGGGTTCGGTTTCATCGAACCGGTCTCTCACACGCCGGTCGAGCCAGCGCTCGGGCAGGTGAAGTAACAGGTCCCAGATCGCAGCCCCCCCGGTCAGCCGCTCATAGGCGGGTTTCGTTTTCGGGCCGATGCCTGGCAAGGCATCGATCTCTTCAAAAAGAGGAAACAAGCGCTCATCCCGCATGGCCGCGAACCTATGTCTCGGTTGGCGCAAGGGCAATCGGCTGTGCAGGCTGTGTCCACAGGCCTATGTAGGTTCCCAAAGGGAGATCGGTATGGATGAGCGACGGCGGAAACTGCGGTTCCGGGCCTGGCGGCGGGGCTTTCGGGAGATGGACCTGTTGATGGGCTCGTTCGCCGATGCCGAAATCGACAGTTTCGATGAGGCCGGGCTGGATGAATTCGAGCGCCTCCTCGGAACACCCGACTGGGAGGTCTACGCCTGGCTGATCGGACAGAAGGACGTGCCACCCAATCACCAGGGTCCGGTGCTGGACCGGCTCATCGCATTCCGCTACGAGGCGCAGCCCGGTTAATGCTCTCGCGCTGAGGCTCCCATGACGCCACACTCCCTGCTGACCCGTCTCGAGGGCCCTGCCACCCTGGCCGGGGCGTCCTTCGGGGCTGATGTGCTTGCCCTGGTGACAGCACTTGAAGAGCGGGGCGGGACGGCCGTCTATGTGGCGCGTGATTCCAAGCAGGCGGAGATAACAAAGACCCTCGCCCTGTTCGCCGCGCCGCAGCTGGAGATCATCGAATGCCCCGGCTGGGATATCCTGCCCTATGACCGTGTCAGCCCCAGCCCAGCGGTCGCCGCCAAGCGCTGTGCAGCCCTGGCGCGGCTCGCCAGCCGACTGAGCAAGGGCGAGACCGCCGGCCCGGTTCTGGTCTTGACGACCGCCTCTTCGATTGTGCAGCGGGTCCCGCCTGTTGAAACGATGGCGGCGGCCAGTCTCGATATCACCGAGGGTGGCCAGGTTGATGAGCAGGCGTTGACGGCTTTCCTGTCGGTCAATGGGTATGTCCGCGTCTCGGTGGTTCGCGAGCGCGGGGAGTTTGCAGTGCGGGGGGGGATCATCGACCTTTATCCGCCTACCCACGCCGAACCCCTGCGTCTGGACCTCTTTGGCGATGTACTGGAACAACTTCGCACGTTCGATCCCGAAACCCAGCGCTCCACCGGTGGGCTGAAACGGGCGACGCTTTCTCCGGTCAGCGAGATCCTGTTCAGCGACGAGACGCTGGCAGGTTTCCGGGAACGGTATCTGGAGACCTTCGGGCCACCCTCTGGCGATATGATGTTCGAAGCGGCGCGGGCCTCGATCCGGCGTCAGGGCCTTGAGCACTGGCTGCCCCTGTTCCATCGAGGGCTCGCGACGTTTCCTGACTATCTTCCTGAGGCTGCCATGATCGCTTTCGCGCCTCTGGCCGAGGAAGCGGCCCGGGAACGGCTGGCCCAGGCGTCGGACTATTTCGATGCCCGGGTCGAGGCGGCGGGATCGGCGCAGAAGGCCAAGGTGATGTATCCGGACCGGCTCTATCTCTCTGATGGTGGGTTGGAGGCCGCCCTGGAGGGGCGGGCGGTGGTGCGGTTCAGCCAGAATCCGCCGTCTGGCCAGGGTGTGGACCTTGGCGCGCGGATCGGACGGGACTTTGCACCCGAGCGCCAGAACCCGGACGTGAACATCTTCGAAGTGGCGATCGCCCATGCGCGGACCAAGCGGAAGGCTGGCAAGACGGTCGTTTTCGCCGCCTGGACCGAAGGCTCTGCCGAGCGGTTGTCCCATGTTCTCATCGACCATGACGAAAAGAATGCGGACCGGGCGTTCAGCCTGTCGGCGGCGAAGGCTGCGGGGCTTGCCGTATGTGAATTGCCGTTGGAGCAGGGGTTCGAGACCGATGACCTGGCGGTCATCGCCGAGCCGGACATGCTGGGCGATCGCCTTGCCGCCCCGCGGCGCCGGCGCAAGACTGCCAGCTTCATAGCCGAGGCGGGGCTTCTGGATGCGGGCGATCTTGTTGTCCATGTGGACCATGGGATCGGCAAGTATCTGGGCCTCAAGACCCTGAACCTGACAGGGGCTCCCCATGACTGCCTCGAGCTGGAGTATTCGGGCGGGGACCGGATCTTCCTGCCGGTCGAGAATATAGACCTTATCAGCCGTTATGGCAGCGAGGGCGCCGAGGGGTCGATCGACAAGCTCGGTGGCGTTGGCTGGCAAGCGCGGAAGGCCAAGGCGAAGAAGCGCATCCTGGAGATGGCGGAAGAACTGCTCAAGATTGCCGCCGCCCGCCAGCTGAAAAAAGCGCCAGCCCTGAATGCGGGCCAGAGCGTTTATGAGGAATTCGCCGCCCGTTTCCCCTATGATGAAACCGATGACCAGTTGAACGCCATCGAGGATGTGTTCGGGGACCTCTCGTCTGGAAAGCCGATGGACCGGCTGATCTGCGGCGATGTGGGTTTTGGCAAGACTGAAGTCGCCCTGAGAGCTGCATTCATGGCGGCGATGGATGGCGCGCAGGTGGCGGTGATTGCGCCGACAACCTTGCTCGCGCGCCAGCACTACCAGACCTTCAAGGCCCGGTTCCAAGGCTGGCCGGTCAAGGTCGCCCACCTCTCCCGGCTGGTCACTGGCAAGGACGCCGCGGCGGTGAAGGACGGTCTTGCCGATGGCACGGTCGATATTGTCTGCGGAACCCATGCCTTGTTGGGCAAGGCGATCGCGTTCAAGCGGTTGGGCCTGATGGTGGTCGATGAGGAACAGCGTTTTGGTGTGAAGCACAAGGAACGGCTGAAGGAGTTGAGGGCCGACATGCATGTGTTGACCCTTTCGGCGACTCCAATCCCGCGGACCTTGCAAATGGCGCTGACGGGGATTCGTGACCTCTCGATCATTGCGACACCGCCCGTCGATCGGCTGGTGGTTCGCACCTATGTGACCGAGTTCGATACGGTGGCGGTTCGGGAAGCGCTGCTCCGGGAAAAGTATCGCGGTGGGCAGGCCTTTTACGTGGCGCCCCGAATCCAGGATCTCGACCGGCTGGAGACCTTCCTGCGCGAGCAGGTTCCCGAGGTGAATTTCATCGTGGCCCACGGCCAGATGGGGGCGACCGAACTCGAGGACATCATGACCGCCTTCTATGAGGGCAAGTATGATGTCCTGTTGTCGACCACGATTGTGGAGTCGGGCCTCGATATTCCCCGGGCCAATACGCTGGTGATCCACCGGGCCGACCGGTTCGGACTGGCCCAGCTTTACCAACTCCGCGGCCGGGTCGGGCGGTCAAAACTGCGCGCCTATGCCTATTTCACCACGCCGCGGGACCAGGTGATTACCGAAAGCGCCGAACGGCGGCTCAAAGTGCTCCAATCGCTCGATAGCCTCGGAGCGGGGTTCCAGCTGGCGTCCCATGATCTCGACATGCGGGGCGGGGGTAACCTTCTGGGTGACCAGCAGTCGGGCCATGTGAAGGAGGTGGGCGTCGAGCTCTACCAGTCCATGCTGGAAGATGCTGTTAAGGCGCTCCAGTCCGGCGAGCGGGGCGCCGAGGCCGATGTGGCCGATGACTGGTCGCCGACCATCAATCTGGGCTCTGCCGTACTGATCCCCGAAAGCTATGTCGAGGATTTGGCCATACGCCTCTCCGTTTACCGGCGGCTGGCCGCCATCAATAGCGATGCCGAACGCGAGAGCTTTGCCGCCGAACTGATTGACCGGTTTGGGCCAATGCCGCCTGAAACCCGGGAGTTGATGGAAGTCACGGCAATCAAGGCGCGCTGCAAGGCCTTGGGGATTTCCAAGCTGGATGCCGGGCCAAAGGGCGCCGTGCTGACCTTCCGGGACGACACGCCACTGGATCCGCCGAGCCTGATGATGATTGTCCGGGCGCGGCCATCGCAGCTGAAACTGCGACCTGACTCCAAACTCGTCTTCTCGGCGGCGGCTGGCGATGCGAACCATCGCCGGACGCAGGTCAAGAAGCTGCTCACCGAACTTGAGGGCGCCACAACGGAAGCGGCGGCGTAAGGGCGAGCCCTGATGCCAGCACGGGCGTCCGCCAGGGCGGGCGCCAGGGCGGTTTGGGGCGGTCTGAAGGTGTGATTTGAGCGTGCGGCCAAAGGGGGGGCGCGGGCGAGGTCCGGCCTCGGGCGGGATGACATCCCGCCGGGAAGGGTGTCCCGAACGACGATTGTGTCGTTGCCAGCGGCGATTGGCGGGATGTCATCCCGCCCGACGCGGCTGAGGACCCAGGCGACCTGCGTTTCGTCGGTGAGGATGCCGAGGGGCTCGGGGGACCAGGCCGGGGCAGCGACCGGCTCGCCCATGGCGGTGCGGTAGACCAGGTCTTTCCACGGGATGGGGCCATCGGGCCACCAGGCATTGGCGACGTGGGCCCGTCCCCAGGGCGTGAGGCGGAGGTCTACGCCGGTCGCGCCAAGTTCTGCCAGCAGCCGCACCTGTTCGCCGAGCGAGACCAGGGAAAGCGCCAGCACCGGCCACAGCCAGACCGGGCAGCGCGCAAACAGGCGCAGGAGGGCCGCTTCCGATACCATCGCCGGCGAGTATCGCACGGGATGGGCGGGGGAGGATAAATTCCGCCGGATCTGCGCCTGGAACCCCCGTGATACAGGGACGGTGATCCCTTTGACGGTGGGCGGGGCTTGGGTCATGATTGGGTCTGATCCCGAAAACGGGACGGCCAGGGAGGAGAACATGGGCCTAGAAATTACGGCTTTGGACGGTGTCGGTGCGGAAATCGTGGGCGTTGACCTCAAATCGGCGAGCGATGCGTACATGGATACGATCCGCGATGCATTTGCCCGGCACGGGCTGGTTTTCTTTCGGGATCAACACCTGAGCGAAGATGACCACATCGCCTTTGCGCGGCGCTGGGGCGAGATCAATGTCAATCGGTTCTTTGCCGCCCATCCGGACCATCCGGAAATTGCACTGGTCGCCAAGGAGGCAGACCAGACCGACAATATCGGCGGCGGCTGGCACACCGACCACTCCTATGACCAGGAGCCGGCGCTGGGGTCGATCCTCGTCGCACGCGAGCTGCCGGAGACGGGGGGCGACACGTATTTCGCGTCCATGTACCGGGCCTATGAGACGCTGGACGATGCGACCAAGGCCGAGATCGAGGGGCTGAACGCAGTCCATTCGGGCAAGCATATCTTCGGGAAGGGCGAAGAGAGTTACTACCAGACCTCGGATGCGGGCAGCCATGAGGATGGCACCCAGCGCATCGGCAATGCGGCGGTCGCCGATCGGCTGGACGATGTGGTCCATCCGGTCGTGATCACGCACCCCTTGAGCGGCAAGAAGGCGCTCTACGTCAACCCGGCCTTCACGGTGCGCTTTGATGGGATGACGAAGGAGGAAAGCCAGCCCCTGCTGCAGACGCTCTTCGCCCATTGCTTCCAGGGCGCAGCGTTCCATCACCGCTTCAAGTGGGAGCCGGGCTCCATCGCGTTCTGGGACAACCGCGCGACGTGGCACTGGGCGCTCAATGATTATCACGGCCAGCGCCGGGTGATGCATCGGATCACGCTGGAAGGCGGGCCTCTGGTTTAGGGCGTTTTCCGGCCAAATTGCACCACCTGGCGGAGTGAATTTTGTGTCCTGGTCAGGAGCAGACCGGAGCAGGA
>JBCBKE010000044.1:0-26345 GCA_038522375.1 Pseudomonadota bacterium
GGCGCGGCCCAGATGGATGGCGCGATCCTGGTGGTGAACGCGGCCGTGATCATGTTCTTCACATAGTCGGCATGGCCGGGGCAGTCCACGTGGGCATAGTGGCGGTTCTCGGTCTCGTATTCCACATGGGCGGTGTTGATCGTGATGCCGCGCGCCTTTTCCTCGGGCGCACTGTCAATGTCCTCATAGGAGCGCTTCTCCGCCCCCGTCACATCGGACAGCACCATCGTGATCGCCGCCGTCAGGGTCGTCTTGCCATGGTCCACGTGCCCGATCGTGCCGATGTTCACGTGCGGCTTGTTACGCTCAAACTTCTCCTTGGCCATGGGGCCCTCCTTGTCTGGTGTTTGGACGCGGCGCTATTGCGCCAGCTCCTGGATGATTTTCTGGGCTTCCGCTTTCGGCACTTCGGCATAGTGATCGAAAAGCATGGTGAACTGGGCCCGGCCCTGGGACATGCCGCGGAGGTTCCCCACATAGCCGAACATGTTCACCAGTGGCACAAAGGCATTGATCGCGGTCACATTGCCCCGCGGCTCCGAACCCTGGATCTGACCGCGGCGGGAGTTCAGGTCGCCAATGATATCGCCCATATAGTCTTCAGGCGTGATCACCTCGACCTTCATGATAGGTTCCATCAGGCGCGGATCGCCCTTGCCTTTCAGCTCCCGGAACGCCGCCCGCCCGGCGATCTCGAAAGCGAGGACCGAGCTATCGACATCATGGTACTTGCCCTCGATCAGGATCGCCTTGAAGTCGGTCATGGGATAGCCGGCGAGCAGGCCGCTGTCCTTGGCCGAATTGATCCCCTTCTCGACGCCAGGAATATATTCCTTCGGCACCGAACCGCCCACGACCTGGCTTTCGAACTCGAAGCCGGAACCGGGTTCAAGCGGCTCGAACTGGATCTTGACCTCAGCGAACTGGCCCGACCCGCCCGACTGTTTCTTGTGGGTGTAAACGATCTCTGCCGCGCGCCCGAGGCTTTCGCGATAAGCCACCTGGGGCTGGCCGATATTCGCTTCCACCTTGAACTCTCGCTTGAGCCGGTCAACGAGAATATCGAGGTGGAGCTCGCCCATGCCCTTCATGATCGTCTGACCGGACTCCAGATCGGTCTCGACCCGGAAGGATGGATCCTCGGCGGCCAGGCGGCCCAGACCGATGGACATCTTCTCCTGGTCGGCCTTCGACTTGGGCTCAACAGCGATCTCGATCACGGGATCGGGGAAATTCATCGTCTCCAGAACGACCGGGTTCTGCTTGTCGGACAAGGTGTCCCCGGTGGTCGTTTCCTTGAGGCCCGCGAGCGCGATGATATCGCCCGCAAACGCTTCCTCGATCTCCTCGCGGTTATTCGAGTGCATCATCATCATGCGCCCGACCCGTTCGGTCTTGCCCTTGGTGGCGTTCAGCATCGCGCCGCCCTTGGTGAGCGTGCCGGAGTAGATCCGCACAAAGGTCAGCGAGCCCACGAAAGGATCGTTCATGATCTTGAAGGCCAGTCCCGAGAAGGGCTGCGCATCGTCTGCCGACCGGGCGATATCTCGTGTTTCCGTTTCATCGCCCGGCTTGAAGCCCATATAGGCGTCCACATCGAGCGGACCGGGAAGGTAGTCGATCACGGCATTCAGCATGGGCTGGACGCCCTTGTTCTTGAAGGCCGAACCACAAAGGACGGGCACGAAGGACATGCTCAGCGTGCCCTTGCGGATCAGTTTGCGCAGCGTTTCCTCATCGGGCTCGTTGCCCTCAAGGTACGCCTCCATGGCCTCCTCGTCCTGCTCGACAGCTATCTCGACGAGTTCGGCGCGCATTTCGGCCGCCTTGTCGGCCAGATCGGCGCGGATCTCGCGCAATTCCCACGATGCGCCAAGGTCCTCGCCCTGCCAGACCCATTCCTTCATGGTAATCAGGTCAATCATGCCTTCAAGCTCGGTCTCCGACCCGATCGGCAGCTGGATCGGCGCAGGGATCGCGCCCGTCCGCTCCTTGATCATCTTGACGCAGTTGAAGAAGTCAGCGCCGATCTTGTCCATCTTGTTGACGTAGACAATGCGCGGCACCTTGTAACGGTCAGCCTGGCGCCACACGGTTTCGGTCTGGGGCTCCACCCCGGCATTGGCGTCCAGCACACAGACTGCACCATCAAGCACGGCCAGGGAGCGTTCGACTTCAATGGTAAAGTCCACGTGGCCCGGCGTGTCGATGATATTGAAGCGGTACTTATCGGTCTGAGCCGTGTTCCCATCCTCCGTGCGTTCCCAGAAGGTGGTTGTTGCAGCGGACGTGATGGTGATGCCGCGCTCCTGCTCCTGTTCCATCCAGTCCATGGTGGCGGCCCCATCATGGACCTCGCCGATCTTGTGCGACTTGCCTGTATAATACAGGATCCGCTCCGTCGTCGTCGTCTTGCCGGCGTCAATATGCGCCATGATTCCGAAGTTGCGGTAGCGGTCGAGCGGATATTCACGGGCCATGGGAGGCATGTCCTTCGTCTGAGGTCCGAATTGGGGTGTATATAGGCCGATCGGCGGCGCTTAACACTTCACCCGGCGAAGTGAAAGGGTTTCAAACCCCTCCAATCACCAGAGTTGTGCCCTGGGGGCCACGGGGCGGCGCCGGTCTACCAGCGATAATGGGAGAATGCGCGGTTCGCTTCGGCCATCTTGTGGGTGTCTTCGCGCTTTTTCACAGCCGATCCGCGGCCCTGGGACGCATCCATCAACTCACCCGCCAGGCGCTCCCGCATGGTGTTCTCGTTGCGCGAGCGGGCCGCCGTTGCCAACCAACGAATGGCGAGGGCCTGGCGCCGCTCGGGGCGAACCTCAACGGGCACCTGGTAGGTGGCACCGCCGACCCGGCGCGATCGCACCTCGACGGCCGGGGAGATGGCGTCCAGCGCTTCCTTGAAAACGTCGATTGGATCTTTTTTCGCCCGCTCCTCAACAAGATCGAGGGCACCGTAAACGATGCGTTCAGCCGTGGACTTTTTCCCGTCCAGCATGATCTGGTTCATGAATTTGGACAGGACCACATCCTTGAACTTCGGATCTGGCAGGACTTCACGTTTCTCGGCAGCGCGGCGGCGGGACATGTCGGTTCAGCTCTCTATTTCGGTTTCTTGACGCCGTAATGGGAACGGCGCTGTTTACGGTCTTTGACGCCTTGGGTGTCGAGCACCCCGCGCAGGATGTGGTAGCGAACACCGGGCAGGTCTTTCACTCGCCCGCCCCGGAGCAAAACAACGGAGTGCTCCTGGAGGTTGTGGCCTTCGCCAGGGATATAACCGATCACCTCAAAGCCTGTCGTGAGGCGGACCTTCGCCACTTTCCTGAGGGCCGAGTTCGGCTTTTTCGGGGTGGTGGTGTAGACGCGCGTGCAAACACCGCGGCGCTGGGGGCACGCTTTCAGCGCTGGCGTCTTGGAACGCTCGGGCTTCGGTTTACGCGGGCTGCGAACAAGCTGCTGTATCGTGGGCATGGGTGCCTTTGTCTTACGTCTTTTTACCGGCCCGGTACGGACCCTTTACAAACCTAGTGCGCGGATCGGCCCGTGATGGGGCGGGCGGCGCGCTGCGAACGCGAGGAGTTCCGATACACAGTCAGCCCTGCATTCAACAGGGCTCCAGACAGGCTCGAAAGCCGGGCTACTACGCCCAAGAGGCGGTGCCGTCAACCACCATCGACAGGGCAGCGGCTCTTTTGGGGTCGCAGGGCACTCCCCTCCTGCCCCGCTTCTTGTGCACCATCAAGAGAGGCGGGCAACAGCCAGCTACTGACCACAGATCTCCAGAGACAGTTTTATCCGACCATCGACGCCGAGCGCCATTGTGTCCATTTCGCTGACCGCCTGAACCCGGTGGCGAAGGCCCTCACCATTCGCGATCTGGATGGCCAGGCCCGGACGCGCGTTCAACTCGAGCAGCATGGGGCCCTTGCCCCGGTCGAGGACGATATCGACGCCAAGGTAGCCAAGGCCCGTCACCTCATAGGACTTCGCAGCCATTTCAAGCATTTCCCGCCAACCGGGGATCGCAACACCGTTCAGGATGCCATCGGTGTCGGGGTGGGCGGTGATACGGCGGCCGTGCTGCATCGCGCCGCGGGTCACACCGGTCGGAATGTGGATGCCAACGCCGACGCCGCCCTGGTGGAGGTTGGCCTTTCCATCGGACTCGCGCGTCGGCAGGCGAAGCATGGCCGCAATCGGCACACCCTTCAGGGCGACGATCCGGATATCGGGCACGCCGCCGTAGCAGATACTGTCGAAAACCTTGTCAAACTCGATCCGCTCTTCCACCATCGCTGTGTCCGGCTCGCCGCCAAGGCTGAACATGCCAGACATGACGTTCGTGGTGTGGAAGCTGATATCGTGCTCGGCGATCGGGGCGCCGCCATTGCGCTCCCATTCGGGGCGGCGCGGACAGGTCTGCCGCAACAGGATCATGATACCCTTGCCCTGGGAACCATGGGCAGGCTTGATCACCGCGCCCCGGTCAGGATCGATCATCCCTGTAATCTTCCGGCAGTCGGACACATTCGTCGCGGTGCCGAAGAGCGCCGGTGTCGGAATACCGGCATCATTGGCGAGCGTCTTCGTGATCGTCTTGTCGTCCACAAGACGGATCGCTTTCCGGTGATTGAACCGCCCTATCAACCCTTCGTTGCGTTCGTTGATGCCGATGACACCCGCGCTCCGCAATTGTTTCGCTGAAGAAATCATCATGACTTCGCGATCTCCCTGAACCTTACGAGCTCTGAAAGACGGTACCCCGTATACTTACCCATCAGTAACATCGCAGCCAATACCACAAAGAGGAGCTCTGGAAAGTAGAAAAACACATGCTCTAAGGCAGAATTCGTCATCAAAAAGTGGCTAATTATGGCAATAAACAGGCTTCCAATACCTTTCAGGATAGCTTCGCGCGGCGATAACTCTTCCCAGGCGATTGCCATCCGTTCAATTGTCATCGCCAAAATGACCAGCGGAAACAAGGATGCGGACGAGCCGATATCGACGTCCATCTGGTGAAAACCAACTGCCAGGAGGATGATTGCCATCACCACGACGGTCAAAACGGCAGCCAACCTTGGCACCAGAAGTAATCTTAATTTTTCAAAATACATGCGAACCAGCAGTCCGATCACGACCAGCAGCGTGAACACCATGGCACCGACGAAGGGTCCGGTTTCACGGAAAGAGACGCCGATGAGGACCGGCATGAATGTCCCAATGGTCGCGATGCCCACAAACTGCCGCAACAAGACCAGGAGCGATATCCCCAATGGCACCATCACCATGACCTGAAACGTGTCCTGGACGTCCGGCGGCAGCAGCGTGAGAGGATTGAGCGGCGTCGGAAGCAGCGGTTGTATCGGCTCGGTCCCCGCCCATAGCGGCATGTCATAGCCGAGCACTTTCACGAGGAATATGCCAAGGCCAAGCAAGACCAGCAGTACAGCCAGAAGCCGGGTTTGCGCCGCATCACTCAAGTGCAGCTCCCTCTTCGACCACCCCTTCGACCTGGGGCGATGCCTCAGCCGTCAACGGATCGGGCTGCTCTGGCGACTTCTCCTCAATATACGCGTCACAGGCCCCCTCGGCGCTGTAGCGCCGGCCGGAGTCGACGAGAATGCGCGAGGCGAGGAACTCGCGACCAACCAGGACGTCGTAATCGAACTGGTCCCGGTCAGCGAGATTGAACTCGGCGACACCATAGGCTCCGCCTACGCAGAGGTTCAGCAACACGACCGGCCTGCGGATCGTCCCCCCCCGCTTGGTTTTGATCTGGGCATACCGCACGACATTCTTTTCGAACCGAATCGTTCGTCCGTCATCTCCAATCAACCGGTATCGCACCCAATCGTCGCCGCGGGACTTCTCGAATATCTTCACGTCCCGGGCGTAGACCGAGCTGCTATCGGCGCCGGTATCGAGCTTTGCACTCATCTCAAGGGTGAGTTCGCCAATGAACGATGTTTCGATGAATCCGAGGACCATTGGTTCATCATCCCTCGACTCTTGCGCGTCGGCGCCCTGCAAAGAGGCCAGCACCATCGCAACGAGGATAAACACAAGCGCGGGGAAGACGGCGCAACGCGGTAGCAATTAACTCTCCAAGGATGGTTGGCTTCAGGTCTTTGCGACGCCCTGAGGGCAAGATGTGTGGGGTACCATACCGGTCTGCCGACACTTCGCCAGATTCGACCTCATTCAAGACTGCAGGGGTTTCGCCCGAGTTCGCGGCAAATTCGTGGCAAATCAAGCTGAAACTTCAGACTTTTCGTCCCATTTCGGCAGGCATGTGCCCCCTTGCTTGTGGAATTCTTACTGAATCTTAACCCTTCCAACCGCCCGGAACGGCTGAAACCGGTCAGAAAAAAAGCCCACCGCACGGGGCGATGGGCTTTCTATCACGCGCAATGGCACGCCGACCTAGACGGTATCGGGCGCCGGAAGTTGGGCGGCCGTGGCCTCGGCGGCCGCTTCGGCCTCCTTCTGGCGCGCGACGGCGGCTGCATCCCGCTGGGCCTTGAGCTTCTGGTCCCGGTCGCTGGCGACGCGGCGATACTGGCGCAGCCCCCCGCCCGTTCCGGCAGGGATAAGCCGGCCGACGATCACGTTCTCCTTCAGCCCTTCGAGCGTATCGACCTTGCCCTGGATGGCCGCTTCGGTGAGCACCCGTGTCGTTTCCTGGAACGAGGCAGCGGAGATGAAGCTCCGGGTTTGCAGCGACGCTTTTGTAATTCCCAGCAGGACGGGTGTTGCCTTTGCAGGCTGCAGGTCCTTTTTCCGGGATTTGGCAAGCGCTGCATTGGCCTCGTCGAACTCGACCATGTCGACATGCTCGCCCTTGAGGAGCGTGGTGTCGCCCGAATCGGTCACCTCAACCTTCTGAAGCATCTGGCGCACGATCACTTCGATATGCTTGTCGTTGATCGGCACGCCCTGGAGTCGGTAGACCTTCTGCACCTCATCGATGAGGTAATTCGCCAGCGCCTCGATCCCCATGGTCGAGAGAATGTCCTGGGGCGCGGGGTTCCCATCAATGATGTACTCGCCGCGTTTGATGAAATCACCATCCTGAACGGCCATGTGCTTGCCCTTCGGCACCAGCATGTCGACCGGCTCCAGCCCTTCTTCCTCGGGGACGATGGAGATCTTCCGCTTGTTCTTGTAGTCCCGACCGTAGACGACCTTTCCAGATACCTCTGCGATAATGGCATGGTCTTTCGGACGCCGGGCCTCGAAGAGTTCGGCCACGCGGGGCAGACCACCGGTAATATCCCGCGTCTTCGCGCCGCCGGTGGTAATCCGTGCCAGGGTGTCGCCCGGTTTCACCGCATCGCCATCGGCGACCGAAAGAATGGCCCCGACCGAAAGGAAGTACCGCGCTTCCGAACCGTTCGGAAGGACAACCGGTTCACCGGCATCGTCGACCAGCAGGATTGCCGGCTTCAACTCTGCACTCGACTTGGCACCACGCCAGTCGATGATCACCCGCGATGAAATCCCGGTTTGCTCATCGGTCTCTTCCCGGGCCGTGGTCCCATCCACCACGTCGACAAGCCGTGCCGATCCCGACACCTCGGAAACGATGGGCTGGGCGAAGGGATCCCAGTCGGCCAATTTATCGCCAGGCTTCACCTTGGCGCCCTTGTTCGCGTGGAGCCGCGTACCATAGATCGGACGGAAGGATTGGCGCACCCGCCCGTCAGCATCCACAATCGAAACTTCCATGCTGCGGCCGATGACGACCAGAACACCATCCTCGCGCTTGACCACAGCACCTTCGGTAAACTTGACGGTGCCTTCGAAGGTGACGTCGATCGAAGACTGGTCCGCAACGGTCGCGGCGCCGCCGATGTGGAAGGTCCGCATGGTGAGCTGCGTACCTGGTTCACCGATCGACTGGGCGGCAATCACGCCGACCGCTTCACCACGATTGACGATCGTACCCCGTGCCAGGTCCCGGCCATAGCACGCCACACAGACACCAATCTTGGTCTCGCATGTCAGCGGCGAGCGCGACTTGACCTGGTCAACACCCGCATCCTCGATGGTCTTGGCAAGCGCCTCGTCCACATAGGTGCTGGCCGGAGCAATCAGATCACCCGTGACGGGATGCTTGACGTCCTCGGCCAGCGTACGGCCGAGCAACCTGTCCGACAAGGCGACAACCACATCGGCGCCATCCATCACCGCGGCGATCTGGATACCCATCTGGGTGCCGCAATCGTCTTCATTGATGATGCAGTCCTGGGCCACATCCACCAGACGGCGGGTCAGGTAACCCGAGTTCGCCGTCTTCAGGGCGGTGTCGGCGAGGCCCTTACGCGCGCCGTGGGTTGAGTTGAAGTATTCAAGGACGGAAAGCCCCTCCTTGAAATTGGAGGTGATCGGCGTTTCGATGATCTCGCCGGACGGCTTGGCCATCAGGCCCCGCATGCCGGCGAGCTGCTTCATCTGGTTCTTCGATCCGCGGGCCCCCGAGTGGGCCATCATGAAGACCGAATTGGTCTCTTTCAGCCGCCCGGTCTCGGGATCAATTTCCTTCGCACCAGCCGAATCCATCATGGCATCGGCGACCTTGTCGGTGCACGTCGACCAGGCATCCACGACCTTGTTGTACTTTTCGCCCCGGGTGATCAGGCCGTCCGAGTACTGGCGTTCGTACTCGGTGACCTTTTCGCGGGTTTCATTGACCAGGTCATGCTTGGCCTGGGGGATGACCATGTCGTCCTTGCCGAACGAAATGCCCGCCTTGGCCGCCTCTCGGAAACCGAGCTCCATGAGCTTGTCACAGAAGATGACCGTCGCCTTCTGGCCGCAGTTCCGATAGACTTCGTCGATCAGTTTCGCGACCGCCTTCTTGGTCATCACATCGTTCACTAGTTCCGGGAACATGCCGTGTTGCTTCGGCAGCAACGAGGCAATCATGAACCGGCCCGGCGTCGTGTCGATCACGCGAGGGACGGTTTCACCGGCCTCGTTCACTTCTTCGAACCGCGCCTTGATCTTCGCGTGCAGCGAGATCAACCCGGTTTCCAGCGCGTGCTCCAACTCGTCCACATCGGAAATCAGCATGCCTTCGCCGGGCTCTTTATCCTTGTCGAGGGACAGGTAGTAGAGACCCAGGATGATATCCTGTGACGGCACCACGATCGGCTTTCCGTTCGCGGGGCTGAGGATGTTGTTGGTGGACATCATCAACACGCGCGCTTCGAGTTGGGCCTCCAGGCTCAAAGGGACATGCACGGCCATCTGGTCGCCATCGAAGTCGGCGTTGAAGGCGGTACAGGCGAGGGGGTGAAGCTGGATCGCCTTGCCCTCGATCAGTTTGGGTTCGAACGCCTGGATGCCGAGCCTGTGCAGCGTCGGCGCCCGGTTAAGCATCACCGGATGTTCGCGGATGACCTCGTCCAGAATGTCCCAGACTTCGGGCTTTTCCTTCTCCACCATCTTCTTGGCGGCTTTCACCGTGCCGGCCAGGCCCTTGGCGTCGAGCCGGGCGTAGATGAAGGGCTTGAAGAGTTCCAGCGCCATCTTCTTCGGCAAGCCGCACTCATGCAGCCGCAGGTTCGGCCCCACCACGATCACGGAACGGCCGGAATAATCGACCCGCTTGCCCAGCAGGTTCTGGCGGAAGCGGCCCTGCTTGCCCTTGAGCATGTCTGACAGGGATTTCAGCGGGCGCTTGTTGGTGCCCGTGATGACGCGGCCCCGGCGGCCATTGTCGAACAAGGCATCCACCGATTCCTGGAGCATCCGCTTCTCGTTCCGGATGATGATGTCCGGCGCGCGCAGCTCCATCAGCCGCTTGAGGCGGTTGTTCCGGTTGATGACCCGGCGATAGAGGTCGTTGAGGTCGGAGGTCGCAAACCGTCCGCCATCCAGCGGCACCAGAGGCCGAAGGTCTGGCGGGATGACCGGAACGACGGACAGGATCATCCATTCGGGTTTCGCGCCCGACGACAGGAACTGCTCGACGATCTTGAGGCGCTTGGCGTACTTCTTGGTCTTCAGCTCGGAGGTGCTTTCCGCCAGATCATCGCGGAGCTGGTCGGCCAGGGGCTCCAGGTCGAGCGCCTTGAGCATTTCAGAAACCGCTTCGGCGCCAATCATGGCGGTGAAGCCGTCTTCGCCATACTCGTCCTGGGCATCCATATACTCCTCTTCGGAGAGGAGTTGCCCAGCTTCGAGATCAGTCAGTCCAGGCTCGGTGACCACATAGCTTTCGAAGTAGAGCACGCGCTCCACATCCTTCAGCGTCATGTCCAGCAGGGCCGAAATCCGGGACGGCAGGGATTTCAGGAACCAGATATGCGCGACGGGCGCTGCCAGCTCGATATGCCCCATCCGTTCACGCCGGACCCGGGCAAGCGTGACCTCGACGCCGCACTTCTCGCAGGTGATCCCGCGATACTTGATCCGCTTGTACTTGCCGCAAAGGCACTCGTAATCCTTGATCGGACCAAAGATCCGGGCGCAGAACAAGCCGTCGCGCTCGGGCTTGAAGGTCCTGTAGTTGATCGTCTCCGGCTTCTTGATTTCACCCGATGACCAGGACCGGATCTTGTCCGGGCTGGCGATCGTGATCCGGATCGCATCGAAACTTGGTGCGGTCTCTTTCGGGTTGAAAATGCTGGCTACATCTTGGCGCATGGGTCGCTTCCGCTCCTCTGGAGGGGGTGGCCGGAGGGTGGGCAGCCCGCCCGGCCGATAAGGTCGATACTCCCGCTGCCGCGGGTACTCTTGGGATCAGTCGGGTCTATTCCGCGGCAACGGGCGGCTCCTCATCGTCTTCATTCGCTTCGATCAGCTCCACATTCAGCCCGAGCGAACGCATTTCTTTGACCAGCACGTTAAAGCTCTCCGGGATACCGGCCTCAAACGTGTCGTCGCCACGGACAATGGCCTCATAGACCTTTGCCCGACCCGCAGTGTCGTCGGACTTTACCGTCAGCATCTCCTGCAAGGTATAGGCGGCACCGTAGGCTTCAAGCGCCCAGACCTCCATTTCCCCGAAGCGCTGGCCACCGAACTGGGCCTTACCGCCCAGTGGCTGCTGGGTCACGAGGGAGTATGGGCCGGTCGACCGGGCGTGGATCTTCTCATCGACCAGGTGGTGGAGCTTGAGGAGATACTTGTATCCAACAGTCACGGGCCGTTTGAAGGCCACCCCGGTGCGCCCGTCGAAAAGGGTCACCTGGCCTGAACTGTCGAGGCCAGCCCGTTCGAGGACGTCCACAATGTCCGACTCGGCAGCGCCGTCGAACACGGGCGTTGCGTGGGGAACCCCGCGGACGGTGTTACTGGCCAATTCCACCAGTTCCTCATCTTCCTGCGGAAGCTCCTGGTTCTTTCCATAGGCGACTTGCAGCGTCTCCTTGAGGGCCTTGGTGTCCCGATTATGGTGCCACGCCTCCAGCGCGTCCTGAATCATCCGGCCAAGACCGGCGGACGCCCAGCCAAGGTGGGTTTCCAGAATTTGGCCCACATTCATCCGCGATGGCACGCCAAGCGGGTTCAGCACAATGTCGACGGGGGTCCCGTCTTCCAGGAAAGGCATGTCTTCGAGCGGGTTGATTTTCGAGATCACGCCCTTGTTGCCGTGCCGTCCAGCCATCTTGTCACCGGGCTGCAGCTTGCGCTTCACCGCCAGGAAGACCTTGACCACCTTCATCACGCCAGGCGGCAAATCATCGCCGCGCTGGACCTTGTCCACCTTGTCATTGAACCGGGCTTCCAACTCACCGATCGAGCTCTCGAAGGACTCATTGAGCGCTTCCAGTTCAGCCTGGGCCGCCTCAGACTTCAGGGCGATATCCCACCAGTCATTGCGTTGCAGATCACCGAGATCACTGGCGGCAACCTTTCCCGGTTTGAAGCCCGTCGGGCCGGCCACGGCTTCCTTGCCGATCAGCAGGTCCTGCAGGCGGCCATAGGTGTTGCGCTCCAGAATGGACTGCTCGTCCTCCTTGTCCTCCTGCAGCTGCTCGATCATTTCGCGCTCGATCTGCAGGGCCCGCTGGTCCTTGTCGATACCATGGCGGTTGAACACCCGCACCTCGACCACCGTTCCCGCCCCGCCGGGCGGCACCCGCAGGGACGTGTCGCGAACGTCCGAGGCTTTCTCGCCAAAGATGGCGCGGAGCAACTTTTCTTCCGGCGTCATCGGGCTCTCGCCCTTCGGCGTCACCTTACCCACCAGAATATCACCCGACTGCACCTCGGCACCAACGGCCACGATACCGGCCTCATCCAGGTTTCGAAGCGCTTCTTCGCCCACATTCGGAATATCGCGCGTGATCTCTTCCGGGCCAAGCTTGGTATCGCGGGCCGCGATTTCATACTCTTCCAGGTGGATCGATGTGAACACATCATCCTTCACGATCCGCTCGGAGATCAGGATGGAGTCTTCGAAATTGTAGCCATTCCACGGCATGAACGCGACCAGCACGTTCCGGCCCAGCGCCAGTTCACCCAGGTCCGTCGAGGGGCCGTCGGCGATGATATCGCCCTTGGAGACCAGGTCACCCACCCGGCAGATCGGCCGCTGGTTGATGCAGGAGTTCTGGTTGGAGCGGCGGAACTTCGCCAGCCGGTAGATATCGACACCGGACTTCGAGCCTTCGAGGTCAGACGTGGCGCGAACCACGATCCGCGTTCCATCCACCTGTTCGATCACCCCGTCCCGCTTGGCGACAACGGCTGCCCGGGAGTCCCGCGCGACAATCGCTTCCATTCCGGTTCCCACCAGGGGAGCCTCCGCCTTCACAAGGGGCACGGCCTGGCGTTGCATGTTCGAGCCCATCAGGGCCCGGTTGGCATCATCATGGCCCAGGAACGGGATCAGCGAGGCAGCAACCGATACAACCTGTTTTGGCGACACGTCCATGAACTCGATGGCGTCGCGTGGCAGCAAGGTGGTTTCCCCCGCCTGGCGCGCATTGAGCAGGTCGGCGGCCAGGCTGCCATCGACAGTCACCTCCGCGTTTGCCTGGGCGATGGCGTACTTGGTCTCCTCCATGGCCGAAAGATAGCGGACCTCTTCGGTCAACTGGCCATTCTCGACCTTGCGATAGGGGCTTTCAATAAAGCCATATTTGTTGATGCGGGCGTGGGTCGCCAGCGAATTGATCAGACCGATATTCGGCCCTTCCGGCGTCTCGATCGGACAGATCCGGCCATAATGGGTCGGGTGCACGTCGCGCACCTCAAAGCCTGCCCGTTCCCGTGTCAGGCCGCCTGGTCCAAGCGCGGACAGGCGCCGCTTGTGGGTGATCTCGCTGAGCGGATTGGTCTGGTCCATGAACTGGCTGAGCTGGGACGAGCCGAAGAACTCGCGAACCGATGCGACGACCGGTTTCGCATTGATCAGGTCATGCGGCATGACCGTGTCGATATCGACAGAACTCATCCGCTCCTTGATCGCCCGCTCCATGCGGACAAGGCCGATGCGGTAATTGTTCTCCATGAGCTCGCCGACGGACCGCACCCGGCGATTGCCGAGATTGTCGATATCGTCGACTTCGCCAACCCCATCCTTGAGGTCGAGGATAACCTTCATGACGCCGATGATGTCGTCCTTGCGGAGGATCCGGTCTGTGTCTTCGGCGGACAGATAGTCATCCAGCGCGACCGACAGGCGCATGTTCATCTTCACCCGGCCGACCGCGGAGAGGTCGTAGCGCTCGGGATCGAAAAAGAGCTGCTGGAACAGGGCCTGGGCAGCTTCCTCGGTCGGTGGTTCGCCAGGACGCATGACCCGGTAAACGTCTGACAGGGCCTCGAAACGGGTTTCGTTCTTGTCAGCAGCCAGGGTGTTGCGCAGCCAGGGACCGCGCGATGATGGACCGATGTTGAGCACTTCGATCGTCTTGACGTTGTCCTCGCGAAGTTCCGCGATCAGCTCTTCTGTCAACTCGTCAGAGGCCTCGCCATAGATGGCGCCTGTTTCCATGTTGACGATATCGCGGGCGAGGAACTTCCCTTCGAGCGCAGCTGACGGCAGCAGGATCTCTGTCGTGCCCGCCTCGCCCATGCGCTTGGCCTTGAGGGCGGTGATCTTCTTGCCTGCCTGGGCGATGACCTCACCGGTACCCGCATCCACGATGTCGAAGTCCGGCTTGGCACTCTTCCACTCGTCAATGCGGAAACCCGTGATCCAGCCCTTCTTGTCGAGGGTGTAGACCGCGTGATCGTAGAATGTGTCGAGGATTTCATCGGTCCCCAACCCGAGCGCATAGGCGAGGGTCGTTGCGGGCAGCTTCCGCTTCCGGTCGATCCGGACGTTCAGGATGTCTTTCGCGTCGAACTCGAAGTCGAGCCAGGAGCCGCGATAGGGAATGATCCGGGCCGCAAACAGCAATTTGCCCGAACTGTGGGTCTTGCCCTTGTCATGGTCGAAAAACACGCCGGGTGACCGGTGCATCTGGGACACGATCACTCGTTCGGTCCCGTTCACGATGAACGTGCCCTTGTCGGTCATCAGCGGAATATCGCCGAGATAGACCTCCTGCTCCTTCACTTCCTTCACCGACCGCGCGCCGGTATCCTCATCGATGTCGAACACGATGAGTTGGAGGCGGACCTTCAGGGGCGCCTGGTAGGTGAGATCGCGCTGCATGCACTCTTCGGTATCGAACTTCGGCGGTTCGAACTCGTAGGAGACATATTCAAGCGTCGCGCGCTCGGAGAAATCGGTGATCGGAAACACGCTGCGGAACACGCCGTCGAGCCCATCATCGGTGCGCTCGCTCTGGGGCGTGTGCATCTGGAGGAAGTTCTCGTAGCTGTCGCGCTGAACCTCGATGAGGTTCGGCATTTCGATGGCTTCGGGAATTTTCCCGAAGGATTTGCGGATACGTTTCTTTTCCGTGAAGGAGAGCGCCATCATCCATCCCTGGTCTAACCGGGTCCAGCCGCAAGGGCGCGCGGTGGATCCCGAAATGCCCCACCAGCCAGAACGCTTCCGGCAGGGCGATCGCCTGAACGCGCGGACGCGGCAACCCCGATTGGGACTGCCGCGCTGAACTTTGAGCATCCGGCCCGCGCGCCGGATACCTTAACCTTGCACCGAAGTGCCCGGCGACAAGACCTACTTGATCTCGACGGTTGCGCCGGCCTCTTCGAATTTCTTCTTGAGCTCTTCAGCTTCGTCCTTGCTCACACCTTCCTTGATGGGCTTGGGCGCGCTTTCGACGAGCTCCTTGGCTTCTTTCAGTCCGAGGCCGGAAACGACCTCGCGCACGACCTTGATAACGCCGATTTTCTTGTCGCCGGGTGAGGTCAGCACCACATCGAATTCGGTTTGCTCAGCGGCGGCTTCGCCGGCGGCATCGCCGCCCGCGCCAGGCATGGCCATGACGGCGGCCGGTGCGGCAGCGGACACGCCCCATTTCTCTTCGAGGAGAGTGGCGAGTTCAGCAGCTTCGAGAACGGTGAGACCGGAAAGGTCTTCTGCAATCTGTTCGAGTTTGGACATCTGTCTTGTTCCTGTTGGGGTGTTTGGGTCGTTGATTGAGATGCGGAAATGTTACGCGGCATCCTTGCTGGCATAGGCCTGGATGACACGCGCCAGCTGGGCTGCTGGAGCCTGGACCACACCCGCAACCTTGGTGGCTGGGGCCTGGATGAGACCGATGAGCTTGCCCCGAAGCTGATCAAGAGAGGGTAGTTTCGCCAGCGCCTGGACACCGTTTGCGTCAAGGACGGTATCGTCCATGACGGCGCCAACCAGCACCAGCTTCTCATTCTCCTTGGCAAAATCCGCAACGGTCTTCGAGGCCGCCACGGGGTCAGGAGAATAGGCAATTGCCACGGGACCCTGGAACAGTTCCTTGGCTGCATCGCCGCCCTTACCGTCCAGCGCAATCTTTGCCAGCCGGTTCTTGATCACCTTGAGATATGCACCCTCAGCCCGGAGCTTGGTGCGTAGCCCTGTCATTTCCGCAACGGTGAGACCGGAGTAGTGGGTGACAACCACCACACCGCTCTCGTCGAATACGCCCTTCAACGTATCGAGCGCAGCGGCTTTTCCAGCTTTATCCATTACGGCTCTCCAAATCTGGCGCCCGGACCATCCGACCGCCTTGGGTGTTCGCCGATTGCAGCCTTGCGACCACGAACAGCGCCTGCCCAGGGCGTTTCGGCCGAACTCGGCACCTGCCGAACTCGGTCGCCTCACCCCGTCTATCACAGGCGCCTTCTGGCTTACCGGCCCGCCGCCCCGCTGGAGCGTTGGCCCGACCCATGGTCTCGGACAGGAAACGGGAGACAAGGCTTTTGCCCTGTCTCCCGTAAGAGGAAAGGGAGTATCGCAGCGAACCAATTCGCGCAAGTGGTAAATTCAGAAAAGTCAAGCCCTGCCATATTCGGCAACCTCGACCGGCCGTCGGTCATTCCACCCGTTTGACCCGGAAGGGCGACGCACGCCCCAATTTCATGCGAAAACTTCCCAAGGCGGCTTTCCTCACCGTGGCGGTTTCCGGCGGCTTCTTCCGCGAGATCGAAACGTTTGCGCTGTCGGACTGACGCCAGACCTGTCCATTGTCCAAGGTGACAATCAGCTCTCCCCGGTTGTTCTCGGTGATGCTGACAACCCCGGCCGTGACCTCATCAAGCTCCGCTGGCGGCTCTGCGCGGCGCGGCACGATCCGTGCGCTCACCGCGGCTACAGCCTGTTCGCCCTCCAGGCCGAAGGCATCGCGTTCTGCTTCCTCGATTTCGGCCACCGCAACGGTTGCGACCTCTCCCGCCTCCTCCGATGCCTTCAGGGCCGCGACCGCAGCATCAAAACAGGCAAGGCGCGCGGCATCATCGCTCTCATCGGCGCACGCGTAGATTGGCGCCGTTGGTGTATCTGCTGACGCAAATGTCAAGGCGACAAGCGGATAAGTGGCACTGATCGCCAGACCTGCTGTGAGGACGAGCATTTTGTTCATGTGGGACACAGGGTAACTCCGTCACAGTTCTCTTACTTTATGGCCCGGGCCATGGTCGGGCCAGAGCAAATGTTGCTAGCGCTGCGATCCGGGCTGGACCATAGTGCCGGACGAGACTCTGGGAGAGGCTGATGAGTTCAATATCGCGTTTCAGGACGGCCGCTGCCGCGATCCTGCTGGGGGCCGTCGCTGCCTGCGGGGGTGGCGGCGACGCCTCCGACTTCGGCGAACTCTTGCGACGCGGTATCAGCGCCAATCCCGACACGCTCGATCCGCACAAGTCTTCGGCCCAGTGGGAGAACATTGTCATCGGCGACATGCTGGAAGGGCTCTATGTGACCGCTGCGGATGGGACACCCGTGCTGGGCATGGCCGAAAGCGCATCTGTCGATGAGACCCAGACCGTCTGGACTTTCACCCTGCGAAACGCCACCTGGTCCGATGGCGTTCCAGTCACGGCGGACGACTTTGTGTTCTCGTTCCGCAGGATCCAGCGGCCCGAAACCGCAGCCCAGTATGCGTCGCTCCTGTGGCTCATAAAGAATGCCAAGGCGGTGAACGAGGGCACGCTGCCCGAAGAGGAAATGGGCGTCCGTGCGATCGACGAGAAAACCCTCGAGATCACCCTGGAATACCCCGCACCCTACCTGCCGGGCCTTCTGACCCACTACTCCTCGTTCGCCGTGCCGAAACACGTGGTCGAAGAACACGGCGACGCCTGGATCCGGCCGGAGAATATCGAGGTCAACGGACCCTACAAACTCCTGGAATGGACGATCGGCGCCCAACTGATCTCGACCAAGAACGAAGCATGGTATGGCGGCGCGGACAATCTCTGCTTCGATACCGTTGCCTACTTCCCGATTTCAGATCTCAACGCCGTCGAGCGCCGTATCGAGGCCGGCTCGCTGGACATCAACAATGCCTTTGAGGGCCCCCGCAAGGCGGAGATCGACGAGCGGCTTCCGGGCTGGGTGCGGACCGATCCGTCGCTGACCGTAACCTATTGGGTCTTCAACGCCGATATCGAACCCTTTGACGATGTGCGGGTTCGCAAGGCGCTGACCATGGTGCTGGACCGGGAATTCATGACGGAGAACGTCCTGACACCCGGCTTCATCCCGGCCTATTCCTTTGTCCCGCCTGGCATCGACAATTTCGTCGATGCGGACGAGCAATTTGCCTTTGAATGGGCGTCGATCCCACGCGCTGAACGCGTCGCAGAGGCCCGGCAGCTACTGGAAGATGCAGGGTTTGGCCCCGATAACCCGCTGCGCTTCACCTATATCTACCGCAACACGGGCGATAATGCGAAGCCCCCGCCGGTGGCCCAGGCCAACTGGAAAGACATAGGCGACTGGGTCGAGCCCATTCTGGAGCAGCAGGACACGAAAGTGCTCTACAACAGACTGCGCCTTGGCGATTTCGAGGTCTCCGATGCCGGCTGGGTCGCCGACTTCAACGATCCGCACAACTTCCTGTACCTGCTCGACAGCGCGACGGGCCAGCTGAACTATGGGAGCTACAGCAATCCCGAATTCGACGCGCTTCTGGCCGCCTCCAACACGGAACTGGATCTCTCAGCCCGCGCAGACCTGCTTGCCGACGCCGAAGCAACCATGCTGCAGGACTATCCGCTGTCGCCCATGTGGTTCCAGGTGAACCAGAACCTCGTCGATCCGACCCTTAGCGGATGGGAGGACAACGTCGTGGACATTCACCGCTCCCGCTATCTCTGCCGGGGCGAATAGGGCCTTCCTGCTCCGTCCCTGCGTGCAGCGCCCTGTCAAGTCGCTCAAGACGCGGTAGGCTAAGGGCTTATTGCCCTTGCAGGAGACAGAACAATGGGAACCGCAGCAGGGATGCCCGCCTTGACGCCTGGGACCAGTGCGCAAGCGGGTTCAGATTGGGAATTGGCGCGGCAATGGTCGATCGCCTGGCGCGCCCTGAAATGGGGCATAACCGCGATCATCGCCCTGGGCTTCCTGACCGTAATCGGACAGGGATACCTGTTCTACCAGATCTTCGCCGACATCCACCCCATCCTCGGATGGGTTTTCATCGCCGCCCTCACGACGCTCCTCGCCCTACTCGTCGGCCGGCCACTCGTCAGCTTCTTCCGCACGCCGGTGATGGCAACGCCGCCGGACATTACCCTTGATCCGGCCAATCCCGACCGCCAGGACCTGGCGCGCAGGGTCGCCTACGATCTCAGATACCTCCGCGCCCTGAAGCGGAACCCGAATCTTGCCGGTGAATCCCAATCCCTGACCGAAGGGCTTGATACAGGCCGGAAGATGCTGGCCCGGTGCCGCGTGGGCGATGGCGACCCCAAGCATCTGCTCGCCGACATCTACGCCTTCGAGCGGCGGTTTATCGACGCAAAACTCGCAGCCCTCGATACCAAGGTCGATCAGTTGATTCGAACCGAAGCCGTCGCGGTGGGCGTGGCGACGGCCGTTTCCATGAACGGCACGGTCGATGCGTTCATCGTGCTCTGGCGGAATGCCAACCTCGTCAGCAAGATTGCCAGGCTCTATTTCGGCCGCCCCCACCTACGCGGCAGCCTGCTGATCATGCGGGACGTCGCCGCCATCGTCCTCGTGAGCCGGGCCCTGGAAGACGTCACCGACATTACTGGCGATGTGATCGGGGGCCTCCTGGGCCGCATGGGCGGGCTGGTGGCGGGGCCCGTCATGGATGGCGCGGTGAACGCGACCATGACCCTCAAGCTGGGCTACCTCGCCAAACGCCGTTGCCGGAGCTTCAGGGCGTGGTCCCCGGCTGAGGCCAAGTCGATTTCAGCGGAGGCCCTTGAACGGGTGAAACGCGACAGCACGTCAGTCGTGACCGATCTCGTCAAGCGCTGCGGTGGCCTGACCGCAAGTGCAGCCCGGGCCACCGAGGCGGCGATGCAGGGTTCGAAGAGCACCTGGACGATCATCCAAAGCTGGTTTGGTGCGCCGGCCAGGTGATGGGCAGGTCGGCCTAACCCCTAAAGCGGCACGTTCTCAAATGGAATCAGCGCGCCGCTTCAAATCCTTGTTTCGACGCGCTTCCGGACGGCAAACCGGTGCCCACTTCGCCTGGAATGGCTTTAGGCCTCGGGCCTCTGGATTGAAGCCCCAAGGTTAGCAAGCACATCATCGGCGGTGAAATAGGCGGGGTCATCGTCAGGCTTCTCGCCAACGCCCATTATGATTTCCGCACTGGCCTCATACCGGACGATCTCCCGGAAGTCTGACGCGCCGAATCCATACCCGAAGGAGTCGCGGAAGCCCACGGGATAGAACGGCGAATAGCCGACCCGGCCCCGGGGCCCGAAAAAGGCGTAGTTGCAACGAAAGCCGGAATAGAAGGGGCTTTGGGAAAAGCCGCTGGGTATGAAGGTGCTCTCACTTTCGGTGTCGCGCTGGACTACGCGAAAGTGATCAAAGCCGGCGCTGGCCGTCACTTCTGCGGCCCGGTACAACAGGTACGTCTCAACCGTGCGCCGGTCGGTCAGGCTGTTGCCGGAAAAGCCAACTTGCCAACGGTCGGTTTCAACCCGCTGGTCAAAGAAGCCGTAGGCGTTGCCTGTGGCGGCTTGATAGGGCGTCGCGGTCGCGCACGCGCCAAGCACGAGAAGTCCCAGAGCCATTGCGGCCAAATTCCGAAAGTCCATAACCGTCACCCGAACGCGTCTCTTCATGACTTATTAAGATATGCAATCTGAACGCCAGCGGAATAGCGCTCGCGTGATTGGGGTGTGTGCCAACAAAAAAAGGCGGCCCGGAAGGACCGCCTTTCTCTCTATGGCATACCGTGGGGGCTATGCGGCCGATGCGCCGATCACGGCCTTGACCTCGAGGAACTCCTCAAGCCCGAGAGGCCCCCATTCGCGGCCATTGCCAGACTGTTTGAAGCCACCAAACGGGGCATTCATGTCTGGGCCGGCCCCATTGACGATCACTTGTCCGGCCCGGATCTGCGCAGCGACCTTGCGGGCATGGCCCAGGTCTTCAGACTGCACATAGCCAGACAATCCATACTCGGTGTCATTGGCCATCGCGATGGCTTCTTCCTCAGTGTCGTAGTCGATCATGACAAGGACCGGTCCGAAAATCTCTTCCCGGGCAATGGTCATGTCGTTTGTGACGTCGGCAAACACGGTTGGCCGGGCGAAATAGCCCTTGTTGAACCCTTCCGGACGGCCGGGGCCGCCGGCAACCAGGGTTGCGCCTTCCTCGATGCCTTTCTGGATGAGGTCCTGGACCTTCTGATACTGGTTGGCATTGGAGATCGGGCCGATGGCGCCGCGCTCGGCTTCCTTCGGCATCTGTACCTTAACCGCTTCGGTGGCGGCCTTGGCGATCGCAACGGCCTCGTCATGCTTGCCCTTCGGGATGAACATCCGCGACGGCGCGTTGCAGGACTGCCCGCTGTTCATCATCATCGACATCACGCCGCCACCCACGGCCTTTTGCAGGTCTGCGTCGGGCAGCACAATGTTCGGCGACTTGCCGCCAAGCTCCTGGGATACACGCTTCACCGTTGGTGCAGCGGCCTGGGCCACCAGCACACCGGCACGCGTGGAACCGGTAAAGCTCATCATGTCGATGTCGGGATGGCCGGACATGTAGGCGCCGACACCGGGCCCATCGCCGTTCACCAGGTTGAACACGCCGGGCGGCACGCCGGCTTCATGCAGAACCTCTGCAACAACCATCGCATCGAGCGGGGCGATTTCGGACGGCTTCAGCAGCATGGTGCATCCAGCCGCGATGGCCGGCGCGACTTTGCAGGCGATCTGGTTGGCCGGCCAGTTCCACGGCGTGATGAAGCCGCAGACCCCGATCGGTTCCTTGCGAAGGTAGTGGCCGCCCTTTTCTTCCTCGAAGGGGTATTCGCGGAGGATTTGCGCCATGGTGGCATAGTGACCGAGACCAATGGGCGCCTGCGCGGCATTCGCGAGCCACATGGGTGCACCCATCTGGTCGGAGATGTTTTCGGCAATCTCGCCCATCCGGGCCTGGTAGCCTGCAGCGATCTTGTCCAGCAGCGCAGCGCGCTCTTCTACCGTGGTCCTGGAGAATGCGGGGAAGGCCGCCTTGGCAGCAGCCACAGCCTTGTCCACATCCGCTGCCGACCCAATCGAGATTCGGGCGAAGGGCTCTTCGGTGGCAGGGTTCTCAACGTCCAGTGTGCGCGGCTCTACGGGATCAACCCATTCGCCATTGATGTAGAATTGCAGATACTCTTTCATGAGTGGAGCCTCCCATTTGGTCTTAAGCCAGGTCGCGTCAGGACGACCTGCGCGCGCTCTCCGACTATAGGGGGCGTGTTTTGATTTGTCTCGCCTCCAGAACGGGAAACTCGGTTACGCTTAGGCGAGAAGTCTGGCGATCTCGTCCTTCAGGGCCATCCGGGTCTTGCGAAGCTCGGTGGCGAAAACGTCGCTGACGGGTTCAACGCCGCTCTCCACCCGATGGATCTGCCGGTTCACATCGTGATATTCCCCGGCGAGGCGCGCGAAGTGCGCATTCTCGGTTTTCAAACGATGGATCGCCTCCGCCTTGTCGGGAAATTCTTCGGCAAGTTCGTGCGGTGTGTGGCTCATGTCAGGTCCTCTCGGTCTCAATACCAATCTGCCGTCCAGCGAACCTTGCCGAAATACGGGGGTCCCCGTATGAGCGCTTGCCATGACCTGTGACTTGACCATCGACCACATTCGCGACGCCGCAAAAGCCCTCGACGGGCAGGTGCTGAGAACGCCACTCCGGCATTCGAAGACCCTGTCGGATATCACCGGCGCCGACGTCTGGGTGAAGTTCGAGAACCTGCAGTTCACGGCCTCCTTCAAGGAGCGCGGCGCGCTGAACAGGTTGATCCATCTCAGAGACAACGAGGCCAAGGCTGGCGTGATCGCCATGTCGGCAGGCAACCATGCCCAGGGCGTCGCCTACCATGCCAAACGCCTTGGTATTCCCGTTACCATCGTGATGCCGCTCAACACGCCCTTCAACAAGGTGAAACACACCCGCGAACATGGGGCGCGCGTGATCCTTGAAGGTCAGACCGTGGACGAGGCCGCCGCCCACGCCTTTCAGCTGGGCGAAGATGAAGGTCTCGTCTTCATCCATCCCTATGATGACCCCCTGGTAGCAGCTGGTCAGGGCACCATCGCGCTCGAAATGCTGGACGACCAACCCGACATCGAGACGTTCATCGTGCCGATTGGCGGCGGCGGCCTGATCTCCGGTATCGCAACCGTCGCCAAGGCCCACAATTCGCAGAGCCGGGTGGTTGGCGTTCAGGCCTCGATGTATGCAGGCATGGTCGCGGCGCTTGGAAAGGGGGAACTTCCAGCCGGCGGAGCAACGATCGCCGAGGGCATCGCCATCAAAAGCCCCGGCAAGATGACACGGAAAGTGGTGGAGGCCCTGGTCGATGAGATCGTCCTTGTCGATGAGGCCCACCTCGAAAGGGCCATTACCCTGTTCCTGGATGTGGAGAAGACGGTGGCCGAAGGCGCAGGCGCGGCCGGACTGGCCGCGCTGCTTGCAAGCCCGCGAAAGTTCGCTGGCCAGAAGGTCGGGCTGGTTCTGTGTGGGGGCAATATTGACCTGCGCCTGCTCGGATCGGTGCTCAACCGGGCCCTTGTCCGCGAAAAGCGGCTCACGAGTATCAGGATCATCGGTGACGACCGGCCTGGCCTGCTTGCCCTCGTCAGCAAGGTAATCGGCGACAGCGGAGCCAATATCATCGATGTGGCCCACAACCGCCTCGCCCTTGATGTACCAGCCAAGGGCGCTGAGTTCGATATCCTGATCGAGACCCGGGACTCGCAGCACACACAGGACGTGGTCGCTGCGCTGGCCGCCGCCGGCTATCCGCCCCGCAGCCTCTGAGGACACCGAAGGCAGGCCCCCCCGTGACGCCGGATCGAAAGACCGCTAGAGCCGAAGCCTGCAAGCATGAGGAGTGTGCCCGTGACCCTTTCCGATCCTCGCAAGCTGTTATTCGGTGCCCTGGCACTCGGCGTTGCCGCGTGTTCACCCCAGGCAGCCGATCCGGAGGCCGACAATTCCCCAGACACAACCGCTGGGGTTGCGCCCGCGCCCGAAACTGCGACGACCATCCCCGAGGAGACTGCCATGAATGCTGGCGCCGTGATCGACGATTACCTGCCTTGGGACGCCTCGTCCGACCTTGTGGAGCGGACCGAAAGCGGGCTTGAATACATCATCCTGAAGGAAGGCGCAGAAGACGGTCTGGCCCCGACCAGTGCCCGGGACCAGGTGACGGTCATGTATGAAGGCCGCCTGGCGCGCAATGGCGAGAAGTTCGACAGCTCCTATGACCGGGGCTCACCAGCATCGTTTCCGCTGAACGGGGTCATTTCCGGCTGGACCGAAGGCTTGCAACTCATGTCAGTGGGCGATGAGTACCTCTTCTACATTCCCGCCGCATTGGGCTATGGCGAAAACCCTCGGCCCGGCGGCCTCATACAGCCCGGCGACGATCTTGTGTTCAAGGTGGACCTTCGCGACGTGGTCCCCGCCCCAAAGCCCAGGCCGGTGAGCACGGAAGCCTGGGAGACCTACACCCCGTGGGATGAAAGCCGCGAAGATATCGTCTCAACCGATAGCGGTTTGCAGTACGTGGTGATCGAGAGCGGAGACGCGTCGGGACCTAGTCCCGAGGGCGATGACCAGGTGGCTGTCTTCTACGAGGGACGCCTCGACGAAACGGGGATGGTCTTCGACAGCGCATTCCAGCGCGGGGAAGCGGCTGTTTTCCCAGCGAACCGGCTCATCCCCGGCTGGGTCGAAGCCTTGCAACTCATGCGACCAGGCGATCGATGGCTGATCCACATTCCATCAAAACTGGGTTATGGAGAACGGGGTACGCCCGGGGGGCCGATCCCGCCTGGTGCCGATCTCAATTTCGAGGTTGAGTTGATGGATGTTCTGGCCCGCCAGTAGGCGCGGATTTGGGTAAGGGTCGGCCCGGGGAACCGGGACCACCCAAGAGTGTGGAGGAGCAGGCGTGGCGCGCCGGATCCGATTTGGGCTGATTGGGACGGGCATCGACGCCCAGGTGCGGGCCAATGTGCTGCGCCGGCGCAATGACTGTGAGATCGTGGCCTCCAGCGGGCCAGGCAATGCGCTGAAGTCAGCTGTCCATTATGAAGATGCCCGCGGCCTGACCGCCAGGGCTGACCTGGATGCCGTGATTTTTGCCGGCGCCTCCTCGGACGCGGCGGACGTGGTGGCGATGGCGGCCAAGCGCGGTCTACACACATTGTGCCTTCGACCGGCCGGCGTGACCGTCGCCGATCTCGACGCCGTCCGTCAGGCGCAGCGCTCGGCGCCGATGGGCAAGATATTACAGTACAGCTTTCCGCTGCACTACCATGCGTCTGTCGGCGTGGCCAAACGCATCGCCAAGAACGACAAGATGGGCACCCTGCTGACCCTGCGTGGCATCTATGGGGTTGCCGATGAGCCTGACCTGTCCCGGCGCGGCGGCGCCTTGCTCGACAAGGGTCTTGAAATGCTCGACCTGATGCAGCATTTCGCGGGTCGTTTTATCGACGCAAAAGGATTTGTCAGCCAGCGCGCCTGGGCCAATCCCGGCGCCGATGACAACGGGGTTGGGGTCCTCCGCACCGCTGAGGGCACACTTGCGACATTGCATGCGTCGGTTACCAGTTGGCGGGAAACCTTCCGTCTCGAGCTCGGGTTCTCCCATGGCTATATCTGGCTGGACGGCCTGATTGGCGGTGATGAAGGCTTGTCCCCGGAAATGCTCATTATTGGCCGTCCCGCCGTCGATGGGGACGGCATTCCCATACCCAATCCCGATGAAGAGATTCGCGAGTTCAAGACCGACAATGCCGTGGAACTGGAACTGTCGGACTTCCTCCATGCCGTGCAGGGACGTGGCCCGCAGACCGTTGGCTCCATGCAACAAGCCTTTGACGCCCTGACCCTCGTCCACAGGCTTTACGCGGACGATCCAAGCTGGGCAGCGGTCGAAACCCGCGCTGCGGCGGAGTAAGCGCCCATGCAGGCCGAACGCGATCTTGCCGTGGCTGCCGCACGACTGGCCGGCGACCGATTGAGAGATCGCGGAACGGGGTTCGACGGTGTGGTTGCCGAGGACGGCCGCGACATCACGCTCGCCGCCGACCGGTCGGCGGAAGACCTGATCGTTGCCCACCTGCGCGCCCGGTCGGACCTGGCTGTGCTGGGGGAGGAGACCGGTTGGCATGGCGACCGCAGCGACCGGTTCTGGGTCGTCGATCCACTCGACGGCTCTGCCAATTACCAACGCCGGATCCCGATATGCGCCGTCGCCATCGCCCTGGTTGACGGTGACAGGCCGGTCCTCGGTGCCATCCATGAC
>JBCBKE010000045.1:0-24368 GCA_038522375.1 Pseudomonadota bacterium
AGCCCTCCCGCTACCGCGCAATCTCTTCGGCCACATCGGCCAGGTCCCGCGCCGCCGAGACGGTGCCGACCGTCCTTGCGGCCTCGGCCCGTTTCTGCAGGTCGATGAGATCGGAGAGGCGAGCCTCCATGAGTTGGGCCAGCAGCTTGGGGTAGAGGTTGGCCTCCACAATCATGTCGGCCGCGCCCACATCGGTGAGCGCTTCGGCATTGGCGGCCTGGTGATCATCCATGGCGATGGCCAAAGGAACCAGGATGGCGGGTCGGCCAACGGCGGCAAGCTCGCTTACGGTGCCTGCGCCAGACCGGGCAATCACCAGGTGAGCGGCGGCGAGCCGTTCGGGCATATCGGAGAAAAACGTATCGATTTCCGCGGTGACCCCGGCATTGGCGTAGGTCTTTACCACCTCGGAGACCTGCTCTTCGCGCACCTGCTGGACAACGGTCAGCCGGGCTTTCAGGGGATCAGAAAGGAAGTTGCAGATCGCCAAGGGGACCACGTCGCCCAGAATGCGGGCACCCTGGCTGCCGCCGGTCACCAGGACGGTCAGCCCACCACCGGTATCGGGATAGGGCCGGTCACGCATGGCGGCGATGGGCGCGCGAACCGGATTGCCCAACGGATTGTGGGCAGCGCCCGCTGGCAACCGGTCAAGGCGGCTGAACCCCGATGCAACGACCGCAGCATGGCGGCTCATCAACCGGTTGACCCTGCCAAGCACCGCGTTCTGCTCATGGATCAGGATCGGCACGCCGAGACCGCGAGCGGCAGACAGGAGCGGATAGGCTGGATAGCCGCCAAAGCCGGCCACAAGCGCCGGCCGGGTTTCCCGAAGGATCTTGCGGGTGTTGGCAACACCTTTTCGGATCTTGGCGAACGAGGCCGGCAGCGTCCAGGGTCGGCGGAGATTGGGGCTTTCAGCCTCCACGGCTTCTTTCCAGTCCGCGGGAAAGCTCGCCCCGTATCGCAGGCCCCGCTCATCGCTCACCAGACCAACACGCCAGCCCCGGCTCCCCATTTCCTGGGCAAATGCTGCGGCCGGGAACATGTGTCCGCCGGTTCCGCCGGCCCCTATGATTACCAGCTTGTCTGCATCAGCCATATCCGCTCCGGAACTGCCCGCGTCCGCGTATCAGCGCGAGCGCCAGGCCAAGGGTGAGCGCCGACCCGATCAACGATGACCCGCCATAGGACAGGAATGGCAAGGTCACGCCCTTGGGCGGCAGGAGACCGACATTAACGCCGATGTTTATGGCGGCCTGGAGACCGAACAACGTAAACAATCCGACGGCCGCAGCCCGGGGGTAGGGGTTGCCAATCCTCGCGCCGAGCAGGACCCCGCGAAGCGTGATGAAAGCATAAACGGAAATCAATGCGAGGGCCGCCACCAGTCCATACTCCTCCGCCAGAACAGCATAGATGAAATCGGTGTGGGCATCGGGCAACGCCGATTTGACCGTGCCTTCGCCCGGTCCAGCCCCCAGAAGTCCGCCCCGTGCAATGGCTTCATGGGCCTTGTCGATCTGGTAGGTGTCGTAGCCGGTGGGGTTGAAGAAGCTGTTCACTCGAAAGCGCACATGGGGCATTGCGGCATAGAGTACCCCCGCCAGAACGGCGCCGCCGGCTGCAAAACCGGCAGCCAGCCGGAGCGGCAGGCCCGAAACGAAAAACACCGTCAGGAACGCCGCCGACAATAGAACCGATTGTCCGACATCGGGCTGAAGCATCAAGAGAAGCATGGTGAAGCCGAACAAGCCGATCGACACCTGGATCCAGGGCCCTTTCGGAAACAAGGACCGCTGGGCGAGTAACCAGGCCGCCATGACCACAAGGGCCGGTTTCACAAATTCCGAGGGCTGCAAGGACAGCCCGGCAATCCTCAACCAGCGCTGGGCACCCTTCGCTTCATGCCCGACCATGAGGATAACCACCATCAGACACAAAGCACCGATCAGGATGGCGGCGGAAACGCGCCTCACCCAATCGCGGCTGAGCAGACTTGTACCGGTCAGGACAACAAGGGCGACAGAGGCAAAGATCGCCTGGCGAATGACGAATTCATACGCGTTCGAAAGCCCCATCCTGTCCGCCGCGACCGGACCCGCCGCTAGTGACAGCAAAAGCCCCAACCCCAAAAGCCCGAGCCCGCAAGCCAAGAGTGACCAATCGAGCGTGCGCCGCCATTCAGTGATCCAGGAGGCGTCAGACCTTGCGAACAGGGCCGAAGCGACGCCAGTCATGCCGACTCCATGAGCGCTGCCCGCTGGGCATGGTTTATCGCCAGTTGCCGAAACGCTTCGCCGCGCGCCTCGAAGTCCTTGAACTGGTCGAAACTCTGGCAGGCTGGCGAAAGGAGGATCACGCCAGCATCGCCAGCCGCTTCGGCATCGGCAATCGCCGCCGCTATCGCCTTGTCCAGGTCGCCAGACCGCTCGAGCGCGACCTTGCCATCAAGTTGCTTGGCGTAAGACGCGGCGGCCTCGCCGATCAGGTAGGCTTTCCTGACCCGGTCGAGAAAGGGGAGGAGACAATCAAGCGGTTCGCCATTCGGCTTGCCGCCCGCGATCCAGTAGATACGGTCCCAGGCCTTGATCGCCTGTTCCGCCGCCAGCGGATTGGTGGCCTTGGAGTCATTGATGAACCGAATGCCATTCACGGTCGTGACCGATTCCTGGCGATGGGGCAGTCCGGGATAGGTCATGATCCCGTCCATGATCGCGTTCGGGTCCATCCCAAGCGCCCGGCATGCCGCATAGGCTGCGGCGGCGTTCTGGTGATTGTGCCGGCCAGGCAAGGCTGCGGCCTCCCGCAGATCGGCAATCCTGACGGCCTTGCCGCGGATACTGTCGTAAAGGAGTCCATCAACGGCACTGACGCCTTTGCCCAGGGCAAATTCGGCAGACACCTGGTGCACCGTCGCCGGGCCGCGCCCGAGGGACATGGCGATCGACTGGCTGTGAAGGTCGTCTATACCAACAACGGCTGTGTCCTGGTCGTTCTGGCCCTCGAAAATCCTGCGCTTCGCATCCAGGTATCCATCCATACCGCCATGACGATCCAGATGATTGGGGGAGATATTGAGAAACACGGCCACATCGCAGTGGAGCGAGCGCACCAGATCAAGCTGGTAGGAACTGAGTTCGAGCACGTAGATCGCGTTGGCGTGGAGCGGCTCCAGGTCGAGCACCCCTGTGCCGATATTGCCGCCCACGCGGACATCCCGACCCGCCCGCTTCAGGATATGTCCGATCAGGGACGTGGTGGTTGATTTCCCGTTCGTGCCTGTGATCCCGACCACTTTCGGCCGGCCGCGAGCAGGCAACGCAGCCACGGCGCGGGCAAACAGTTCCATATCGCCGATGATCGGCGTGTTGGTCGCCATCGCCATCCGAACGATGCGGTGAGGTTTGGGGAATTTCAGCGGCACGCCGGGCGACAGGACCAGGGCCTTGAAATTCTGCCAGTCGCGCTTGTTGATATCAGAGAGGGTGACGCCGGACGCCTCGGCTGCCTTACGCGAGGTTTCGTTGTCGTCCCAGGCATGAACCGTCGCTCCGCCCGCGATGAGTGCCTTCGCGGCGCTCAACCCCGTTCGGCCGAGCCCGAAGACCGCCACATCGTCGCCTGCAAATTGCGTGATCGGGATCATGGCTGGCCGCTACCTCAGCTTCAGGGTGGCGAGGCCCGCCAGCGAGAACAGGATCGACATGATCCAGAAGCGGATCACGACCCGGGTCTCCGGCCAGTCCTGTTTCTGGAAATGGTGGTGCAGCGGTGCCATCAGGAAGATGCGCCGCCCTTCACCCGTCAGTTTCCGGGTAACCTTGAACCACCCGACTTGCAGCATCACCGACACCGCCTCCAGGACAAACAGTCCGCCAATGATAACCAGTGCAAACTCGTGCTTGGTCGCCACCGCCACGACGCCAAGCATGCCGCCTAGGCCAAGCGAACCGGTGTCACCCATGAACACCTGGGCGGGATAGGCATTGTACCAGAGAAAGCCCATGCCAGCGCCAATCATGGCGCCGAGGACCACGGCCAGTTCGCCGGCGCCCGGCGTGAACTGGATCCCCAGATAATCGGCAAAGATGAAGTTACCCGTCAGGTAGGCGATCAGGGCATAGGACAAGGCCGCAAACATCATCGGAACGATGGCGAGCCCATCCAATCCATCGGTGAAGTTCACCGCATTGGCCGCGCCAACCACGACGACCATGCCGAAGAGGACAAACAGTCCGCCGAGGGGAAGGAAATAGTCGTTGACGAATGGGACAGCCACACCGCCCGCGAAGGCCTGGTCGTTCGGCTCGACCGAGGTTGGTACGGCATACTGCGCTATGGTCTCGGCCAGCGGCGTCAGTGGCCCCCAATCGGCGTGGCCCAGCGGCGTGTGGGCGCCATGCAGTCCCATGATGATGAAGCAGGCGATCCCGGCAACCAGGAACTCGACCAACAGCCGTACGCTGGCTGAAACACCCGCATCGGTCTGTTTTGTGACCTTTGCATAATCGTCGAGGAAACCGAGGAAGGCGTAGCATGCGGTGACAAACAGCACGATCCAGACATACGGATTATCCATCCGCATCCACAACAGCGTGCCCGTGAACAGGCCCATCCAGATAATGAAACCGCCCATTGTTGGCGTGCCGCGCTTGGCCATCTGGTCTTCGAATGAAAGATCGCGGATCGGCTGGCCCTTGCCCTGGCGGGACCTCAGGACATCGATCAATGGCCCCCCCAGGAAGGCAGAGATTAGGAACGCCGTTGCGATGGCCCCACCCATACGAAAGGTGGAGTAGTTCAATAGGTTGAGGACGCCTCGGTCCGAAACCAGAAATTCGTATAACATTCAGACCCCTCGCGACCCATTCTGTGCCGCATCCATCGCCCGTTGGTTCTCCCGGCTCCAGTGTCGGAGCTCTTCGACCAGCTTACCCATCCCGGAGGCATTCGAGCCCTTGATCAAGAGGGTGTCACCGTCACGGAGCGTGTTTTTCAGATGCGCCGCAACGTCCAGCGCGGTCGCGCCCTGCCGGACGCCGATCGCATCAGGCAGGGCCACTTTCAGCGCGGTCATTGCCGCGCCGGCGAGGAACACCTCGGATACCTTGGCCCGCTCGATCGGTTCGGCCAGTTCGGCATGGGCGGCGTCGGAGCCAGCCCCGATCTCCAGCATTTCGCCGAGTGCGGCGAGCTTTCTAGCGCCCGGCCGCTCCGCAAGCGCCGCCAGCGCTGCCCGCATGCTTTCGGGATTGGCGTTGTAGGCATCATCGATCAGTAGCGCCTCTGCCGCATCCGGGAGCACGAGGGTTTCCGCTGTGCCCCGCCCAGGAGGAGGACCGAAGCCTTCGAGCGCTGCGGCAGCATCCTGCGGGGTAATCCCGGTCCGCCAGGCCGTCAGCAGGGCGGCGGCGGCATTGAGACCCCAGTGCTCACCAACGGCCCTGAGGGAAATCGCAACCTCGGCGCCATCCAGTTTCACCCGAGCGACCGATCCGAACCCGTCGCTATCGACCCCCATGAGCCTGGCCGTCGCCGTGTCGCCCTTTCCAAAGGACAGCACATCGGCACTGGGGGCGAAGGTTCTGCCCTTGGTCGCGAGGAAGTCGCGAAACCGGTCATCTTCCGGGACCATGATTGTCCCGTGCGCTTCGAGGCCAGCAAAGATATCCGCCTTTTCCTCGGCAACGCCCTCGATTGAGCCGACACCTTCAAGGTGGGCCGGTGCGATTTTTGTGATCAGGGCATGGTGGGGCCGCACCAGTCGGGACCGCGGTGCAATCTCACCCGGCGTACTCATGCCGATCTCAAAGATGGCCCGCGCAGTCTCGGCCGGCATCCGCGCCAGCGTGAGCGGCACCCCCCAATGATTGTTGAAGCTACTTTCAGGCCAGTGGGCCGGGGCAGCGGCCTTGAATATCTGCGCCAGCATTTCCTTCACGCTGGTCTTGCCAACAGAACCGGTGACCGCACACCGCACCGCTCCGCTTCTTGCGCGGGCTGCAATCGCAAGCGCTTCAAGCGCCTTCAGTACATCGGACACCACAATCCGGGGCCGCTCACCATCAACAGGCTGGCTGACCAGGGCGCCGGCTGCACCAGCCGCGTCGGCCGCACCAACAAAGTCGTGGCCATCGCGTTGGTCCGCCAGTGCCACGAAAAGATCACCGGGTTTCAAGGTGCGGGTGTCGATCGATAGTCCATAGGCGTCAAACGGCGCGTTGGCGCGTCCGCCGGTTGCCAGCGCGATATCATCGGCGGTCCAAAGAACCGCACTCATGCCCTGGCCTCCAGCGCAGCAAGCGCTGCCGCCTGGTCGGAGAATGGAATCGTTCGATCGCCGATGGTCTGCCCAGTCTCGTGGCCCTTGCCGGCGATCAGCAAAGTATCCCCCTCGCGGAGCATCGCGACGGCCTGGGCGATGGCCTCGCCCCGTTCACCAATTTCCAGGGCACCGCTTGCGCCGTTCAGGACGGACTGCCGGATCGCCGCGGGATCTTCCGAGCGCGGATTGTCATCGGTCACGATGGCAATATCGGCCTGTTTCGCCGCTATTGCGCCCATCAGGGGCCGTTTGCCTCGGTCCCGGTCTCCGCCGCACCCAAAGACGACGACCAGACGGCCTGCCGTGTGGGGTCGTGCTGCCCTGAGGAGAACATCAAGCCCATCCGGTGTGTGGGCGTAATCAACGAACACCCCCGCGCCGTTTACGGTCTCGCCGACGAACTCGAGCCGACCCTTCACCGTCTTCAGCGTTTCCAACCCGGAAACCACATCGGCAATGGACGTGCCGAGCGCCAAGGCAAGCCCCGCCGCCGTGAGCGCGTTGAGCGCCTGGAACTCACCGATCAGGGGCAACTCGACCGTCTGCTCGGCGCCCATGTATCGGAGGAATAGTGTCTGCCCGGTCGCCTTCGGCATCAGCTCCGCGATTTTCAGGTCGGCTCCCCGCCAACCCACCGAGAACAAGGTCAATCCCGCCGCCTCGGCTGCCGATTCGAAGGCGCCGCGCTCTGGACTGTCGGCATTCACGATCGCCGGCGCGCCCTTCGGTGCGAGGACGCTGAACAGCCGCAATTTCGCTGCCCGATAAGCCTCCATCGTTGGGTGATAATCGAGATGATCCTGGGTCAGGTTCGTAAAGGCCACCGCTGACAGCCGGACGCCATCGAGCCGATACTGGTCCAGCCCGTGGGATGAGGCTTCCATGGCACAGTGGGTGACGTTTTCTCTTGCCAGCGCCTGTAGGGTTTCGTGGATCGCGACGGGGTCGGGTGTTGTGTGCCCCAGATCCATGGCGCCGTTGGGACCGACCGCACCCAGCGTTCCCATGGACGCCGTCCTGATCCCTGCCTGGCTCCAGATCTGCCGGAGAAAATCGACGGTCGAACTCTTTCCATTGGTCCCGGTCACGCCGACCATGAATTCTGGCTGGATTGGATAGAACGCCGCCGCCGCGTGTGCCAGGGCAAGCCGCGGTTCCCGATCGAGAATCAGGGCCGCAGATCTGGTCTCTGTCTCCCGGTCCGTTATGACGGCAATGGCGCCAGCGTCCAGCGCCTGCGGAATGTAATCCTGACCATCGACCACGGCGCCACGCAGCGCTGCAAACACGAAACCGGGTTTCACCTTGCGGCTATCGGCGGTGAGCCCCGCTACGGTTTGCGATCCGCCGTCGCCGAGGTTGCGTCCGAACAGGTCTTCAAGGGTCATCCGCGCCGCCTCCGTTCCGGTGCCGTGTCCTCGGACGCATCGTCCCATCGCGGCATGACACCGAGCAGGGGCGCAGCGCGCGCAATGACCCGACCGGCCAAGGGGGCAGCGGTCGTTGCAGCCGTATCATTCACCGTCAAACCGTCCGCCCCTTTTGGGGCCTTGGCCTCATCCAGCACAATTAAAATGGCGTATTCTGGGCGGTCTGCCGGGAACAAAGCGGCGAAACTGTTGAGGTTTCTGGTGGCATCATAGCGGCCATCGACGACCTTCTCAGCCGTCCCGGTCTTGCCTGCCACCCTGTAGCCCGGCACATCCGCCAACCGTCCCGTCCCGTTGGTCACGGTTTCCCGCAGCATCTCGACGACGGCCTCAGCGGCCGCGGCGGACACGACGGGGTCACCCGCCGCATCGCCGCGATCGCGATCGCTTTGCAGTACGGACAACGGCCTCCGAGCACCGCCATTGCCGAGCGCGGCGAAAGCGCCAGAAAAAGCGAGCGGCGATACGGCAAGTCCGTGCCCGTATGACGCCGTCGCAAGGGCAACCGGGCTCCATGTAGCGGGCGCCATCGGCGCTGCGCCTGCCAAGGCTGATCCCGCAGGCCGCGATAGCAGGCCGAACCGCTCCATCGCATTGATCTGCGCTTCGGCCCCGAGGGCACCCGCAATCTTGACCGTACCGATGTTCGAGCTCTCCGACACAATCGTTGTCACCGTAGCCGGACTGATGACGGGGTGAAGATCGCCGATTGTCTCGCCGCCGATATCGATGGGTTCTGAGACATCGAACTGCTGGTCCGGTTGAATGGCGCCGGCGTCCAGCGCCGCTGCGACAGTCAGCGGTTTGAAAACCGAGCCCAGTTCATAGACGCCGGTGGTGGCACGGTTGAACCGGCGGGGATCGTTCTTGCCCATGTCACGCGCACGGTTCGGATTGAACGCAGGCCAGCTTGCAAGGGCGCGGATCTCACCGGTCTCGACCGCAACGATGATACCTGCGCCGCCAAGGGCCTCCATGGACGTGATGGCCTCGTCCAACTCCGCTTCCAGTACGAACTGAACCCCCGCGTCCAGCGTCAGCGCCAAGGCTCCATCGCCGGCGATCAGGCGGTCATTCGCCGCCAACTCGACACCGCCAACGCCGTTCCCATCGATATCCGTTTCGCCGAGCAAGTGGCCCGCCAGTTCGCCTTTGGGATAGGCCCGGCGCGGTTCGGCGCGAAACCCGAGACCCTCCAGCCCCAGGTCGAACACCGCCTGGCGCTGGCGAGGGGTGAGTTGCCGTTTCACCCAGACGAATGCGCGGGACCGGTCTCCAAGGCGCTTGGCGAGCATGGCGGGATCGACATCGTCGAGCACCTCGGCGAGGCGCGCTGCCGTTTCTGCCGGATCCCAGATGGCCCGAGGGTCCGCATAGAGGGAGTTGACCTCGACCGTGGTCGCCAGCAACTCGCCGTTCCGATCGACGATGTCTGCGCGGCGGGGCACCTCGACGAAAACGCCTGCTTCTGCGCTAGGACTATCGGACGATGACAACGATAGTGTAACTCCCTTGAGGGCAACGAGACCGTACACAAGCCCGAGACCTGCTGCCACGATCCTGGCGCGTTTGCCGCTGGCCGTTGCAGGCGCGGAAATCCGGAGCGAACCGGCGCTCATGGCTGCTCCGGGTCGGCAGAATGCTGGCCTGCCACTCGCTCTGCCAGGCGTTCATCCAGTTGATCGGGACGGAGAAACTGATGGGCCTCTGGCGGGGCCATACCCAGCTCCTTGCGGGCATACTCCTCGATCCACTCCCGCCGGCCCAGGTGAGAGACTTCCGCTTCCAGCACCAGCACCCTTTGTTCGGCGTCCTCGATGGCGCGTTCCATGGTTGCGATCTCATCAGCCGCGTGCCGCGCGCCGTACTTCGCGCGGTAAAGCCCGGCAATCAGCACCGCGACAACGATCAGTCCGAAGATCCAGGCGGGTTTGCTCAAGAGAGGGCCTCCAGGGCGGAGAGGGGCGGCAGGTCCAGCCCTGTTTCGACGGGATCTTGCCAGGGCTCGGCGGCCGTGCGTTCGGCGACCCGCAACCGGGCGGAGCGCGACCTGGGATTAGTGGCCACTTCTTCTGGCTGCGGTGCGAGGGCCTTTCGATAGGTCAGTTCGAAGGTGGGCGTCTTGCCCGGCGAAAGACCCGGCAGGTGGCGAGAGGCTCCGCCGGTCTTGCCCGATCGCTCGCGGAGGAACTGCTTGACCAACCGGTCTTCTAGCGAATGGAAGGTCACGACCACCAGTCTACCGCCCGCCCTGAGGATATTCTCAGCGCCGAAAAGCGCCCGCGCGAGCTCTCCCAGCTCATCATTCACATACATGCGGATCGCCTGGAACGTGCGGGTCGCAGGGTGTGTTTTGGCTCCCCGCCGACCGCCAAGGGCGGCCTCGACGCAGTTGGCGAGATCCAGTGTTGTGCGGAAGGGTTTCCGTCCGCGCTGGTTGACGATGGCCTTGGCGATCCGGCGGGATTGGCGATCCTCTCCCAGACGGAAGATCAGCGTTGCCAGGTCGGCCTCGCCAAGATGGTTCACGACATCAGCGGCCGATGCGCCGGTTTGGCCCATTCGCATATCGAGCGGGCCATCGCGCATGAAAGAAAAGCCGCGCTCGGCCTCGTCGATCTGGAACGACGAAACACCGAGATCGAGGACAAACCCATCGAGCCCGGCGAACCCATTGTTCAAAGCCAGGGCATCGACATCCCCGAAGCGTCCGAGCACGGGGACAAACCGCTCATCGCCCCGCTGGAGCTTTTCCGCCCGAGCCAGGGCATCCATGTCCCTGTCGATGCCCATTACACGGCAGTTCGCCATATCCAGTATAGCGCGCGTGTACCCGCCGCCGCCGAAGGTTCCGTCGGCAATGTCGTCCCCGTCCTGGGGGGCCAGTGTTTCCAGCATTTCGTGCAGCATGACGGGGGTGTGGCTCACGGCGCATCTCCCGCAACCAGCCGCCGTGGCGCGGACAGGGCGCCCAGCACCGCAGGGTCCGCAGCCAGGGCCGACATTGCTGTTTCATGCTCGGCGAAACGGCCAGGCTCCCACACCTGGAAACTGTCGTCCTGCCCGGCAAAGATGAGGTCCCTTGCGATCCCTGCTGCAACCAGGAGGGCATCGGGTATCCGCAAGCGTCCGGCCTCATCCATCTTCAAGCGGTGCGACCGCGCAAAGACCGCATGGTGCAGGGCGCGCCGCTCCGGCGAGAGCATCGGCAGGGCATCGATCTGGCCCTGAAAGACACGCATGAGCGCCTCGCCACACCCTTCCAGACAACACGACCCATCAATGGACGGACGCAGGAAAAGTTCACTTGCGCCGAGCACTGCACGAAATGGCGCCGGTACGATGACCCGCCCTTTTCCATCGATCGTCGCCTCGAAAGTGGAGACAAACACGCGCCCAGCCTCAAATTGGGGCAACCAGTCGGACTACCCTACAGATTATGGGCTATCATGGGTTGGAATGGGCAACAATGGGAAATTACGACACGGGGCTCAATGCGCTCACTCTTCCAAACACAAATCAAGAACAAACCGGGTCTTGAGCGAACAACCATGAAATGAAGGGCCTGCGAACGCTGTCGCATACCCTGGGACTGCTTGGCTTTTGTTTGCGTTAACAACGGCTCAGCTTTGGCCGGAAACCGTCTTAGCCGGCGCGAATAAAGTCACGCACGTCATTGGATAGCTTTTCAGCCTCGGCCTCTGACAGGTACATCATGTGGCCGGCATCATAGTAGGTGATCGATATTCGCTCCGGCACCACGCCGTTCTTCTGGAGCGCCATCTCCGCGCCGAAGAATGGCGTGGCAAGATCATACCATCCGGAGGTCAGCAGGACCCGAAGATCCTTGTTTTCCCGCATGCCCTGGCCGAGCCAAGGCGTAACGTTGACATAGGCCGGCCAGCCTCGCCCGTTCACGTCCCAGTTCCATTGGCTGCCGGGTTCGCCCGTCAGCACCTTGTACTCCCGCTTGAGTGGCAGCCCAAGGTCGCGCGTCAGGAAATCGTTCACGGCGGCCACATAGGCGACATCCATTCCGTAGCCCGACGGATCGTTCTCGGGCCGCTCCCCAACACGGTCAGGATCGATACCTTTGTAGCGGCTGTCGAACCGGCCGACGGTGAACCCCTCGTCCCGGAGCAGTTCCTTGCGAAAGCGGGTTGCGTCGACCCTCAGATTAGCGCCCAGTATGTAGTCCGGCGACAACCCCAGGAAGGCAGCCATTTCGTTCGCGAGCGTGGTCTTGTCCGCCAGGTCAAGGGTGTTGCCCCGGATCAGGGCTGGCGCAAGGCGGTCAATTGCGAAGTCAGTCGATGCGGTGACGAAAGCCCGGAAATCGTCGTTCCAGGCCGCGCGGTCGGCTTTTCCGTGATACCAGGCCGTCGCGGCCATGGTTGGAAAGAAGGCCAGGTGCGGTGTGTCATTGCCCGGCCCGAACCGAGCGGTCTGGAAGTCGAGAATTGCCGAGACGAGGATCACGCCGTTCAGGGCGATCCCGTTCCAGCCGCCTTGCAGGCTTTCCACAAGGGCCGCCGCGCGAGTGGTGCCATAGCTCTCGCCAGCCAGGTATTTCGGGCTATTCCAACGGCCATTCTCGGTCAGCCAGATGCGGATGAACTCGGCAATGCTGTCGGCATCCTCACGAACGCCATAGAATTCCTTCGGATCGGTCTCTCCCAGGACGCGGGAGTATCCGGTGCCCACGGGGTCGATGAAAACCAGATCGGTGACATCAAGCAAGGCATGGGGGTTGTCGACAATCGGATAGGGTGGTGCACCCACATCCTCGGCATCGGAAGGGGTAATCACCCGCTTCGGCCCAAAAGCCCCCATATGGAGCCAAAGTGACGCCGAACCCGGCCCGCCATTGAAGACAAAGGTGACAGGCCGTGTCGCATCCGCGTCAGACCGGACATAGGCGATCGAGAAAATTGACGCGGTTGGTTTGTCGGTCTCGTCATGGAGATAGGTTTCGCCAGCATTCACGGTATAACGTAGGGTCTGCCCGACTAGCCGGATGCTGCGGTTATCGCTCACGGACACCGGATCGGGGATCGCGATTTCAGCAGCGTTTTCGCCCGCCGGCGCATCCTGGGCGTAAGCCGGCTGCGCCATGACTTGCAGACATAAAGCAAGGGCTGGAACCCCAATCAACGCCTTGAAACGCATCACATGACTCCCTGTTCAAGCCGTTCGTCGGGTGCGGGCACGGGTGGAGTCAAGCCGGCGGTATCCTTTGCGGCAGGAAGCCACAGCCCAAAGCCGGAGCCCCGCCCTGGCAGGCTCTCAACAATGACCCCGCCGCGGTGGCGGGTCATGACATGCTTGACGATCGCCAATCCCAGTCCGGTGCCTGTAATCTTGCCACCCCGCGAGGCGTCGACGCGATAGAACCGCTGGCCAAGGCGCGGCAAGTGCTCTCGACCAATGCCCTGGCCTTCATCGGTCACCCGGATAAAGATCGCCGTTGCATCCTCATCCCGCGGCGCTTCCAGAATGGTCATGCGCGCCCCATCTTCCCAGTGCCGTCCCACTTGCGACTTGGCAGCATCCAGCGATGGGGCATGGCCCAGTTCAACCTGCACATGGCCACCATCGGGCGAGTACTTCACGGCATTGGTGATCAGGTTCTGCACGGCCTGGGTCATCTCATCGGGGTCGGCAACGGCATATGCCGCGTCAGGAGGTGCATCCAGGGTGAGCGATATCTCGCGCTCGGTCGCCAGGGGGACCAGTGCCTGGGTTGCGCGGGTCACAATGGCTTTGAGATCGTGGGTGTCGGACGGGGGCCTGTGCTCGCTGAATTCAATGCGAGACAATGACAGAAGATCAGCAATCAGGCGCCGCATGCGCTCGGTCTGCTCGAACATGATTTCCAGAAAGCGATCCCAACTCTCCTTGTCGTCCTTGGCTGGCCCACGCATGGTTTCTATGAAACCGGACACGGATGTGAGCGGGGTGCGTAATTCATGGCTCGCATTGGCGAGGAAATCAGCCCTGGCCTTTTCTGCCCGGCGCATGGCGGTCTTGTCTTCCAGAACCAGCAAGGCGCCACCGCCCGCCTTCGCCAGCGCACTGACGTGAACCATCCACACCTGATCCTGGATTCCTGTCTGTACATACTCGACGGTGCCATTGGAATACTGGTTCAGGGCGTGCTCGACCGCATTGATCAGCGCCGGATTCCGCAACACCGCACTCGCCAATGAGCGTTGTCCCGATTGGAGCCTGAACACTTTCCGGGCATCGGCGTTGGCGCAGTCGAGGCGGCCATCGACCCCCACGTGCAGGGCTGGCATTGGCAGGGCATCGACAACCGGCTTAAGCTCCGTCGCCTGCCGCGTCCGCTCGCGGATTTCTTTCTGCGGTAGCCCTCGGTTCGGGGCGGGCGACCCGCTCGAGCCCACAAGATAGGCCCCGCTTCCCGATGCGATGATGATCGCGGCCGTCACGGCTTCAACCCACCCCATGGACCCGGACACCGCCAGCAGCGCGAGGACGAATGTCGCCCCGATCACGATCACCGCAAAATCCCGGAGCCGGCTGGTAATGCCAGCCGCGTAGCCGCCATGGGGGCCGGTTTCGGTGTCAGCGATCTCCCGGTCGGGAGGGTCCTGGCGCGCCATGGCTTTGATCCCGTGCTGTCCCGGAGAACAATTACTCCAACCCCACCACAAACGCTATCGAAGAGGCATTGCTGCGATCGCCAAACCGTCCAATTGCTGAACGAAAGCGTAGTAGACGTGCAACACCCTCTGAACCAGACATTGCCGTCGACCGAAGAATTATTGTTTTACAATAAATTCTGATTGACAGTCGAGATTGCGGGGCGTAGGGCGAAAACAGGAAATGGGGGCCTGAGGCCGGTATGAATAAAGCTTCTCTTCTGGTTGGAACCATTCTCGTGACCGGCTGCTCCACGATCAGGGACGCAACCACGCCGCTTGAGTTTGACGCTGTCGCCCCAGAGGCGCCGGAGGCCTGGTCCGGCACACCTGCATCTGAAACGGCTGAGCAGGGTGACTGGCTGTCAGGGTTCAATGATCCGGTGTTGATCGAACTGGTCACCGAAGCGTTGGCGAACAATCCGACGCTGGACGCGCAGCTCGCGACACGGGAGGCGCTTTTCGCCGATGCGCGAGGGTCGCGCGGCACGCTTTGGCCCACGATCAACGGCAATTTCGACGCGGGGGCGTCCCGCACCGTGCAGATCCTTGCGGGCGAGACGGTCGATTTCCAGAACGCGATTTACGGGATTGGTGTCAGTGCGGCCTGGGAGATCGATCTATGGGGTCGCCTGCGGGCTGGCGTCCGCCTGGCCGACAGCGAATTGTTCATTGCCGAGGCTGACGTGGCCAATGCACGCCTGTCCACCGCAGCCCAGACAGCGCTTGCCTGGATCAACCTCAATGCAGCTATTGCCCAGGAGCGGGTCGCCGAAGCGACTTTGGAAGCCCGTCAGCGGACTACCACCCTCACGGAACGCCGACTGGCCCGTGGGCTCTCTTCGGCTCTTGATGTGCGCCTCTCCCGAACAACGACCTTCCAGGCGGAAGCCAGCCTTGCAGCCAGCCAGCAGGCAACCGAAAACGCTGCGCGCGCCCTGGAAATCCTGCTCGGACGGTATCCTTCAGCGGAGATACAGGCGCCAGCGCGGTTGCCGGCACTCGAACCGATCGGTGCAGCGCTCAATCCAACAGCCCTGTTGTCGCGACGGCCCGATGTCGCAGCAGCCGAGGGTCGGGTAGTATCGGCGGGCCTACGGGCGGAACAAGCGCGGATGGCGCTGTTGCCGTCGCTGAACATCACGGCCTCTTATAGTTCCAGTCAGGACCGGATCGACCGTGCCTTCGATCCAGAATTCTTCGCCCAGCGGGCGGTCGCCAGTCTCGCCGCCCCCCTTTATGCGGGCGGGCAGTTGAGGGCCAATCGGGACGCTTTCATTGCCCGCGCGGAGGCGGCCCTTGCCCAGTATGCATCGGCCGCACTCACCGCCTGGCGCGAGGTCGAAGATGCGCTAGCGGCCGATGGCTATCTCGAACGCCAGGAAACTGCCCAGGCTCTGGCGCTGGAAGAAGCGGTCGAGGCCGAAGCCCTTGCAGAGCGCCAATACCAGAACGGCCTTATTTCAATCTTTGAACTTATTGACGCCCAAACCCGCAGGCTCAATGCCGAGGCAAGTCTCGTGACCGCGCGGAGCCAACGAGCCTCGAACCGGATCCAATACCACCTCGCATTGGGAGGCGGTGTACCAGCAACCTACGGCGGCTTGCCAGAAGATCTCGCGCAAGCCGCAATCGAAAGCGATCTCCCATGACCCGCATACTAGCGATCGTCCTCCCCATCCTGATCCTCGGCGTCCTTGGGTTTGGCGGCGTGGTCCTTCTGGGAGCCCTGGCGCCCGAACCCGAGGAAGCCGATGCGCCCCCGCCAGGGTTGGCGGTCTTTGCAGAAGCGATTTACCAGGACGATCTCCGGCTCACAGTGGTGGCGCAGGGCGAGGTCAGGCCCAAGCGCGAAATCCTTGTCGCGCCGCAAATTGCGGGGCGCATCGCCTACATATCTCCCAATTTTGTCGATGGCGGCTTTATCCGTCAGGGCGAAACCCTCGTTAGACTGGAGGCGGCCGACTATGAACTGGCGGTGACGCGGGCACGTTCTGCCGTCGCCAGCGCAGAACAAAGGCTGGCCCGCGAACAGGCCGAAGCAGAAATCGCGATCCAGGACCTTGAAGACCTCGGCATAACCGATGCAAGCCCCCTGGCCCGGCGCGAGCCGCAGCTCGCCGAAGCTCAGGCCAGCCTAGACAGCGCGAAAGCCCAACTTGCAGAAGCTGAGCTGGCGCTGAACCGCACCGCGATCACGGCGCCGTTCTCTGGCCGTGTTGCTGAACAATCGGCGGATTTCGGACAGTTCGCCAGCCCGGGCCAATCACTGGGGTCGATCTTCTCAACGGATGTTGTCGAGGTGGCTTTGCCGATTACGGATGATGAGATCGGCCGGTTGAACCTTCCGTTGGCCTTCGCGGAGTCCGAGGCAACGCCCGGCCCCCCCGTCGTATTCGAGGCCAATGTGGCCGGAAAGCCCCGGCAATGGCAGGGACGTATCGCGCGGACAGCCGCCGCCCTTGATCCGCGGACCCGGCTGATTACCGTCATTGCAGAGCTCGACGACCCCTATGGCACAGGATCTGACGATGGGGTGCCTATGGCACCGGGCGCGTTCGTCAGTGCTACCATACAGGGCGAAGTCATTCCGGATGTGAAAGTCGCACCCCGCGGTGCTTTGCGCGGCGAGGATGAAATCTACATCGGGAATACCGAGGACGGGACGATGTCGATCCGCAAGGTCGAAGTGGCCTTCACCGATGAGACGGGGGCCTACCTGTTCAGCGGCGTGGAACCAGGAGAGTTGGCAATCGTCAGCCCGATCCAGGCAGCGTTCGACGGCATGCGGGTAAAATTGCTGGAGCGTATGGCCGATGGTAGCGTTGTGACCCACGAGGTTGGCGAAACATCAGACGCAACGTCCCCGCCACCAACCGCCGCAAGGTTGGCGGGTAATGGAGAAGGGACGCCACAATGAACGGTATAGTTGCCTGGTTTGCGAGAAACTCGATTGCGGCCAATCTCCTGATGATCGTCGCCTTTGTCGGCGGCACCTTCAGCTTTTTCAGCATGGAGCGGGAAATGTTCCCGACCGTGCCGGTGGCCGGCGCCTCGGTGACCGTCACCTGGCCCGGCGCTAGCCCGCAGGAAGTTGAAGAGCAGATTATCACTCGCATCGAGGAAGCGGTGGCTGACATTGACGGGCTGGACCGCATCACCTCAATCGGATCGGAGGGCGGCGGCGTCGTCAATATCAGGGGCCGCGACGACATCGACATGATCGAGTTTCTCGACGAGATCAAACTGCGGGTCGACCAGATCGATAACCTTCCCCAGGCCGCATTCCAGCCGCGGGTCCAGCGCTGGGAGCAACGAAACTGGTATTTCGGCACGGCCGTTTATGGCGATATCGACGAATTGGAGCTCAAGCGTATCGCCGACGGCGTTCGCGATGACATTGCAGAACTCGCTGGCGGGGAGTTGGCGATCGTGCAGGGCATCCTCGGCGAAGAGGTGTCTATTGAGGTGTCTGAAGAAACGCTCCGCCGGTACAATCTCACCCTCGCGGACGTGGCAGCTGCGGTTCAGAGCGCGTCGCTGAATTCATCGGGAGGCGGTATCAAGACTGCGACCGGCGATGTGGCGATCCAGGCCCGAAACCTCGCGGACACGAGTGCGCAGTTCGAGCGGATCATCGTCAGCCAGACACCGGAAGGCGGCGTCATCCGGGTTGGCGACATTGCCGATGTGATCGATGGTTTCGTTGATGACGAGCTGGTCGCTACCCATAACGGCGTTCCCACCGCCTGGGTGTTTGTTGTCTCCCCGAACAAGATGCAGATTGTCGAGTACACGGACGGCTTCAAGGACTATATCGAGCGCGCCAACGACCCTGCCAACGGCATCCTTCCCGAAGCGGTAAAGATCGATATCCTCTGGGATGACAGCGACATCTTCAAGGCCCGGATGGAAACGATCTCCGGAGCGGCCTTCACTGGCGGGATTCTCGTTCTCATCGTTTTGATCCTGTTCTTGCGCCCGATCGTCGCCTTCTGGGTCACCGCGGGCATCTTCACCGCCTTTGCCGGCGGCATCATGTTGCTCCCGCTGTTTGGCGTGTCGTTCAACATCCTGTCCACATTTGCGGTGCTGCTGGTGATTGGCGTGGTTGTCGACGATGCCATCATCGTTGGCGAGAACATACACCGGGAGGTCGAAAGCGGTCGAAGGCAAGGGGTCGATGCCGCGATCATCGGCACGCAATTGGTCCTGAAACCCGTCATGTTCGGTGTGATTACAACGGTGATCGCCTTCCTGCCCTGGGCCTTCCTGACCGGGCCGACGCGAAGTTTCACCGAACAGATCACCTTCGTTGTGGTCTCTGCCCTCGCCTTCTCGATCATCGAGTGCATGCTGATCCTGCCTGCTCACCTCGCACACCTCAAACCCCAGCGGTTTGACGGACCGGGCGGTGGTCTCATGAAAATTCAGCGTAGCATTGCCGACAGCCTGCTCTGGTTCGCGAACAATGTTTACAAGCCTGCGCTAGAACTCGCCATTGCGTTCCGCTATGCGACGGTCGCCATCTTCATCGTCATGTTCCTTTGGGCGGCGAACCTTGTTTCCAACAATTTCGTGCCCTTCCGGTTCATGCCTGAAATTGAAGGCGGCCTCATCCAGGTCACGATCGAATTGCCCGATGGCACACCGTTTTCCCGGTCCGAGCAGGTACGGGCACAAATCGAGAATGGCGTTGATCTCCTCACCGTAGAAATGCGGGAGCAGTATGCACCGCTGTCGGACGAGTATCCGGCTCTGAAGGACGGGCTTATCGATGGGGCATCGGTGGCCGCGTTTGGGCGCGAGGTGCAAGCCTGGGTTGGTTTGATTGCGCCTGAGGAGCGGCCGAAAACAATCTCGACGAAAGACGTCACCCAGAGGCTGCGAGAACTGGTCGGTCCGATTCAGGATGCCGAGGAGATCAGTTTCGATTTCACCCAGAATGACGAGCAATCTGGTATCCGAATTTCGCTCAATCACCCTGATCTGGATATGCTCCGCGACGCTGCACGCGATCTCAAGGCCCAGTTGGCGACCTATTCGACCACGTTCGATGTCGGCGACAACCTGTCGTCTGCGGCGGAAGAGCTACGGGTAACCCTGAAACCGGGAGCGGAGTCCCTGGGACTGACGCTGGCGAATGTGACGGACCAGATCCGGGACGCGTATTTCGGACGCCTTGTCCAGCGACTGCCCCGTGATGGGGAAGACGTGGAGGTTCGGGTGCGACTGCCGGAAAGCGAGCGCCGCAGTCTCGACAGCATCGATAACCTTAGAATCCGAACGCCCGATGGCCGCGCTATTCCCGTTGGCCAGGTTGCCGAGTTCACCTTCGCGCCCGGGATCAACCGCATTGTCCGGCGTGACCGGACCCGGTCGGTAACCGTGAGGGCTGAACTGACCGATGACGTCCGCAGCCAGATCATGGACGATCTGGAGCGCAATTACTGGCCGGGATTCAGGGACCGCTATCCCGAGGTTAACCGCGGAATTGCCGGCGGCTTTGAAGAAGAGCAACGCTTCTTCGGTGAAGTTGTCCGGTTCACCTGGATTGCGCTTGGCGCCATGTATATCCTGTTGGCCATCGCCTTCCGGTCCTGGTCGCAGCCCCTTCTGATCCTGACGGCCATTCCGTTCGCCTATGCGGGTGCCGTCTTTGGCCACGGTCTCTTTGGCGTGCCGCTTGCCATGTTCTCGTTCTTCGGCATTGCCGCAGCTGGCGGTGTTGTGATCAACGACAATCTCGTCCTGCTCGATTTCATAAACCGAAGGCGGGCGGAGGGCGCAGGCGCGGTCCAAGCGATTGTGGATGGGTGTGTTGCCCGGTTCCGGCCGATCCTGCTCACGTCCATCACCACTTTTGTGGGTATCCTGCCGCTGATCGCAGAACAGTCAGTGCAGGCCCAGTTCCTGAAGCCGATGGTGATCTCGCTAGGTTGCGCGGTCAGCTTTGCCCTGTTTGTTTCGCTGCTGATGGTGCCATCGCTCTATGCGGTGGGGGTCGAGATCGGACGGATTTTCCGCTGGAGCTGGGGCGGCCGACCGTTCCGCCGGATTGGCGAAACCTATTCGGGTGAGGTCTATCTCGACGAAGAGGCAACCATGGGCAGTTCCGTAGAGGGACCAGCCACTGGTGGGCCGACCCTCAAACCCGCCGAATAGGCGATAGCGACGTGTGGGGTACGGCGCTGCGCTGGCGGGTCTCAGCGCTGCCGCCGTATGGCCATGAAAAAGACGGGTTTACTTTACAGGTAGTTCAGGTGGCGACGCTAGGGTTCGCGAAGGGCTGCGGGGCCGAAGTTGAAACCACATTGTGAAATCCAGCGTCCCGAGTCCCAAACTGTGTTCAAAGCTCTGCCGTTTCTCGCGCGTCTTGCGTCTCTTGCTGCCGTTCTGGGCGTCCTCTCCTCAGGCCCAGCCCTTGGCCAACCCATCGTGAAGATTATCAACTTCACCGCTGATTGGTGTCCGAACTGCGCGGTTCTGAATCCGAAACTCGACGCGGCACTCGCTGATTTTGCCGAAGGCGAAATACTACGGGTCGATCTCGATCTCACCGCCAGCCAATCGACCGATGAGGCCGAACGCCAGCAGGCCTTTCGAGATGCAACGGCATTGGCGCAATTCCATCAGGCTGAATACCTATGGGACTGGTATGGCGGGCTCACCGGTCTTGCGGTGTTCATTGCCGCCGACAATGGCGAGCCGATTTCCTGTGCGACACGCCAGTTGAGTGTTGAAGACATCGAAAGCCGCTTGAATGAAGCAAAGGTCCTGGCCCTTCGTGCGCCACAAGGTTCGCGAAAACCGGCCGGCCCTGACTGCCCATCCCCGGAAGAACTGAGCGCGACGCGATAGAAAACCGGGTCTGGCCTATTCAGCTGCCTCGGCAGGCGCGCCAGCCTTTGCATAGGCGGTCTCTCGCGCTGTCGCGATCCGGTCCCTGACTGTATCTATACCGTATCCGAACTCGGACAGGGCCCGACTGGCGAGTTGCAAACCCGCTTCGATGGCATCGGGGATCACATGGGTCGCACCGGCCGCCAGAAGGGCATCGGCATGTTCGGTATCCCTTGCCCTTGCGAGAATGGGAGCATCAGGGCGCAGGGTTCGAACTGCCCTCACCATGGCTTCGGCGCTAGTGGGGTCGTCCACGGTGACCACGAACATGGCTGCCCCATGGGCCCCGGCCTTTTCCAGCATTTCAGGCCGGGCGGCATCGCCGTAATAGACCTTCCACCCCTTCTCCCGCTCACTGGCGACACGCATGGCATCCCGGTCGAGGGCGACCAGGTCGGCTTCCTCGCTTTCGAGGATCCGGGCGATCGAATGGCCCACACGCCCGAAGCCCGCAAGAATCACATGACCCTCGAGATCGGCATAATGGGTTGCGTCTATCTGGTGCGCCGAAGCGGCATCTGTCCGTTTGGCGATCACCTGGCCGAGCCGGCCGAGCGCCGGGGTGATCAACATGGACAGGCCGGCAATCGCTGCGAGGATCGAGATTGTCTCTTGGTCAACCACGCCGCCGACACTGGCGGCTCCGAGGATCACGAACGCGAACTCGCCCGCCGGGGCCAGCAGGAAACCGGCCTCGATCATCTCCTTGCGGCCGGCAAAAAGCCGGCAGGCGCCCATGGCGATCGCGAGCTTCACCACCAGAAGCGCCACCAACCCAAGCAGAATGATACCGCTGTTTTCGGCCATGACCGGCAGGTTCAACCCCATGCCGACCGTCATGAAGAACAGCCCCAGCAGGAGGCCCTTGAAAGGTTCGAGGTCGATTTCGGTCTGGTGCTTGTATTCGGTTTCCCCGAGCAGAACGCCCGCCAGGAAAGCACCGAGGGCGAGCGAGAGCCCGGCGCTGGCTGTGATCACCGCACTGCCGACCACAGCGAGCAGCGCGAGGGCCATGAGTTGGTCGCGTCCGCCCACATGGGCGGCGAGTTTGAACACCCGGCGAAGCGCGAAACGGCCAATGACAAAGATAACCAGGATGGCCACAAAACCCTGCCACAGGGCCTGGAGAATTACGTCGGCCAGTGCTCCATCGTCTTCCCGGCTGGCAAAGCCCACGAAGATCAGAATAGGTGCCACCAGCAGATCCTGGAACAGCAGCACACCCAGGGCCGTTCGGCCCGTGGCGGTGGCGGCGCGGCGCTCCTCGATGAGCAGCTGCATCACGATCGCGGTGGATGACAGCGCGAAGGCGAGGCCGATCGTGGCCGCGGCCGGGCCCGAATATCCGAAGGCAAAGGCGACGACGCCGATAAAAACGGCCGAAACCCCCGACTGCAGGGCGCCGGCCCCAAAAACGAGGCGGCGGAGTGCCCAAAGTTTTTCGAAGGAAAACTCCAGCCCCAGCAGGAACAGAAGAAAGAGTACACCCAATTCGGCGAAAGGCGCAGCCGCCCCTGGCTCCGTGATCGACAAATAGCGTAGCCAGGGGATCGTATCGCTGAGTGCGCCTATGGCATGGGGCCCCAAGATGACCCCGGCGATGACAAACCCCGCCACCGCGGGCACCTTCAAAAGCCGGATAAGCGGCACGACCACACCGGCCGCGACCAGAAACACGATCGCGTCCTTGATGATCACTTCCTGTCCGGCCGCTACAGGGCTCGCCATGGGTCCCCCTTTACGGCCGCAGGTTATCCAGACCGTCCATTTAAGCGAACGCCGTGGGCGCACGCAATTAGGGGATATCCCTGCGGCGCATTGTTCCGGGCCTTACTCGGCCGCGACCGTCCTGTTTGCCATGGCCTTGTCGAACTGGCCCCAAACGCCATTGTCGCCGTGCCAGTCTCCCTTGGTTGCGCCCTTGGAGTATTCGGTGGCGCGTTGTTCGAAGAAGTTGGCGTGCTCGACCCCGTTCAGGATCTCAGACAGCCAGGGCAGCGGATGGTCCTTGATGCCGTAGATCGGCTCCAGCTTGAGTTGGCCCAGGCGCCAGTCGGCGATGTAGCGGATATAGTTCTGGATATCCTCTGGGGTCATCCCCTCCACTTCACCGGCCTCAAAGGCCAGTTCGATGAACTTGTCTTCCAGGCTGACCGTCGTCTCGCAGCACTCGCGGATATGGTTGCCGAGCTTTGGCGTCATCACGCCGGTTTCGGCGCAGAAGGTGTGGAACAGCTTGATCATGCCTTCACAGTGAAGACTTTCATCCCGGATCGACCAGGTCACGATCTGTCCCATGCCCTTCATCTTGTTGAAACGCGGGAAATTCATCAGCATCGCGAAGCTGGCAAACAGTTGCAGCCCCTCGGTGAAGCCCCCGAACACCGCCATGGATGTGGCAATGTCTTCATGGGTCTCACAGCCGAACTGGCCGAGATAGTCGTGCTTGGCCGCCATCTCCTCATATTCCATGAAGGCGGAGAACTCGGTATCGGGCATGCCGATGGTTTCCAGCAGGAGCGCATAGGCAGCGATGTGGACGGTTTCCATGTTGGAAAACGCCGATAGCATCATGGAGACCTCTGTCGGTTTGAACAGGGGCATGTAGTTTTCCATGTAGTTCGCGCCGACTTCCACATCCGACTGGGTGAAGAACCGGAAGATCTGCGTGAGGAGGTTCCGCTCCTTGTCGTTGAGCTTGATCGCCCAGTCCTTGCAATCCTCACCCAGGGGCACCTCTTCGGGCATCCAGTGGACCTGTTGCTGGCGCTGCCAGAATTCGAATGCCCATGGATAGCGGAACGGCTTGTAGGCCCGTGACGGGGTGAGAAGGCCGGGGCGGTCGGCAGCGGTATCAAAGGCCATGGGGCAAACTCCAAGAGAATCATGGGGACAAACGAACCAGTCCCTGTTTCGCTATATATGGTGTCTCAAAGGTAAATGGCACGCAAGGTGTTGGGGTCTAGTGGTGCACAGAGCGTCGCACCCTGTGGATAGCGACCGTTTTACGGCGCAAGCGCGGGGATGTCCGCGCGGCACAGA
>JBCBKE010000046.1:0-24317 GCA_038522375.1 Pseudomonadota bacterium
CATCGTTCACATCGTCAAAACCGAAGTCTTCGAGGAGAACCGTTTCTCCTTCGGTGAACCCTATCACTGTGTTGGTGGAGGTGAACTCTCCATCAAACACGAAGGTATCGATGCCGCCTTGCCCGCGCAGGATGTTGTTTCCTTCGCCACCATTGATCAGGTCGTCGCCGGCGCCGCCATTGAGCACGTCGTCACCAGCGTCGCCAGACAGGGCATCGTCGCCAGCCGCGCCATTGAGCACGTCGTCTCCCCCGCCTCCGAATACCATGTCGTTCCCGCTCTGGGCCAGGAGGACATCGGCGCCACCCCCGCCCAGCAGGGTGTCATTGCCGGAACCGGCCCAGAGCTCATCGACACCCTGGCCGCCATCCAGCTCATCGTTTCCGATCCCGCCGAACAGGAAGTCATTTCCGTCGTTCCCGTCGAGATTGTCATCCCCGCCTTGCCCGCGGATGAGGTCGCCGCCATTGCCGCCTGAGGCCGCGTCGTTGCCCTGGCCGGTGTTGATCGTATCGTCGCCATTATCGCCAAACAGCGTATCGTTGCCCTTGCCGCCATTGATGGTGTCGAACCCGCCGCCGCCATGGAGTTCGTCGTCACCGGCATTGCCAAGGAGAATGTCATTCCCACCGTTGCCGAAGGCTGTGTCGTCACCAGCCCCGAGGAAAATGCGGTTATTGGCTTCATTGCCGAGGACGGAGTCGTTATTTGCAGTGGTGTCGATATTCTCGATGCCATCGAAGGTATCGCCGCTTGCTTCGCCCGTACTGGAGATGTCCAGGGGATCCATCGAGACAGTCAGGCCATCGAGCCCGGCATAGGACACGGTGTCGATCCCGGCCCCGCCTTCATAGTGGTTGACCGAGCCGGCCCTCGCGAACATCAGATCGTTACCGTTCCCGCCCACATAGCGGTTGTTGCCAGCGCCGCCATCGAGGATGTCGTCGCCGCCCCCGCCAAACAGGACGTCGTCTCCGGCGCCGCCTGTCAGGCTGTCATTCCCGCCCTCGCCGAACAGGCGCGTAGCGCCGCTGCCAGCGGTGAGAATATCGTCGCCTTCGCCGCCCGTCAGGTCCCAATCGATGGTGTTTGCACTGTCCACGGTCACGATATCGACCCCGGCGCTGCCGAAGAACTTTGCCGTCTCGCGATTGTTATTGTTGGGGTCGATCCAACCCGTGATCTGAATGCCCGTCAGGTCGGTCGTGCCGCCCTCTTCCGTGTGGGTGAAGTTGCGAACATTCAGGATGCGCTCGAAGGTCTCCAGAAACCCTGCGGAAACGACGACGCTTGGACTGGCGACCATATTGAGCTGCTCAACGTCCACGATACTGCTGATGCCTGACATGTCGATCGCCAGGAAGTTGGCGATCACCAGCGTGTCAAAGCCTTCTCCGCCATCGATCGTTCCCGTAACCCGGTCAAACAGGCGGAACGTATCGTCATCGCCGTCGCCATTGGCCACAACCTCTGCGGAGAGGTCGATCTGGTCAGCGCCGGCGCCGCCGGAAATCGTGTCGGTGCCCGTGGAGACGATGAAGTCGACCCCGTTGCCGCCATTCAGGATATTGGTCCCGCCGCCGCCGCGAATGGTATCGACCCCGTCGAAACCGTTGATCGTGTCGTCGGCGTCGGTGCCATCGAGCGTGTCATCACCGTTCGTGCCGTTGATCACTGCCATGTCTTCGCTCCAACATCTGCGCCCTTACTGGGCGCGGCCCGCCTGTCTCGGCATCTCGCTCGCCCAAACGTCTAGCAAACCCTGAGCCATACCCGCTAGCGCTGTAATCATGTCATCTGGTCAATGCGCGCGATTGTGAGCGGACGGGCGCCCGCACCCTGCGGCTTTGTCCACAACCGTAACGTGCTCACGGCTCGACCCCAAACGCGTGATCGAGCGTGATTGGCAAGTTTTGGCGGAAGGGCGCAATTGAAGGTCATCGCAGCAACGCGACCCCGAATCCAAACCAAGCAGACTCTTCAAGGATGCCTCCCATGAAAACCCAACTCGCTGTCATCGCATTCGCCGCCATCGGCGTTATCCCCGCAACCATCGCTGTTGCAGCGCCCGCTGCTGCTCAGGTCACCGAAGCGTCGGCAACCACCGCCCAGGACTTTTCCGGTGACTTCGTTCGCAAGTCCAAGCGCCTTCAGGGCAGCTACGAGGTGATCGAGCGCGATGGTCAGACCATCATTCGCTTCTCCGACGATTTCCGTGCCGCTCGCGGACCCGACCTCAAGGTCTTCCTTTCGCCCAAGACAGTGGCTGACGTGACCGGCAAGACGGCCGTGGATGGCTCCATCAACCTTGGTGAGTTGACCCAGACCCGCGGTGGGCAGGAATATGTTGTTCCCGAAGGTGTGAACCTCGCAGATTTCGGCTCTTTGCTCGTGCACTGCGAAGCGTACGCGGTGCTCTGGGGCGGAAGCGATCTCTAACGCCTCCAATCAGTCGCAGGGTGCCGCCAGCGAGCCCGCACGGAACAAGGCCCTGTCACCGCTGGTGGCGGGGCTTTTTTCCGACGGTTGCATGGGGGTCATCCCGACGTCGCCGAAGCAAGCACCGCGAAAAGCGGTATATCGGCGGCCGGCGCTGGATAGTCGGCCAAGGCCGCAGGCGCCACCCATGCCAGGGTTTGTCCCTCGACCGGCGTTGGCGTGCCGTGCCATGTCCGGCAGGCGAATAGCGGCATCAACAGGTGAAAATCGGCATAGCCGTGGCTCGCAAACGTGATCGGATCAAGGTCAGCAGGGCTGACGTTGATCGACAGCTCTTCTTTCAGTTCCCGCACCAGCGCCGCCTCTGGCGTTTCACCGTCATGGACCTTGCCGCCTGGGAACTCCCAGAGGCCGGCCATCGATTTTCCCGGCGGGCGCTGGGCCAGGAGGATATCTCCATCGCCATTGATGAGGGCAACAGCAACCACAAGCACCATGGGTCGGCTCATGTTCGGTAGGCCCCGTTGATGTCGATATAGGCATGGGTCAGGTCGCAGGTATAGAGCGTGAACGCGCCCGGCCCGTCACCCAGAACGATCCGGATCTGGATCTCCGGTTCAGCACAAATCGCAGAAGCCATGGCCTCGTTGTAGTCGGCTGCCCGTGCGCCCCGGTCGGCAACCTGCAGGTCTCCGAACCAGATCGAAAGGCGTTCCTGCCGAACCGGCACATCCGCCTTTCCAATCGCCATCACGATGCGTCCCCAATTGGCATCGCCGGCCGCCAGCGCCGTCTTTACCAGCGGCGAGTTTCCGACGGCAGCAGCGATGGCCCTTGCGTCGGCCCTCGAAGGTGCCCCCGCGACGGTAATCGTGACGAACTTCGTTGCACCTTCGCCATCCTTTACAACTGCCAAAGCGAGGTCCGTGGCAACGCGGCGCAACCCCGTCCTCAACGCTTGAAGCCGGGGATCGGCGACGCTGGTTATGGCAGGTGCTCCCGAGGCGCCGGTGGCGAACACCATGAACGTGTCAGAGGTCGAGGTATCGCCATCCACCGTGATGGCATTGAATGTCTCGTCACAGATCTCGCGGATCAATGCGTCGAGAACTGCGGGCGAGACCGCTGCGTCAGTGAAGATGTAGGCCAGCATCGTCGCCATGTTTGGCGCGATCATTCCGGAGCCTTTTGCGATGCCTGAAATCGCCACGGGGTGATCATCCAGCATGACGGTCTCGCCTGCACCCTTGGGATAGGTGTCCGTTGTCATGAAGGCCCGCGCGAGCGCTTCGAAATCGGGCTGGCGCATGCGGCCTGCGAGCTCCGGAACGATTTGTCCAACGAAGTTGGGGTCTGGCAATGGCTCGCCGATGACCCCGGTGGCTGCCAGGAAACACTGGTCCTTCGGCACCTGGAGCGTCCGGGTCAGCATCTTCAACGATGCTTCATTCTTTTCCGCACCCTTGAGGCCAGTGAACGCGTTCGAATTGCCGGCGTTTACAAGCAGGGCACGGGCTTCACCGCCGGAGAATTTCAGCGCCGTCCGGCACCAGTCAACGTCGGCCGATGCGGTTGTCGACCGGGTGAAGACACCGGCGCAGGTGGTGCCCTGATCAAAAGCGATGAGGAAAACATCGTCCCGTTGCAGCCCCGCCGCCGTATAGAACCCCCGCGACGCCACGGCTGCGCTGAGGCCGCCAACCACCGGGAGATGCGGAAAACGATCGGGTGCGAAGGGTGAAACCGCAAACTTCATTGCCCGCTACGGTCACCGGCTCCTGCTGCCGGTTCAGTCTCGGTTTCCGATGACTCGCCCGATGGCGCGGTATCTCCCGGATCAATTGATGCCGTCGCTCGCAGGTCGGTAAGGATCTTGGAAATCTCCGTGAACGTCAGAAACGTCACAATCTCCGGTCGCATTTCCTCCAGCGTTGCTGGCGGCGGTGTGCGCCGGTCCTCTATCTTCAGGATGTGCCAGCCCTGCTCACTTTGGAACGGCTCGGAAATCTCGTCGGTCGGAGTGTTGGCAATCTCGCTGGAAAAGGGCTCCCCCATCCGGTTTGGCTCGACATAGCCCAGCGCGCCGCCCTCGATCCTGCTTCTGGTATCGATCGACATCTCGAACGCCACCGTGGTGAAGTCTTCGCCATCGAGGATACGTTGGTAGGCTGTTTCGGCGTCTTCCTCGTTGGCCAGCAGGATATGGCGAAGGTTCACCTCATCGTCGATCTGCTGGAGCGCGGCCTGCTCGTCATACATCCGGCGGATCGAGTCTTCTGTGACCTCACGTGCAACGAGGCTTTCGACGAGGATGTTCCCCAGAACGCGCTCACGCGCCGATTCCAGCCTGCGCCTGGCATTCGCATCGAGGTGAAGCCCCCGTGCGGTGGCTTCCTGTGCCAGGAGGGCCTGGTCAATGATCTGGTCGAGTACGAGTTGGAAATCGGGATGTTCGGCGGTAAAGGGCGCTCCGGCTTCGGCGAGGCCTTGCGCGACCGCCTCCAACTCCACATCGATCACGTAGATGGGCTGGCCGTTCACATAGGCGGCCGTCGCCGCATCGATGTCAAAGGAGCGCGGTTCCGACGTCGGCGCCGGGTTGCATCCGCTGGCCGACATCATCACCACGCCGACGAGTGCAGGAAGAATTCGACGCTTTTCCATGTGCAACAACACTCCTTCGGGGGGCCGTCGGCGGATTGACACCCCAAGGACCGGTTCTTAAGTCTCGTTCAGCCGCAGGTCGAGAGCGTTTCTCGCCCACGTGGATCGACCGCCTGTGTCGGGAACCGGCGGCCTCAGTGCCGTCCTGGTACGGTAGCATTGTTCGCCCCCGTAGCGTATTGGTCAGGTTAATGCTTTCTTTTGCTCGCAAACTTCTGGGATCGGCAAACGACCGGCAACTGCGCCCCATGCGCAGCCGTGTCGGCAGGATCAATGCCCTTGAGCCGATGTTCGAGGCCCTTTCCGATGAGGCGTTGAGAGAAAAAACCAACGAGTTCCGCCAACGGATCGCCAATGGTGCGAGCCTGGACGATCTCCTGGAAGACGCGTTTGCGGTGGTGCGGGAAGGCGCGAAACGATCGCTTGGCATGCGGCATTTCGACGTTCAGTTGATGGGCGGGATGATCTTGCATTCTGGCAACATTGCCGAGATGCGGACCGGCGAAGGGAAAACCCTGGTCGCAACCCTGGCCGTCTACCTCAACGCCCTGGCCGGAAAGGGCGTTCACGTGGTCACCGTGAACGACTATCTCGCCAGCCGGGACGCGGACTGGATGGGCCAGCTCTACACGTTCCTCGGCTTGACGGTCGGAAAGGTCGTCCACGGCATCGACGACAAGGGCCGTAAGGATGCCTACCTGGCCGATATCACCTATGGCACGAACAATGAGTTCGGCTTCGATTACCTGCGCGACAACATGAAATATGCGGTCGACCAGATGACCCAGCGCGGGCATCATTACGCCATCGTCGACGAGGTGGATTCCATCCTGATCGATGAGGCCCGGACCCCGCTGATCATCTCCGGGCCCACCGACGATCGCTCAGAGCTTTACCGTTCCGTCGACCAGATTGTCCGCAAGCTTGAGGATGGCGATTTCGAGCTTGATGAAAAACAGCGTTCGGTGGTGTTTTCCGAAGAGGGCACCGAACGCATGGAGCAGCTACTGGCCGATGCCGGCGTGCTCGAAGGTTCGCTCTGGGATCCCACCAACATCTCGATCCTCCACCATTCCAACCAGGCCCTGCGGGCGCACAGGCTCTACAATCGCGACAAGGACTACATCCTCAAGGGCAACGAAGTGATGCTCATTGACGAGTTCACAGGTCGCATGATGGAGGGCCGTCGCCTGTCCGAGGGACTGCACCAGGCCATCGAGGCGAAAGAGGGCGTTCCGATCAAGCCGGAAAACCAGACGCTGGCGTCGATCACCTTCCAGAATTACTTCCGGCTCTACGACAAGCTCGCCGGGATGACCGGCACGGCCCTAACCGAAGCCTCGGAGTTCGGCGATATCTACCAACTCGAAGTTTTTGAGCTGCCCACGAACAAGCCCATCCAACGCCTCGACGAGGATGACGTGGTCTACCGGACTGCCAAGGCGAAGTATGATGAGATCCTCACCGACGTTCGCGACTGTCACGAGCGCGGCCAACCGGTATTGCTGGGCACCGCTTCCATTGAGAAGTCCGAACTGTTGTCGTCGATTTTGACGGCGGCGAAGATCAAGCACACCGTGCTGAATGCGCGTCACCACGAACAGGAAGCTCAGATCGTGGCGGATGCAGGGGTGCCGGGCGCGATTACCGTGGCGACAAACATGGCTGGCCGCGGCACTGATATCCAGCTGGGCGGCAACCTCGAAATGCGGGTCTGGAAGGAACAGGCCGAGCAGGAAGCCAAGCTTGGTCGCGAGCTGACCAAGGGAGAGCTCGAAACGCTGACCGCCCAGATCAAGGCCGATATCGAGATCATGCGGAAGAAGGCGCTGGATGCCGGTGGACTCTACGTGCTCGGCACCGAGCGCCATGAAAGCCGGCGGATCGACAACCAGCTCCGGGGCCGAACCGGACGCCAGGGTGATCCCGGCAAGTCAAAGTTCTATATCTCCATCGAAGACGACCTGATGCGCATCTTCGCGGCCGACCGGATGGACGCTGTCATGCGACGCCTTGGGATCAAGGATGATGAGGGCATCACCCATCCCTGGATGAACAAGGCGATGGAGACATCGCAGAAAAAGATCGAACAGCGTAACTTCGAGATCCGCAAGAACGTGCTGAAGTATGACGACGTCATCAATGACCAGCGCAAGGCGATCTTCGAACAGCGGCGGGAATTCCTGGAATCCGAGACCGTCAGCGACACGATCGCCGAAATGCGCGAGGACGTCATTGAGGGGCTGGTGTCGAACACGATGCCCGAGAAGGCCTACGCCGAACAGTGGGATATTGATGGCCTGGATGAGGGTCTGAAGAAGGATCTCAGGCTGGAGCTTCCGATCCGGGAATGGGCAGCGGAAGAGGGCGTGGCCAACGAAGAGATCGCAGGCCGCATCACGGCCGCTGCAGACCAGGTCTATAGTGACAAGCGAAAGCTCGCCGGTGATGACCAGGTCAACTACATCGAAAAGCAGGTCCTGCTCCAGGTCATGGACATGCAGTGGCGCCAGCATCTTCAGCAAATCGACCATCTTCGCTCCGTCATTCACCTGCGCGGCTATGGCCAGCGGGACCCGCTGAACGAGTTCAAGGAAGAAGCCTTCAAGCTCTTCCAGTCGTTGATTTCCGAATTGCGGGTGATCGTGACCCGGTCACTGATGGGTCTTCGCGTTGAGGGGCAGCAACCCGCCGCCGTTGAGCCTATCAAGCCGCCACAGCCGCCCCAGAATGTTCGCGAGACCCACCTCGACCCCGATACCGGTGAGAACGAGATGGACGAGGATGCGCCAGCGGCAACCTTGTCCCAGGCGGAAGACGATTGGTCGAAGACACCGCGCAATGCGGCGTGTCCCTGCGGTTCCGGGAAGAAGTACAAGCATTGCCACGGCAATCTCGCTCGTCAGGAAGCTTGATGCCGCTGGATGACCGCTTGTAGCGGCAGGGAACCAAGGTCCGATGGAAATCCACTCGTCCCGCCCGTTTCTCGGCGATGACCCGATGGGTATCTACCAGCTGCTCGCTCACATGCCTGTCCGCCATTGCGTGGATGTGGGCGCAGCAGCGGGAACCATATCCAAGCTGATGCGCCGCCATGCGCCTGACACCACCATCGATGCTTTCGAACCTTTCCCCGGCAACCTGCCGTTTGCGCGGGCGCATCTGGATGGCCTGAGGGGCGTCACCCTCCATGCCGCAGCGGTCGGCACGCAAACCGGACGGGGGTACCTCAACGTGCCGTCGGTGGTGCAAGGTTCAGAGCCTGGATGGGAAGACAAGGCCGGGTACTCATCCCTGGGTGCCCTTGTCGAAACCGGTGGTCAGACAACCATCGAGGTCCCGGTTGTCAGCATCGACGAAGCCGTGCCCCGCCACATCACCTTCCTCAAGATTGACGTCCAGGGCACCGAGCGGGACGTGCTGGAAAGCGCCGCGGGGCATTTTTCAAGCGGATCTGTCGATATGTGTTTTGTGGAATGGTCTGCGGAGGATGGGTTGGTTGGCTTCTTCGAGCGGTATGGCTGGCACGTGTTCTATGCGCCCGTTCTTCTGATCGGACGAACACCGATGGCTGCAAAGCAGGAGCCAGGCGCGGCTATCGTCAAGACGCTCAAGCTGTCCACCGGTAATGCTGGCGAGTACATCTGGCCTGACGCGCTTCCGCTCGGTGCGGACCGGTTTCGCGACTACCTTCTCGCCATGAAGACGCGCTTTCTCGGCGCGCAGACTGACCTGATCGCCGTAGCGCCGCACTTCATGCCGACTTTCCTGCGTGCCGCTGCGGCGCGCATCGCTGCTCAAGGTGGGGCAGCCTGATCCGGCCAAGCAGGGTCGGACCAACGGCACTATCTGTAAGCGGATATCTGCTCTGAAGCAGGCATTTGATGCGACGGTCTGGCGGGAGGCAGAAGACCCTGAGTTTCAAGGCTTTTTCTGTCCGGCCTTCTCGCCAGCAGACTGCTCAGTAGCACCGACTGCGGCAGCCAGGTTGGCTTTTGCACTGCCTGGACGGAGCGGTTTTGGTTGGGAGGGAGCAGGGGCCCATCCCGATAGCCAGACCACCTCGAAACTCGCGCGGATGCGGCCGTCGGGATCGGCGAACCGTTCCTGGTAAATCTCCGCCATTGCCGCCACCACGTTACGCTTCAGCGGCCGTGTGCGGCTGGATGGAAAGGCAGCCTGTTCCCCCATGCCGCGCAGGTCCGCCATCAGGTGGAACACCGTGTCATACCGCACGGTGATGCGGTCCAGGTCGACAACGGGGAGCGCGAACCCCGTTCGTTGCATGAGCGCGGCGGCGTCCTGCAAACTCGGAAGCGGCGAGATCCGGGGGCTAACCCCGCCGAGCAGCGTCGTTTCAGCCTCCGCGAGCGAAGTGCGCAACTCGGCCAGCGTCCCGGCTCCGAACAGGGCGGCGAGAAACAGTCCATCCGGTTTCAGGGCCCGGCGAACCTGCACCAGCACCCCTGGCAGGTCGTTGACCCAGTGGAGACTGCCAACGCTGGCGACAAGATCGAAACTGCCAACCTCGCCGGGAACACGCTCGAGGCTGGAAACCACGGTTTCAAGGCCGCCTGCCCTTGCGGCGAGCTGGGCCATGGCCGGTGATGGGTCGGAGGCCATGACGCTGCCGACCTGTCCGTGTGCCCGCAAAAGAGCGGCGAGCGTTCCGCCATGGCAGCCAAGATCGAGGGCGCAATCGAAGTGTCGCGGCGTATCTTCAAGCCGCTCGATGAGATCGCTCGACAGGCGACGTTTCAGGAAGTCATACTTGGGCCAGCGTCTGGCAGCCCGGCTGCGATGGGCCGCGATGCGGATGGGGTCGAACACATTCGGCGTAGAAGGGGAAGCCATGGGTGGGCATATGGCCCAGCAGGTCGGAAGCGCCAAGGCCCGCGCCGCGCGGGCCCTGAGCCGTGGAGCGTCCTTGTTATGGCCGAGCCGCTCGCTCCTGTCTGATGCGCGTGGAGCAGGCGGAGGTGCCCTTCCACCAGAGGACTGGGTGCAGTTGGCGTTCCTCGGCCCGCCGCAATGCGACAGCTGTGGCTTGCCCGTCGACATCGATCTCGGCGAGGCACAGACCTGTGCGGCCTGTATTGCCAAGCCGCCCCCATGGAATCGGGCACGCGCCGCCTTGGCCTATAATGATGCATCCAGGCGCATTGTGCTTGATATCAAGCGGGCGGGCCGGCGCGATGGGCTGTCCCTCGTGGGCAGTTGGATGGCCACGGCGGGCACGGATTTGCTGGGGGACGCCGATCTGATTGTACCGGTCCCGCTCCATTATCGCCGATTGGTGAGCCGCGGGTTCAACCAGGCGGGATGGCTGGCACAGGTCGTTGCCCGGAAGACGGGGGTGCCTGTCCGCGTCGCCGCCCTCAAGCGGACCAAGGCCACGCCAAGCCAGGGCCAGTTGAGCGCCAGCGCAAGGAAGCGGAACGTCGCGGGTGCTTTCGCGGTCCGCGCCCGCTATGCCAACCGGGTTCAGGGCAAGCGTATCGTGCTGGTTGATGATGTGCTGACCACAGGGGCGACCCTTGGTGGCTGTGTCAGGGCCTTGAAGCGAGGCGGCGCAACACGGGTGGACGTGTTGGTGCTCGCACGCGTTGTCCGCGCGCGAGACACGACCATATAGTGGCAAGCTTCAAAGGAGACCGCACCCGTGGCCCATGTGACGATCTACACGCGCGCCTTTTGTCCGTTCTGCACGCGAGCGCTTGGACTGTTGAAGGCGAAGGGCGCAGATTTCGAGGAAATCGATGCCGGTATGGATGCGGCCAAGCGCAAGGAGATGTCAGAGCGCTCGGGCGGGGGACGAACCTTTCCGCAAATCCTGATTGGCGACACGCCCATCGGAGGCTGCGACGACCTGATGGCCCTCGATCGTGCGGGCAAGCTCGATGACCTGCTAAAGGCGGCATGATCCGCTACGCGCTCTGCTGCCGCGATTGTGATGCGGAATTCGAGGCGTGGTTTGCGTCCTCGGACGCCTACGACACCCAATCGGATGCCGGCCAGGTGACCTGTCCAAGTTGCGGCAGCTGTCACACGGCCAAGCAGATCATGGCGCCCGCCATCAGCACCGCGCACACCAGGACAGTACCCGAAAAGCTTAAGGATTTTGCCGCGAAGGCGCGTCGGCACGTGGCCGAGAACTATGACTATGTCGGTGACAATTTCGCCAGCGAGGCCCGGGCCATGTACTATGGCGAGACCGATGAGCGTCCTATTTGGGGGAGGACACGCCCTGAAGACGCCAAGGCCCTGGCTGAGGAAGGCGTGCCCGCTGTTTCCCTGCCCAAGCCATTGGCACCCACGCCGCCCAAGCCGGAAAAGCCGGCGAAACTGCTGAACTAGGCGCCAGACCGCTCGCGGAGCGACTTTACGGATCCATGAAAGGTGGCCAAAACGTCGCCTTGACCCGGCGGGTGACACCGGTACAGACAACGGGGTAGGCTCAATGGGAGTGAAATAATGGCGTCTGCTGATTACTCACGCGGCCAGATGGATATAGCGGAGCAAACACGCACGTGGGATGGTTTCATCCGGGCCGGTGTTTGGGGTAGCGCGATCATCACGCTGGTGATTGGCTACGCGACCTTGGCAATTCCTCTTGGATTGCACTGGATGGTGGCGCTTGTGCTGTGTGCCGGCGCCGGCGTGATTGGCGGACTTCTGATGAACATGGGCGGGGCCTGGATCGCCACCGTTGTGGGGCTGTCGGGACTGGCCGTCGTGATCCAGCTTATCATTTCCATAGCCCAGGCGTTCATACCGGGTTGATCGCGAAACTCACTGCTTGTCGCAGGATGAGCAGAGGCGCGTTGCGGGGTTGTCTAACAGGCGCGCCAACCGGATCGGTGCACCGCACGACTCGCAATAGCCGAACGTGCCCGTTTCAAGGCGCTCCAGGGCGTCTTCGATATTTGAAAGCAGGGCAGTCGTACCCATCGCCTGTTGGCGTGCCGTTTCTTTCAGTCGCTCATCGATCGGGCCAAGGTCAGTTTTCATTTTCGAGATGCTGCGACGGCATTCAGCAATTGGCAACCCGAAAAGCAGCACACATATCCGGAGGGCTATCGAGTTTCGATATCACGCCCCGGTAGTTTCGGGATTGAGGAGGACACGCATGTCGAGCGATCCGTTGGTTCTCCAGCGTGCAACCAAGCGGTTCACCGGGTTCGTCGCCGTCGATGCCCTCGATTTCAGGGTCCCGGCCGGCAGTATTGTTGGGTTCCTGGGGCCTAATGGCGCCGGCAAATCGACCAGCCTGCGGATGGCGCTCGGCATCATGACACCCGACAGTGGCGAGGCGCGACTGTTCGGTGAGCGTCCACACATGGATAATCTCCGCCGGGTCGGGTTCCTGCCCGAGGAGCGTGGCCTCTACAAGAAGATGAGCCCCGTCAGCACCATTTCCTATTTTGCAAAGCTCAAGGGCCTGAGCGCAGCCGACGCCCACGCACGCGCCTTCGCGCTTCTCGAAGCGTCCGGTCTTCAGGATTTCGCCCGTTCGAAGATCGCAAAGCTGTCGAAGGGCATGGCGCAGAAGGTACAGATCCTCGCCACGCTTGCCCACGAACCGGAACTCCTGATCCTCGATGAGCCGTTTTCGGGCCTCGATCCGGTCAACCAGCAAGCCCTTGAGGAGTTGATCCGGGATCAGCACCGCCGTGGCGCAACGATCGTGTTTTCGACCCATGTGATGGAACATGCCGAACGGCTCTGCGACTCGATCGTCATGATGGCGCGCGGAAAGAAGGTTTTTGACGGGACACTGGATGAGGCCTATGGCGCCCTGGGACGCCGGGTGCATATGGGTGTCGGCGGTGGGTTCGATCTCGCCGGCGCCCTGACACCTGCGGGGCTTTCAGCGAGCCGGGATCCGGGCGATGAGACCGGCCAATGGTGGTATGTAACACTCCCCCAGGGCCGCGATTCCCAGGATGTGCTGCGCGCTGCGCTCGCCGCCGGGGCGCCGATTACCGGATTTACGCCCGAAGAAGCGCGTTTGCGCGACGTCTTCATATCCCTCGCCGGTGACGCCGACGCCGATGCCGCCGGCAGACCCGGCGCGCGGTCAACCTTTGCAGGAGCCGCCTGATGGTCCGGTCCGTGATGCTCGTCGCCCAACGCGATTATCTGGGATATGTCACGGCCTGGGGCTTCTGGCTGGGCTTGCTGCTGACCCCGTTTTTCATGAGTCTCGGCATTATCGGTCCCGCCCTGGCCGCATCGCAGACGCCTGAGCGCTACTATGTGGTGATCGATGAGACCGGGGAGTTGGGCCCGGCCATGGATGAGGAACAGCGCGAACGGGCGATTGACATCGTCAGCGCGCAAATCCAGCTCATCTCGTCGGATGGAAGAGCGCTTGCAAATGCGTTCGAGGAGGCTGCAGAAGATAGCGTCGAGCCTTTGGAACAGGCCCTGGTGTCGGTCGGACTGGATCCGGGAAACACCGCACTGTCGATCCCGCGCATGGATTTCGTCAGGATCGACCCGCCGGAAAACACGATCGAGGGTCTCCGACCCTGGCTTCTCGGCGAACGGCTTCTCGATACCCCCACTGGCCAGCGGCCCCTCTTCGCGGCCCTTGTCCGCGCCGATGACCGTATCGAGTACTGGAGTGAAAACGTCACGCTTGGCACCGTTAAAGGCATCGCCGAACGGGCGGCGACAAAGCTGGCGCGGGAGAAGGTGTTCCAGGAACGGGACGTGCCCGAGACCTTGCTCGACGACATTGATGATGCGAGGCTTGAGGTGCTCGCCAGGAAGGTGCGTGAAGACAGCAGCGCAACAGCAGAGGTCACCCCGGCAGACACGGCGCCGACCATCGTCTCGGTCGGGATCGCCTTCATGCTATGGATCCTGATCTTTTCCGTGGTGAACTACCTGCTCATGGGAACCATCGAGGAGCGATCGAACAAGATTTTCGACACGCTCCTGACATCGGTGAAATTGCCCGAGCTTCTGGCCGGCAAACTCCTGGCAGTTCTGGCTGTTTCCCTGACCCTGATTGCATTCTGGGCCGGGGGTGGGCTTGCCGCCATGTCCTATGCCGGAAACGCCATGCCGGCGGAGATACAGGGCTATGTGGACGCCTCAATCGCTGCGGTTCTGAAACCCGGCATACTGATCCCCGCCATTCTCAGCTTCCTGCTCGGCTACCTCATGTATGGCTCGGTCTTCCTGGCCATGGGTTCGCTCTGCGATACCGTCCAGGAAGCCCAGACCCTGATGTCGCCCATGTTGGTCCTGCTGATGGTGCCGTTATTCATGGTATTCATCGCTGTGAGTGACCCGACCTCCCCAGTGCTGGCCGTCATGGCTTGGGTCCCGGTGTTTACGCCATTCCTGCTCATCCTTCGCTCACCGACCGATCCAGCCCTCTGGGAGGTGGTCGGCCAGTTGTGCGTCATGGCGCTCGCGACAGCGTTGGTGCTTTGGGCGGCGGCCCGCGTTTACCGCGCCGGAGCTGTGCATGGCGCAGGTGTCAATGACGTGCTGCACTGGTTCAAGGGCCTCTTACCGGGGCGCAAGGCCACGTGAACTTCGCCACCCCCGTTCGCCTAGCGATGTGGTCGGGCCCGCGGAACCTGTCGACGGCGATGATGCGCAGTTTTGGCTCGCGCCGCGATGTGGTCTGTATGGACGAGCCGTTCTACGGGGCGTTCCTGGCGCTTACGGGCCTCAACCATCCCCTGCGAGAGGAAATTCTCGCGCGCCACGAAACCGATCCCGCAGCGGTCGCCCGTGACCTCGTCGCGGGTGCTGGGAAGGCTCCGATCATCTACCAGAAGCAGATGACCCATCACATGGTGGATGGCGTGCCGCGGGACTGGATGGGTCAGGTCAGGAACGCTTTCCTGATCCGGCATCCTGCCCGTGTGCTGGCATCCTATGCGCGAAAAATGGAGGCGGTCTCGCTGGAGGCGATCGGCTTTCGCCAGCAAGCTGAACTCTTCGATCAGGCTTGGGCATTGACCGGTGAGGTGCCGATTGTCGTCGACAGTGACAGGGTGCTGGCGGATCCCCGGCGAGCGTTGACGGCCCTGTGCGAGGGCCTGGGGATCGATTTCGACCCGGCGATGCTCGCCTGGGCGCCGGGACCGCGGCCAACCGATGGCGCCTGGGCGCCCCACTGGTACGATGGGGTCAACGCGTCCACGGGGTTTGGCGCGCCCTCTGGAGCGTTGCCGGCCCTGCCGGACGCGCTGCAATCGATCGCTGACGCAGCCTTGCCGCCCTATGAACGCATGCTGGCGCACGCGGGCGCAGCCTAGCTCGGCGATTTCATTCTTCGCGGCTTCAAGGCCGCAGCGGGTGTACCGGAGTAGATTGTCCAGGGCGAAAGATCTGCATAGGCGCTGGAGCCAAGGGTCAGGACAGCCCCTTCGCCGACCGTTACGCCTGGGCCGACATTGGTCCGGGCCGCGATCCAACACCCGTCTTCGAGCGCGATTGGCCGCGCGGTGAGGTCAAAGCTCGGCACAGACCAATCATGGCTGCCCGTGCAGAGATATGCGCCCTGGGAAACGCAGACATTATCCCCGACGGTGACCGGTTCGAGGTTATCGATCCACACGTCCTGGCCGAACCAGCAATTGTCACCGATGGTGAGTTTCCAGGGGAACTTGACCCGCATGCGCGGATGAATGGTAACGCCCTTTCCGATCGTGGCACCGAATGCCCGGAGCACGACCCGGCGCATCAGCCCGCCGGGAATGAAGGACGAGACAAACAGTGCCTGCGCAACAATCCACAGCCCTTCGGTGAACCGCGACCGACCGCGGACGAATTCTGTGTTCTGAAAGCTCGCCAGATCGACCCCGGTCTGGGGCGCTTGCGATTGCGGCGTGATGGAGGCTGCCTTGGTGGAGCCTTCTCCCCCCTGCAGGTGGCTGTGTTCGCGGGGAGATTGACCGTCTGTACTCATGGGGCGCTGACCTTGTTCGTTCGGTGCGATTGACGGTGCGACATCTCCACTGGCGCAGGGAGCCGATCTGAAAGTGTCAGTATCGGAGATAAAGCCACGGCAGCGCTTCGCAAACCGGTTTGATGCCCGGGATCGACGATTTCCACGGAAGGACCACGTCCAGACTGAGGTTAGCCGTTGAATACGCGATCGCGCCTACGCTAAGCCGGAACCAAGAACCTAATTTTAGTTGATTTTTGTGTTGAGCCGTTTCGACGCTTGGCGGGTCGTGAACAGTAACCTCTCTGGGTCCTTTATCTTGCCAGTAGCTTTGATCGTTCGTGTGTGTCTTGGCGTGCTGCTTTCCGCGGTATTCTGCCTTGCCGTTGCGCGGATTGCCGCCCCCTCGGAAATCGCCCGGATCGCCCCGGTGCTGTCTCCCGTGCGCGGTCAGGTTCGCGAGCTGGTTTCTGCGGTTTCGGCCGACCAACAGGCGGGCGGAATAACTGGCGAGACCATCGACGCGGGACGCCGACTGGCGAGGATCCATCCCCTCGATCCCATGCCCTATGCGCTTACCCAATTGGCAGAGGTCGAAAGGGGCGACCGGGAAGCGGCCAACGCGGCCGCGCTCACCGCCTTGTCGTTCCAGCCCCGCAACCGGGTCGCCCGGATGCACCTTGTGAACCAACTGGTATCTGCCGGTGAGTTTTCTGCTGCGATCGAGCAGATCACGCTCCTTTGGCGGATCGACCGGGATGGCCGGGATCTTTACAACCGGGCGATTGTCGGCTGCAAGGCCGATCCCGCATCCCATGATGCAATCGAGGGGGCAGTGTCTGGCCAGCCGCCGTGGAAAGGCGCTGTGCTCGGCCAGTTGGTCAACGCGCATCCAGACGCAGCATTTCTCCAGCGGCTATTCAGCTACTGGCCCGAACGCGTGGATTTCCTGCTCAAGCGCTTTCTCGAAGACGGGAATCCCGATGCCGCCTATCTGACATTCCTCGATGCCTTGCCCGATGACGTGCCGATCACGGTGCCCCATGATCCTGGCCTCGAGGGGTTGGCTGGCGGGTATCCGTTCAACTGGTTCATCGACCGGCAATACGCGGAACAGGTGCCCAGCGGCGGGGTCGAGATCTCCTACTTCGGCCGCGGGGAACGGCGCTTGCTGGCCCAGATTTTCCCCCTCGATCCGGGTGTCTACCGATTGGCAATCGACCTTGAGGGCGACTGGGATTTCAACGCCGCCCGGTTGGCGGCAATGATCCGCTGCCTTGAGCCCGATAGTCGGCTGGTTTTCCGAGAGGAGCTGTCAGCTGAAGACCTTGATGCCCAGCGGTTCGAGGCAGAGGTATCCCACGCGCTCGATAGCTGCACCTATGTCCGGTTCACGTTCAACGCCCTGCCTGGCGCCTATCCGCGGACGTCGCGCCTCAGGGTCAATGGCGTCGATGTCACGGCTGTTGCCGCGGACGAGACATAGGGAGCACGACAGAGATGCGGAAATCGCCCCTGTTCGCCCAAGCGAAGCGCCGCATGGATCTGGCCACGGTGACAGGGCTGCTTTGCGTGGCCGCACTCCTTGGCGGGTCCAGCCTCGAAGGCCTCGATGGACATCTTGTCCTGCAAGCGCTTAGCATACTGGTCATCGGCTGGGTCGTGCTGCAGGACCGGTCTGTGCCGTGGCGCCCGTCCGCGGTCTTTGCCCTTGCGCTGTTGGGCGCGCTGGCCGTCCTGGCCCTGTTCCAGCTCATCGGCTGGCCCGGCGCCGACTGGGCCGAGGGATCGCCCCGGCAATTGGTCACGGCGGCCTGGACCCAGCTTGACCTCCAGGAGGCGTCGCTCGGCCTGAGCCTTGCGCCCAGCGAGACCGTGTCTGCCATCCTGGCGCTGCTGCCGCCCCTCGCCGTTTTCGCCGTGGTGGCCACATCCCGGTGGACCCAGACCGTACAACCGATCTGCTGGGTGATTGCGGGCGTCGGCTGTGCCAGCGCAGCGCTGGGTCTGTTGCAGATGCTGTCGGGAACTGGATCCCCGTTGTACCTGCATGGAGCCGAGACGGGATTGCCGCTCGGCTTCTTCTCGAACCCCAACCACCAGGCCAGCCTCCTGTTGATGACCCTGCCGATCATGCTCGGCCTCTTGCTCGACCGGCGGCGGGACGTGCAGACCGCCGACGGGCAGATGGGGCTGCTCATTCTGGCGGTTGGTGGCGTCCTCATGCTCACCGCGGGGGTGGTGGCCGCAGGATCGATTGCCGGCTTCGGCCTGCTGGCCGGCATCATCCCCCTGTGCCTTGTCATGACCCTGCCCACGCGCAAGGGCGGCGGCGCGGTGATATCGCTGTCTGTGCTGGGGGCTGGCCTCGTCGTCGGGCTGGCCGTCCTGCTGGTGGGCAGCACGCTGCCTGACAGCGTCTGGGCCAGCGATGACGGCGCGCTTGGCCGGCCAGCGATCTGGAACCAGAGCCTCGAAATCGCCTGGGAGCACTTTCCGTTCGGCATCGGATTTGGCGCATTCGAATACGTCTATCCCCTTTACGAAACCGACGGCGCGATCTCCGGGCGTTACATGAACGCGGCCCATAACGACTATCTCCAGGTGTTTGTGGAGTTGGGTGCCGGCGGTGCGCTGCTCATGGTCTGTGGGGTGGGGCTATGGGCCTTCCTGTCGGTGCAGGCCTGGCGGTCGGAACGCAATACCGAGGGCCTGATGCGCCGCGCCATGTCGATCGCCACCATGGTGGTGCTCATGCATTCGCTGGTCGATTACCCCCTGCACGCGCCGCTCTACGCCGTCATGGCGGCCGCCTGTCTCGGCGTCCTGGCCCTCCCGCCGCGCCAATTGAGGACGAAACGCAAGGCGAGCGCCGAGCCCTCAGCCAAACGGCTCGATCTCTAGGACCGCGCCGGGCGCGAAACCGGGCGCCTTGCCATTGCAACCCTGGCCCGGGCCCGTTTAATGCCGAGGTCAAAAGGGGACCGGGATGGCGGACATATTCCTTTCCTATGCGCGCACCGAACGCGAAAGGGCGCTGCCGATCAAGGTGGCGCTGGCCTCGCTCGGCCTGGATGTCTTCTTCGATGTGGACGGCCTCGATGGCGGCGATGTCTTTCCCGATGTGCTGGACCGGGAGGTGAAGTCAGCCGGCGCGGTGGTGTCGCTCTGGAGCCCCCATGCGCTCACCCGCCCGTGGATCAAGATCGAGAGCCGCATTGGCAAGGATCGGGGCGTGCTGATCCCAGTCGAAATTGCGGCTCTCGACCCGCTCCATGATGTGCCCGCCGCCTTCTATGATGACCAACGCATCGACCTTGTTGATTTCAATGGCGACACCTCCAGCCCCGGCTGGCTGAAGCTGGTGAAATCGCTGGCCCGCACGCTTGAGCGCCCGGACCTGCTGGAGCAGGAAGTGCGCAGCCATGCCCATTCCAGCGCCGAGGCCGCCGACCTGCGCGCCGAGCTTGCCGCCCTGCGCACGCAGATGGGTGAGCTTGCCGCGGCAAAGTCGGCGGCCAGCTCGCAAGAGCGGGGACGCAAGGAGGCGTTCGCACTCATCGATGATAGCCGCCGCGTGGAGGACTATCGCCGCTTTCTGCAGCGCTATCCCGAAGGCGCCGAAGCCTTCGAGGCCGAGCGCCGCATCGACATTCTGCAAAGCTGGTCGCGCGTGGCACATGACGATCCGGACGCCATAGAGACCTGGTTCCGCGAGTCCCGCATCTCCGTCTTCCCGGCGCTCCGGGATGAGGCCTTGCGGATGCAGGCGACGGCCAAAAAGAACCGCCAGGGCCCAAGTCGTATCCCGCTAGTCCTCGCCGGTCTCGTCGCCTTGATCGGCGTGGGGCTGGGCGGTTTCGCGCTGTCCCAGAGCCAATTCTGGGACAGGGGCGAGGCCACGTCGCCTGAAGCGGCCTCTTCTGTGGGCACGGGCCCAGCAACCGACACCACCCTTGGCAGCGGCAATCTTTATGATGTGGTGGACACTGGCGATCCCTTACCGACGGACATTGTGTCGGGTGAGCGCTCCGGCACGGCATCCGGCAAGCCAGACCCTTCCGAACGCGACGATGCGGCCTGGGCAGACGCTGAGGCGCGCGCGACGGTATCGGCCTATCGGGACTATCTGGCAGGTGACGACAACACCCGCCATCGCGGGCGCGCCGAGACTGCGCTGCAACGCCATGAACAGGCCGTGCTGCGGCTTCAGACGGCGCTGAACGCCAAGGGCTTCGAAGCGGGCACAGCCGATGGCGCTGTGGGTGGTCAGACGCGAGCGGGTGTTGAAGCCTATCGCCAGGCACGCGGGTTCGACATCGCGTCCGTGGATCTTGCTGCAATTGATGCGGCGCCAATCCAGGAATTCGCGCGAAGCATAGAGCGTTGGTCAAGGCCTGCGCCGTCATCGGCGTCGACGACCCCGGGCGAAGCAGGCCGCAATCAGATTGTCGTAAGCCTTGGCGCCGACGTTCCGCCACCGTCTGCGGCCAAACGCCCGGGCGAGACCTTCCGCGACGCGCTGAGCGGCGGCGGGCAGGGGCCTGAGATGGTGGTGATTCCGTCGGGTACGTTCACCATGGGCTCGCCCGACAGCGAGGCGGGGCGGGACGAGGATGAGGACGACACGGCCGGGACTGGCGGTCGCCAGCGGACGGTTCAGATCGGGTATTCGTTTGCTGTTGGCAAGTACGAGGTGACATGGGCGGAGTGGGAGGCGTGTGTTGCCGATGGGGGGTGCGAGAGTAACCTCGACAAGACACCGCTTTGGGGAGCGAAAGGGGATGCCGGTTGGGGCAAAGGCTCGCGGCCTGTGATCAATGTCAGCTGGGAGGATGCGCAGGCCTATGCGGACTGGCTGAGCCGGAAGACGGGAGAGCGGTATCGTCTCTTGTCGGAGGCGGAGTGGGAATATGTGGCGCGTGCTGGTACCAATACGCCATTTTACTTCGGGAATACGATTACGCCGGACCAAGCCAATTATGCCGGCATCTACACCTATAATGGCGGTCCAAAAGGGACGTATCACCAGAAGACAGTGCCGGTGGGTACCTATCCCCGAAATGCATTCGGCGTCCACGACATGCACGGCAATGTCTGGGAATGGACGCAGGATTGCTATGTGGACAGCTACTCCGGTGCTCCCACGGATGGCTCTCCTCGTTTAGTGAGCGATTGCTCGCGTCGGGTCCTCCGCGGCGGTTCCTGGGGCTACCTCCCCCAGGGCCTCCGCTCGGCCCACCGCTTCGGGCCCGATCCCACGGTCCGGAACAGCGGCGGGGGCTTCCGTGTGGCCAGGACGCTTTAACCCCCTACCCCTTAACGGCGTAGCCGCGAAGCTGGCACCCGGCGAAGCGGGTTCGAAATTTCATGAAGTCCCGCACACCGCCAGGCGCCCGGGCCAGCCAAGCCAGGCCGCGAAAGCGGCTGGGGCCTGCCCGCGACTACTCTGCGGCGTCTGCCACCGGGACGACCGAGACATATTGCCGGTTTCCGGCCTTGCGGCGAAACTCGACCTTGCCTTCCACCAGGGCAAACAGGGTGTGATCCTTGCCCATGCCCACATTCTGGCCGGGATAGGTTTTCGTTCCCCGCTGGCGAATGATGACATTGCCAGGGATCACATGCTCGCCGCCATACTTCTTGACGCCAAGGTATTTGGGGTTCGAGTCGCGGCCGTTCCGGGACGAGCCGCCAGATTTCTTGTGTGCCATGACTTGGTCTCCTGTTCCCCGTGAGGCTGCGCTCCCATGGACCGCGCTCAGGGCTGTCTTCCGTCCTGCCAGATAACAGATCTAGCCCGCGTTTGCGAATTCTTCGGCCTGTTTCGCCCACTCATCCCGCGTGATGCGGCCGGGAAAACTCATCTCTTCTTCCAGCGCTTCGATCTGCTCGGCATTCAACGCCGCCACCTGCCAGAAATGGTAGATGCCAGCCTCGTTGAGTTTACCCTCAAGGACCTTACCAACGCCCTTAATCTTCTTCAGGTCGTCGGCGTCGCCCTGGGGGCCCGACAACCGGCCACGGGCATCCATCGCGCTGGTATCGGCCGTCTTCGCGGCGGGCTTGGCATCCGCTTTCGGCGCAGGCGCGTCGGCTGGCTTGGCCGCGGCCTTCTTCTTGGCCGGCGCCTTTTTCCCATCGGCCACGATCGCGGTGATCTTCACCACGGTTTCCAACTGGCGATGACCTTTCTTGCGGCGGTAGGTATTCCGCTGCTGCTTCTTGAAGATCATCACCTTGTCGCCCTTGCGCTGTTCGGTGATCTCACCGGTCACGCTGGCGCCGGCCACCATGGGCGCGCCGACCGACACGCCGGCTTCGGAGCCGAGCATCAGGACGGTGTCGAAAGTGACATCGGCGCCGGCATCGGCATCGAGTTTCTCGATGACAATTTCGTCGCCCTCGGCAACCTTGTATTGCTTGCCGCCCGTCTTGATGACCGCGAACATGGCGCGTTCCTTAATGTTGTTTTTTACCAAAGCAGATGCCCGCCAGGGCCTTTTCGGGGCGGCGGAAAGACGCGTACAAACACGAATGACTGCTGGCTGTCAAACGGGTTTCGCAAATCCCGATGCGCCAAACGGGCAACACACCCTTGCAACCTCCGCCCCATGCCGTTACTTCACCGCCTCAGCCGCGGGAGAGGTGCTAGAGTGGTTGAATAGGCTGGTCTCGAAAACCAGTGAGCTCGCAAGGGTTCCCAGGGTTCGAATCCCTGTCTCTCCGCCAGATTTTAGAAAATAATGCAGATAATACATATCACTAGAGGCTAGATTTCCGGACCAAGAATTCTTACCCCAAAATCTACCCCTGAATAGGTGTGGGATTGCAGGTGAACACTGATGGGCGCACTGGGACGGGTTATCTCCTGTCGAAGGCTTGATGATCGTTGAAGAGTACGCGATGGCCCTTTAGTTGTACCTTGTCTTCGAAAACAGGTATAACGCATGCAGTCTGTTGGCCTCTCCGTCCAGACCTCGTTTGCCGAGCTGATCGAGCGCTGCCTTGATGCGTCCTTCGATCAGGACTTCGAAGAGCGAGGCCAGTTCGTCAAGGTGACGTCCAAGGGCCGGGAATACTGGTACTTCCAGACCTACCAGGATGGCGGACGGACCCGGCGCTACGTCGGACCAGTCGCAGAGCCTGAGATCACGTCCAGGGTCGAGCGCTTCAAGGATATCAAGGCGGACTTTTCGCAGCGACGTGACTTTGTGCGCGCCCTCAGCCAGGTCCTTCCGCGACCTGACGCGCTGACCGGTGACATCGTCGAGGCGATGTGGAAAGCGGGCTTCTTCCGTCTGCGCGGCGTGCTGATCGGCACGGTCGCTTTCCAGGCCTATGCAGGCCTGCTCGGCGTGAAGCTGCCGGGCACATCGATCATGACCCAGGACGCGGACTTCGCCCAGTTCAAGGCGATCTCGGAAGCTGTGGATGACAGTCTACCGCCAATGCTGGAGGTGCTGCGTGGTGTGGACGCAACGTTCTCAGCCGTTCCCAACCTTGATCCGATTGCGACGACGGCCTTCGTGAACCAGGCCAAGTACCGCGTCGAATTCCTCACGGCCAATCGCGGTAGAGACGAGCATCAGGGCAAACCCGCCGACATGCCCGCACTCGGCGGTGCGCGTGCGACGCCGCTGCGCTTTCTTGATTTCCTAATCAAGAACCCGGTCTGGTCGGCGATCTTGCACAAGGGCGGCATTCCGGTCCGCGTGCCAGACCCGGCCCGCTATGCGATCCACAAGCTCATCATCTCGACCCGTCGGCACGAGATCTCATACGCCAAGGCAGACAAGGACCGCATCCAGGCAAGCTTAATTCTCAGGGCCTTGGCAGAGCGCCGCGCCTTCGACCTCGGCGAAGCCCTGAGTATCGCCGAGACGACGGGCCCCAAATGGAAAGCTGCGATCGCCGAAGCGACAGCTGGCCTCGATGACGACGCACGGGCCGCTCTCGAAGCTTCCCGAGCCGCGTACGCATCCTCCAACTGAACGACGTTTCCCGGAGCCGCTTCGCGCGGGGTTTTTGAGCCGGGCTGGTGGGGTCTGGCAAGGGCGAAGAGCGCGAGCGTCCCTTGCCAGGCCGCGCGTGGTCGGCTGGCTTTGCGCGAGAGGCGGGTCCGGGGACGTTTCCTGGTGGGCTGAGCAAGTCTCCCTCTGACACTATTCGCCTTTTCCGCGAATGGCGACTCGCCCGCATCGTACAAGCTGATGAGGCGAACCTCGTTCTTTGCTATTTTTCCAATATGGCCTTTGCAGACGCTGCCATTCGCGATCATTTTCCCGGCGCGATG
>JBCBKE010000047.1:0-23761 GCA_038522375.1 Pseudomonadota bacterium
GGCTTCACTCTGGGCGGGTGCCGCTCCGTAAAGCGTTGCCGAGGGCCCTGCATCGCGGAAGAACCGGTCCCGGTCTGCTGGGCTGACCTCACCGGCAAACCGGTGGTAGGCGGCGAGGAACTGGGCGCTTGCCGTGACTTGCACCCAGGTTAACAGTTGCGGGTCATCGGCACGGTAGGTGAGCCCCGACCGGGTGGTGCCTTTTACGTTGGCGTGCATGCGGCCGATGCGGCCGATCACGTCTTCAGCCACAGACCGTGCCGCGTAGACGGTGATCATGGCGGCCAGTCCGGTCCGCCGCATGCGGGTGACGGGATCGCGCTTGAATGAGGTGTGGTTCCATACCCCGTCCCGCACGCGCGGCTCCGCCAGTTCCAGAACGACGGCAGACATCCCGCCGATGAAGAGCGTGACGGGGTTCTTGAAGATGCGCCAGGCGACGCTGTCGGCGCTGCTGAGCGCTGGCTCTCCTGCTGGGGCCCGGAAATCGATGGGGCGGCCGAGATAGCGCATCGACCCGAAAAGCGTCGGACGAATGATCTGTTGCCGCCGCGCACGTCGGAACGGCAGCTGCATCGCGCTTACATCTTCGGTCATGCGGCCTTCACCAGTTGTGCAACTGCGTCACCATAGAGCGTGGCTTTCTTTTCGCCTACCCCGTTGACCGAGCGTAGCGCGTCAGGACTGCCAGGCCGCGCCGATGCAATGGCGGCGAGCGTCTTGTCATGGAAGATCACGTAGGGCGGTACGCCCTTGGACCTGGCCTGTTCCATCCGCCAGGTCCGCAGGGCATCGAACAGCATCCTGTCAGCAGCCGACAGGCCATCGACGAGGGTTCGGTTGCTGGCCTTGCCGCGCTGTCTGACGCGGCGTTCGGCGGGATCGGACCGCAGGTGCACATCGACCTTGCCGGCCCATAGTGCGCGGACCCGGTCGACGTCCCCGAGGGTCAGGACCGGCCGGGTCGGGTCTCCGCCTTCGGCCAGCAGGCCCGTGAACAGGAGTTCGTCGATTACGGCCCGCCACCCCGCAGCGCCGAGCGCCTCGCCCACCCCATAGGTCGAAAGCTGCGAGAGGTCTTCGTCCAACTGGTCTTTTGCTTCGCCGCGGAGGTGGGTGATCAGACGGCCCCTGCCAATCCGTTCGCCCGTGCGCATCACCGCGGCACTGGCCATCTGGGCCCAACGGGTTGTGTCGAAGCCGTCGCCCGGCGCGCGCTGGCAATTGTCACAAACGCCGCAATCGGCCGCATCCATCTCGCCGAAATAGCGCCGGATGGCCGCGCGGCGGCAGTCATTTCCGTTCAGGAAGGCAAACAGCTGCCGGGTCTTGTTGACCTGCACCTGTTTGACCGCCTCTGGCGCATCGCTGTCATTGGTCCACCCCAGGGAGCGGCGCATGTCCGATGGCCCGAACAGGGCGATGCCGTCGGCGGGGTCGCCATCGCGGCCGCCACGCCCAACTTCCTGCCAGTAGGCCTCGATCGTCTTGGGTGGATCGGCGTGGATCACAAACCGCACGTCCGGCTTGTCGACCCCCATTCCGAAGGCGACCGTCGCGCACATGACAAGGCCGTCCTCCATCAGGAACCTGCGCTGGCGGTCGGCCCGTGTGTCGGCATCGAGCCCGGCATGGTAGGCCAGCGCCGGGACGCCGGTTGCGGTGAGCTTTTCGGCCAGGTCTTCGGTGGCATTGCGGGTGGCGGCGTAGACGATGCCTGACTGGCCGGGCCTGGCCTTGATCAGCGAGACGATCCGCTGTGCCCGGTCGCCCTGCTTGGGTTCTGCGTTGAGATTGAGGTTGGGCCGGTCGAAACTGGCCACGTGGACGGCGGGGTCGATCAGGTCGAGCTGTTCGAGCATGTCCTCGCGTGTGCGGGCATCGGCGGTGGCGGTCACCGCAATCCTGGGCACGCCGGGGAACTGGGTACGCAAGCGACCCAACGCCCGGTAGTCGGGCCGGAAATCGTGGCCCCACTGGCTGACGCAGTGCGCCTCGTCCACGGCGATCAGGGAGACGTCAAGCTGGGACAGCGTCTGACCGAGGCCAGAGGCAAGCCCTTCCGGCGAAACATAGATGAGGTCGAGCGCGCCGCAGGCCGCCGCATCGAGGGCGTCTCGCCGGGCATCGGGGGGCATCGAGCTGTCGAGGCGTTCGGCCCTGACCCCGAGGGCCTTGAGCGTGTCCACCTGGTCGGCCATCAGCGCGATGAGGGGTGAGACGACAATCCCGACACCCTCCCGCAACAGGGCAGGGATCTGGTAGCACAGGGACTTTCCGCCACCGGTCGGCAGGACTGCCAGGGTGTCGCGTCCCGATAGCGTGTCGGCGATGACTGCGTCCTGCAATCCCCGGAACGCATCGTAACCGAAGACGCGTCTCAGCAGCGCGCGGGCATCATCGAGGGTCGGCTGCTCCACCATCCCGTCAAACAAGCCGGACTCGGCCCGCCAGCCAAGGTGAAATGCGTAGGTCTCAACAGCACACATGACGCTACCAGTCCGGGTCTATCCGCAATAGTCCCTAAACCCAGCGTGGTACGAAGACGCGCGGCACAGTGGCGAATAGGCGGGTTTCCCAAAAGTGTGACTCTTGCGTCAAGTTTTATCGGGAGACAAAAATGTCCAAAACAATCCTTGCCGCTTTCACCGCAGCGACCTGTGCTGTGGTCTTCACCCTGCCGGCCCAGGCCGATGATAATCCCTGGATGGTCCGGGGACGCGTGATCGCTGTTCTGCCAGACGAGAGCGCTGACCTTTCCGCCGGGGGCGCATCGCTGGGCGGCGATGTTGATATCGGCGACCAGTATGTGCCCGAGTTGGATATCACCTACTTTTTCAACGAGAACATCGCTGCGGAACTGATCCTTGCGGTCACCCCCCATGATGTGGAAGCTACCCAAGTCGTTGTTCCGGATGTAATCGGATCTTTGAACGTAGACTTGGGTGATGTGTGGCTGCTTCCACCCACGCTGACGCTGCAGTATCACTTCACCCAGTTCGGCCAATTCAAGCCCTATGTGGGTGCGGGGTTGAACGCGACCTTCTTCTTCAACGAGGACGAGGGCCCCGTTGCCGATGGGATTGACTATGATCCCAGTTTTGGTGGCGCCCTGCAGGTCGGCATGGACTATGACCTTGATGGCGAAGCCGGGGGTTGGGGGCTGAACCTCGATGTGAAGAAGATCTGGATCAACACCGATGTCACGGTGAACCTTACCTCTGCGCTTGGGGAAACCCTCGGCGCTGAAACAGTCAACGTTGATGCCGATGTTGATATCAACCCGCTGGTGGTCGGCGCTGGCGTTACGTATAAGTTCTAGACCAAACCGAATAGGCGATTGAACGATGAGAGCCCTTCAATCGCCGCGCGAAAGGAAACCACCCGTTTCATACGGGTGGTTTTTTTGGGGTCCCTGGGGGCAAACGATAACCTTGCCGATAACTTCCCTGTTCTTGAGCATCCGGAACCCATCGAGCGCATCTTCAAGGGAGACTTCGGCGTGAATGCGCGGGTGCATTTTCTGGTCTCGCGCAAGATCCCAGATCGCCTTGATATTCTCGCGACCGCGGTCGGGAAATTGGCGGCCATATTCCCCCGCGCGAACACCGACGACCGAAAAACCCTTTATGAGCGGTATGTTTGTCTTTACCTCTGCAATACGACCCGACGTAAAGCCTATCACGAGCAGTCTGCCGTCAAAGGCGATACACCGCGTGCTTTCATCGAATATATCGCCGCCAACCGGGTCGAATATCACATCGGCGCCACGCCCATCGGTGAGGTCCTTCACCGTCTGCCGGAAACCGTCCGAGACATTTATCACATGGTCGGCGCCATAGGCTTTCAGCGTGGCAAGCTTGTCGTCTGATCCGCTGGTCGCAATGACGGTTGCCCCAAGGTGTTTGCCGAGATCGACGGCGGCGAGGCCGACACCGCCGCTGGCGCCATGGACCAGGAGCGTTTCACCGGCCGCCAGCCGGCCTCGCCGGACCAGCGAGACATAGGCTGTCAGATAGGCCGCCGGATAAGATGCCGCCTCGGAAAAACTCATGGTATCGGGCTTCATTTGCAAGCTGGCGATTGGAAGGATCGCATAATCGGCAAAGCCGCCGAAACGGTTTCCGCCCGCAACGGCATCGCCAATGGAAAACCCCTCAACATCAGGCCCGATGGCGTCGACAACACCGGAAATATCCATACCCGGCGTGAATGGCGGCTCCAGTTTCAACTGGTACTTGCCTTCGGTCAGGAGAATATCGGGGAAGTTGATGCTGGTGGCCTTCACCTGGACGCGGACCTCGCCCGGCCCGGGATCGGGGATCGAGGCAGGGCGTACGTCCACGCCCGATAGATCATCGGACAGGGTGTGGCAGACCAGGGCGCGCATGGTTTCGGGCATCGGTGTGTTGTTCCTCCAAGTAAGCGAACTGGCATTGGGCGCGACGTTGACAAGCCCGTCGGCTCCAGGATCCGTGGGAATTGATCGCTCTGTTTGAAATGATCGGGGCCGGGTAATTCTCGAAAATTGATAAGCGCGCGCCAAAGTTCGATATTAGCGTTTGTTCACTTCCTCGTGACCCATTTTTTGTTTGCATGACTGATCCAGCTGGTTATATTGCGGTTCCTGTTATGACCGTAAATAGCCATTACAGCGGCGATTTTCACAACTGCGCTGCGACATAAGGCTTTATTTATGGTTTGAGCTGTAATAGCTCGCTCATCCTAGAAACGCTGGAGGTACTTATGGCGACGAAAACCCAGACGATTGATGGTTTGGAAATCGATGAACTGATGACGCTGCGCGATCGGGTGGATGATCGTATCAAGACATTGGCGAAAGCGCGTCGGGACAAGCTGCTCGCGGAAATGGAAGCGCTGGCGCCATTTCTGAAAAGCGCAAAACCTTCGAGCCGCAAAGGCTCTAAAGTTGCTGCGAAATACCGTGATCCGCGGACGTCAAAAACCTGGTCGGGCCGTGGTCGGCCACCTGTGTGGATCCTCGAGTACGAGAACAATGGCGGCGCGCGCGAAGATCTCCTGATCTAAACGCCTTCGCTTTCGACGTATAGAAACGCGGCGCCCTCGAACGGCGCCGCGTTTTTTTTTGGATCAGAATTCCAGGATCTTCACATAGCGGACGTGTTCGAGTGCGTTGAGCTTGTCCACCACGTCTATCGGCGGTTCGGTGTCGATGCCCACGAGGGCCACCGCTTCGCCGGCGGTTTCCGTCCGTCCCAGGTGGAAGGTGGCGATGTTGACCGCGGCATCGCCCAGGATCTGGCCGAGCGATCCGATGAAGCCAGGCGCATCCACGTTGTTAATGTAGAGCATGACCGGGGCAAAATCGGCTTCGAGGGCCATGCCTTTTACCTCGGCGACGCGTGGTCCAGCCGGCGATAGGGTGCCTGCGAGGGTCCGCCAGCCGCCCTCCGGGGCATTTGCTGTGGCCTTGGTTTTGACCTTGACCCGGACCAGGCTGTCATAGACCGGGCTTTCCTCGGTCTTGGTCTCGGTGAGCTTGACCCCGCTATCGGCGAGGATGGCGGGGGCCGAGACCATGTTTACATCACCGCGCGACGGACGAAGCAGGCCTGCGAGCAGGGCGGCGGTGATCGGTTTTCGGTTCAGGTCGGCGACCTCGCCTTCATACTCGATCATCACCTCATCGAAACCGAAATCGGAAATCTGCCCGGCGAACGATCCAAGCTTTTCCGCAAGGTCGGTAAAGGGCTTCAGGCGCGGGGCCTCCTCGGCGGTGACCGAAGGCATGTTGAGCGCATTGGTGACAGCACCGGTGAGCAGGTAGTCGGACATCTGTTCTGCCACCTGGAGGGCGACGTTTTCCTGGGCCTCGGTGGTGGCTGCGCCCAGGTGCGGGGTGGCGATGAAGTTAGGGGCGCCAAACAGCACGTTGTCCTTGGCGGGCTCTTCCGCGAACACATCGAAGGCTGCCGCGCCGATATGGCCGCTGTCGAGCATCGCGCGGACGGCCGCTTCGTCGACCAGGCCGCCACGGGCGCAGTTGACGATGATCACACCGGGCTTTGTCCTTGCGAGTGCCTCCTTCGACAGGATGTTTGCGGTGGCGTCGGTTTTCGGCACATGCAGGGTGATGACGTCTGCGCGGGCCAGCAGATCGTCGAGCTCGACCTTCTCGACGCCCAGGGCGATCGCCCGCTCATCGGTGAGGAACGGATCGTAGGCAGCCACTTTCATCTGCAATCCAAGGGCGCGTTCGGCCACCCGGGAGCCGATGTTGCCGCAACCGATCAGCCCCAGTGTCTTGTAGGTGAGCTCCCGGCCCATGAACGCTTTCTTGGGCCAGGTGCCGGCCTGGGTGCCTGCATTGGCCGCGGGGATCTGGCGGGCCGCGGCGAACATCATGGCAATGGCGTGTTCGGCCGTGGTGATGGCATTGCCGAACGGTGTGTTCATCACGACCACGCCTTTGGCCGTGGCGGCCTTGATGTCGATATTGTCCACGCCGATGCCAGCCCGGCCGATCACTTTCAGGCTCTCGGCGGCGGCGATGATATCGGCGTCGGGTTTGCAGGCCGAGCGAACCGCGAGTCCATGATAGGCGGGGATGATCTCGATCAGCTCGTCCTTGGAGAGGCCGGGCTTCACATCGACGTCGAGGCCGCGCTGTTTGAAGATATCGACGGCCGCGGGGCTGAGACTGTCGGCGATGAGGACTTTGGGGGTGGTCATGGGTAATCCTTGAATTGGGGTGTTGTCCCTTCCCGGCGCGCGCCATCACGACCGTTACCCAGCGCCGGAAACCGGCTTGGGCTGGGGTCGGGCGTGGCCAAGGTCGGCTGTTTCGATTATCCGTGGGTTGCGATCGTCTCGGCGAACGCCCATTCGAGCCACGGCGTCAGCTTGGCCACGTCGGAGGGCTCAACCGTGGCGCCGCACCAGATGCGTAGGCCGGGAGGCGCATCGCGGTAGCCATTGGCATCGAAGGCAGCGCCTTCCGTTTCCAGCTTGCCGGTCATCGCCTTCATGAAGGCTTTCTGGCCATCAAGGTCGAGCGCGGTGAAACGGGGATCGGTGATCTTCAGGGTGACGCCGGTATTCGACCGGATGGCGGGATCGGTGCAGAGGAAATCGATCCAGTCGGTCTTTCCCACCCAGTCTTCCAGGATCGAGAGGCTTTCATCGGAGCGGGCCTTCAGCGCGCGCCAACCGCCGAGAGACTTCGCCCATTCCAAGGCCTGGATATAGTCTTCGGTGGCCATCAGCGACGGTGTGTTGATGGTCGCGCCTTCGAAGATCCCTTCGATCAGTTTGCCTTTCTTTGTGAGGCGGAAGATCTTTGGCAGCGGCCTGTTCGGGGTGTAGCGCTCTAGCCGGTCAACAGCAGTGGGCGAGAGGATCAGCATGCCGTGGGCGGCTTCACCGCCAAGGATCTTCTGCCACGAGTAGGTCACCACATCACACTTTGCCCAGTCGATCTCCTGGGCGAAGCAGGCCGATGTGGCATCGTTGATGACGACGCGGTCGGGATTCCTTGCAATCCAGTTGGCATTCGGGACCCTGACCCCGGACGTGGTGCCGTTCCAGGTGAAGATGATGTCGGCATCATCGCGCGCCTTGCTGAAATCTGGATGCTGGCCATAGTCGGCCGTATGGATTTCGGCGTCCACATCGTGGAGCTGTTCCAGGGCGTCGGTCACCCAGTCCTTGCCGAAGCTCTCCCAGGCGAAGATGTCCACTGGGCGCTCTCCCAGCATGGACCACATGGCCATTTCGACGGCGCCGGTGTCGGAGGCGGGGACGATACCGATGCGGTAGTCCGCCGGCACCTCAAGCACTTCGCGGGTGAGGTCGATTGCGCGCTTGAGCTTTGCTTTCGCCTCCCTGGACCGGTGAGACCGTCCAAGGGCTGCATCGCCCAATTGTTCGAATGAAAAGCCGGGGCGCTTGGCTGTGGGGCCCGACGAGAAATGCGGACATGCGGGGCGCACGTCCGGCTTCGAAACCGTAGTCATCTGGTTTTACTCCTATCCTTCCAGATAGGCTGGGCGCCGTTGGGGACGCCTGGCCCGCAGCCCCTATGGCATAAAACGGTTGGCGCCGGTAGCGATAAATCGGGTATGGGAGAGGGTATGCGCGTCAACCGAGGCCGTCGCCTCAATCGGAAAAGGGGACACCCATGGAAGAGCTTGGAATTGATCTGGCGGCGGTGGCATCGGCTGCAGGCCTTGGCGGTGCCGGGGGCTCGGCTGCCCTGGCGATGGCGTTTGCGGGCGCGGTAAAGAAGTTCATTATCCGCACGCTCACCACTGCGCTTTTTACCGGTATCGGCTTCTATCTTCTGCTGACCAATATGGGGTTCCAGATTGTGCCGAAGGAGCAGGCGGTGGCGGAGACTGTGGCTGAAACCCGTTCCGCCTTTCCCGACATTCGCGATCTCGGCGATCTTGAGGGTATCCTCAATCCGAGCCTCGATGGTGCGGTGCAGCCGGAATATGCGCCGGCTGGCGCACCGACGTCTCCCGCGGCATCGGAAGGCGCCTACGTGATCTGTGCCCCTTGGCGAAAATGTGCCAGCGATGATTAGCCTGGCTCAGAAATTCATGTCATCGGGAGGTCGGCGGCCAGACAACGCCTCCCGTTTCAGCCGCTCGCGTTCGCGAAGCTCGTCGGAAAACGCGCTGGCAAAAACGCCAGCGGGGAGGGCGACGACGCCGATGCCTGCCAGCGCAATGAATGATGCTGCGATCTTGCCGAGCACGGTGACCGGATAGATGTCGCCATAGCCCACGGTGGTGAGGGTTGCGATGGCCCACCAGACGGCGCGAGGGATCGAGCCGAACTCCTCCCGCCCCTGGCCGACGCCTTCGATGAAATAGAGGACGACCGCCGCGATGTAGACCAGCGCCAAAGCCATGGCGAGCGTGGTGAGAAGTTGCCCGCTGGAGCGTCGGATCGTGGCCGCCAGAACGTCGAAAGCAGGCACGAACCGCGCGATTTTCGCCAGGCGGGCCAGTCGCAGGACGGGTAAAAGGCTGACCAGGACCGATTGGGAGTCAGGCGCCACGAGAAGCACAACGAGCTCCGGCGCAAACGCGATCAAATCGGCCAGGGCGTAGGGTGTAAACACGTATCGGAACCGCCCGGTGACACCCCTGAATTGGGCGCGCTCTCCAGCGATCCAGAGCCGAAAGGCATATTCGATCCCGAAAATGACCAGGATAGCGAGGTTTGCAACGGCAAGGGCCTGGCGGACCGGGCCATCCAGGGTCGGCTCGGTTTCCAGCGCCAGTAACAGGAAGCTCGTCAGGACAAGCAATACAATGATGGCGTTGATCGTCGACAGGCCGGGCTTGTTCCGCGCAGCCGGGTCCATTTCGCGATAGACCGCATGCCGGATGCCCATGCCCTGTACTCCTGAAATCGATCCCAGTTCAGGCCCTTAGCACGGCGCCGGTTCCCTTGGCGACGTTCGCGACCACCTTGCCCACGACCTGGTCGATCTCGTCGTCTGTCATGGGGGCGCCGCGGGGACTTAGCGTGATCTCGATGGCAACGGACTTCTGATCGTCAGCGATGCCAGGGCCCTGGTAGACATCGAAGGTTATCACATCGGTGACCAGCGCCTTGTCGGTTGCCCGGGCCAGCCTTGAGATGTCTCCGGCGGGGACATCGGCTTTGACGACAAAGGCGAGGTCGCGGCGGATGGGGGACTGGTCCGGGGCGGCATAGACCGGCTTGGTCTTGCCGTCTTTGGACTTCGGCCCTGGCAGGGACGACAGGACGAGTTCGAACCCGTAGACGGGCCCTTCCACGTCCAGGGCTTTCAATACGCGCGGGTGCAGCGCACCAAACGTCGCCACGGTGACCTTCGGGCCGAGTTTCAGCGCAGCCGACTGCCCCGGATGCCAATGGCCACCGGCGCCGTTCTCGACCTGGAAACGGTCGGCCGGCTGACCGATTGCCTGCAGCAGCGCGAAAAGGTCCCCCTTCAGGTCAGCGAGCGAGGTGGTGCTGGTCCCGGACCAGTGGCGTTGTGTGACAGGCCTGACCAGTCCGGCGATCACCTGCTTCTGGCCATCGGGCTTGTCGCTCAGATAGACCGGACCGGCCTCGAACAGTTTCACTTCGCGTTCGCCCCGGTCGGCGGCGCGTTGGGCGGCGAGGGCGAGGTTGGCGAGCACAGTTGGCCGCATGTGGTTGAGTTCGCTACTGACCGGGTTGGCGACGGCGAGGGCCGGGTTGAGCCCATTATCCCCACCGGAAAAGAGCGTGGCGTGCTCTCGCAGCATGAAACTCCAGGAGACCGCTTCGTGGTAACCGCGCGCGGCCATGGTGCGCCGCCCCGTCCGGATCTGGACCTGCTGGGGCGTCAGCATGGCGCGGACACCGCCCTTGGGCGCGGGCAGAGAGGTGGTCGGCAGCGCATCAAAGCCGGTCAGGCGTGCAATTTCCTCAACACAGTCGGCCGATTGCTGGAAGTCGAACCGCCAACTGGGCGGTGTAACATACCAGGCGTCTCCGGAATCCTCGACCGTGCAGCCCAGTTCCTTGAGCAGCGACTTCATTTTTGCCGTTCGGACGGTCAGCCCCGTAAGTCGCGCCACGTCTGCCTTGTGGAAGGTGACGGGGCCTTGCCGGTCTGGGGGTGCGCCTGCAATGGCGGGATGGGAGATGTCTCCGCCGCCGGCATCGAGAATGATCCGGGCTGCAGCCGCCAATCCGTCGGCGCAGCTTTCGGGGTCAACGCCGCGTTCGAACCGGTATCTCGCATCCGATGTGATTCCCGTCACCCGGCCGGTGCGCGCGGTGCGGAGCGGGTCAAACCAGGCGGCTTCGATGAACACATTCGTGGTTTCATCGCTGACGGCGGTGGTCTCGCCGCCCATGACGCCGCCGAGGCCGATAACGCCGGATTTGTCGGCGATGACGCACATTTCCTCGGTGAGTTCGTAGGTCTTGCCGTCCAGTGCCGCGAGGGTTTCCCCCGGCTTGCCGAGCCGCGATGAAACAGGCCCCCGGAGTTTGTCGGCGTCGTAGGCGTGTAGCGGTCGCGCACGGTCCAGTGACAGGTAATTGGTCACGTCCACCAGGAGTGATTTCGGTCCGATACCGACAGCTCTCAGCCGTTCCTGAAGCCATGCCGGTGAAGGGCCGTTCCTTACGCCGCGGACATAGATGCCGTGGAACACGGGACAGGAAGCCTCGTGGTGCAGCTCGATCTCGACGGGGCAATCGAACTTGCCGGCGACCGGTTTCATCTTGGGCGGCATGAACCGGCCGGCACCGGCCGCTGCGAGGTCGCGGGCAATGCCGACAACGCCCAGCCAGTCAGGCCGGTTGGGGGTCACCTCGAAATCGATTACGGGATCGGTCTTGCCGAGGGCTTCGGCTGCCGGGGTGCCGAGGGGAATATCGCCGGGAAGGTCGGCGATGCCGTCATGGTCGTCCCCGGCGTTCACCTCTTTCGTGGAGCAAAGCATGCCCTGGCTTTCGACGCCGCGCAGCTTGCGGGGCTTCTTGTCCAGCGTCATGTCGAGGCCAGGAATATAGGCGCCGAGAGGGGCGTAGATGGCGGTCATGCCGGACCGGGCATTGGGGGCGCCGCAAACAATTGTCTTCGGCCCGTCGACCGTATCGACCTGGCAAACTCTCAGCCTGTCTGCGTCCGGGTGCGGGTCCGCGGCCCTGACCTTGGCGACGGTGAAGGCCGCCAACTCCGTCGCCGGATCAGTGACCGCTTCGTACTCCAGTCCCGCCTGCAACATTTTTGCGAGGATTCCTTCGAGGTCGAGCTTTGTGGCGAGATAATCCTCGAGCCAGGAGAGAGAGAACTTCATGGTTTGGATTCCAGGGCTTTGTAGCCAGCGGCATAGGCGGCGGCGCGTTCGGCGTCCACCTGCCCGCGGGCCTCGGCAGCAAAATGCAGGTCAAGAATATCGACCAGTTTGAACGTTTCAAAGACGACATCCATGTCCGGAGACCAGGTGCCGTCCCGTTTGAAGAAGGCCTCATGGACGTGGCGCCAATAGTCGAGGCTCAGGTCACCTTCACCTTCGAGGGTGGCCATGTCCTGGGTGACATCCGAGAAGGACACGGTGACAATTGTCGTGGTTTCCAGGATGGCGACCGGGGTCCCATCTCCCCCCAGGCAAACCCGTTGATCGCCGATCGCTGTGTCACTGCCATGCTGCGCGGCCCAACAGGTGGCCGTCTTGACCCGGGCGACCACAAGGGCTGCCAATCGATCAGCGAGCGCCGGATCGTCTCCGAATGTCGTGGTGGGCAGGGTCTGCCAGTCGGCGCCGTTGGTCATTCCGACGGCTCCCGTTCAATGTTGGTGTCCGTCTGGATGGCCTGGTCGGATGGCGATGCAATCGGGAGATCGCGATTGCCCAACGCTTCGAAGATATCGCTTTCCTGGCGCTCGCAGCGCTCGACCCTCTCGGCTCGGGATTGCCCCAGGCTTCTTGTTTGCCAACAGCGGCCAAAAACAGAGCAATAGCAGATTTCCAGAGCCCATCTTTCGGCTTCCTGCGACACCATCTGCAGAGTTTGCCGGCTGTCGCTGCTTTGTTCCCAGGCAATATGGACGGGATCGACCGTCTCGTTTGGTGCCAGGGCGCGCCCGGTAATCCTTGTCCAGGATAGCTCGTAGCCAGCCGGTAGCCGGTCTGGGAGGTCGCCAAACCCATTGGTCGCGTCGCCATCGATACTGAGCGTGACCGACTCAATCAGTGCGGGCCCCACACCGGAATTTCGCACCCGAATACCCAGCGCGCTGGTCATTTCGGTGTTTGTGGCATAGCCGTCAACCTGGAGGACGGGGAAGACGGCACCGTGCTGTTGTGCCCGCATGACCCGGGATTGGTCCCAGGCCATGAACACCGCCATCGCTGAAGCGATCAGCGCGCAGACCGCGACCAGGAACTCAACCTTGTTGCCATCACCCACCGCCGGCTCCTAGCTCAGCCCGCCGCTGACAGACGGCGTCAGCCATGGGGTAAAGCCGTAATGGCGGGTCCAGGCGGGATCAGCCTCGAAATAGGGCCTCAGGTCAGGCATGCCGTACTTCAGCATGGCCAGCCGGTCGACGCCCATGCCGAAGGCGAAGCCCTGGTATTCCTCAGGGTCGATACCGCAATTCCGCAGCACATTCGGGTGGACCATGCCCGAGCCGAGGATTTCCATCCATTTGTCGCCCTGGCCGATTTCGATGACATCGCCGCGCTTGCTGTATTTCACATCCATCTCGGCAGAGGGTTCAGTGAACGGGAAGAAGTGCGGGCGGAAGCGGGCTTCCACGCTGTTCACCTCGAAGAAGGCCTTCACGAAATCGATCAGGCAGCCCTTGAGGTGGCCCATGTGGATGCCCTTTTCGATCACGAGCCCTTCGACCTGGTGGAACATGGGCGTGTGGGTTGCGTCCCAGTCATTCCTGTAGACCCGGCCGGGCGCAATGATCCGGATGGGCGGCTTCTGGGCCGTCATGGTGCGGATCTGGACGGGGGACGTATGGGTGCGCAGCACCTTCTGCGATCCGTCTTTGCCGGGCGCCATGAAGAACGTGTCATGGGTCTCCCGCGCTGGATGGCCTTCGGGGAAATTCAGGGCCGTGAAATTGTGCCAGTCATCCTCGATGTCCGGCCCTTCGGCGACCGCAAAGCCCATGTCACCGAAGATGGCGGCGATTTCCTCGAAGACCTGCATCACCGGGTGCAGCGCGCCGGCTTGTTCCGGCCGCGGCGGCAGGGTCAGATCAACGGTCTCGCTGCGGAGGCGTTCTTCCAGCGCCGCCTCTTCCAACACCGCCTTGCGAGCCTCCAGCGCCTCGGTGACCCGGACCTTCAGGGCGTTGAGTTGGGGCCCCATCGCCTTGCGCTCGTCGGGGCTCATCTTGCCAAGCGTCTTCATCAACGCCGAGACCCGGCCCCTTTTCCCAAGTTCAGCGATCCGTACCGCTTCGATGGCGTCCAGGTCATTTGCGGCCGCGATGGCCGCCAAGGCTTCTGTTTCGGTGGTGGTGATGTCTGTCATATCCGTAGTCAACCCAGCTCGCCTGCCGCTGTCTTATCAAGCCACTTCGCCATGACCAACCTCGGGGTGACTTCATATCCAGACGCCGCGTAGAACGAAGCCACAGTTTTATTTGCTGGACGCATCATGAGCTGGATTTTCCGTACGCCTCGCCCGCGGGCCCAGTTTTCGCATGCGCTGCACAAGATCTGTCCCACCCCTGTCCCTTGGTAGGCGGGCGCGACGGCGAGGTAGTAGATCCACCCGCGATGGCCATCATCGCCCACCATGGCGGTTCCGATGACCACTTCGCTATTTCGTGCGATCAACACATTCGATGCCGCATTGTTGAGGGCTCGCCGAAAGTCTTCTGCCGGTGGATTATGCGGGGTGACGAGCCCGCACACCTCCCAGAGTGCTATGGTCGCTGCTTCATCTTCTGGGGTCGCACTGCCGATATTGACCGTCATGGCTAGTGATGAATGCCTAGGCCAACGCGCCCTTGGCCTGCTCCACCAGGGCCTTGAAGGCGTCGGGTTCGCGGACGGCGAGGTCGGCCATGACCTTGCGGTCCATTTCCACGCCAGCCTTGTTCAGCCCATCGATAAAGCGCGAGTACGTCATCGCGTCATCGTGGATGCGGACGGCGGCATTGATCCGCTGGATCCAGAGCGAGCGGTACTTCCGCTTTTTCACCTTCCGGCCGACATAGGCGTACTCGCCGGCCTTCCACATGGCGGAATGGGCGGTGCGGAACTGCTTGGAGCGGGCGCCGCGGTAGCCCTTGGTCGCGTTCAATACCTTCTTGTGGCGGGCGTGGGCGGGGACTTTGTTACGGGAACGGGGCATGGAGGCCTCCTGTCAAATTCGGTTCGAGATCGTGGCGCAGGGCGGCCTCAGAGGCCGTAGGGCAGGTACTTTTTCACACGGGCTTCGTCGGCCTTGGCGGCGACGGTCGTGCCCCGGTTCTGGCGAATATACTTGCCATTGTGGCTGATCAGGCGGTGGCGTTTGCCGGCCACACCGTGCTTCAGCTTGCCCGTAGCGGTGATCTTGAACCGCTTTGCAGCGGCCTTCTTGGTCTTCATCTTCGGCATCTTTGTCTCCAACCTTGGATAGCACGCACCGACAAACGTGTTCGGCGGCCATCGAAAAACGACCCCAGGCAAATGCCGTCGCCCGGGCCGGCTAAGCGGCGGTATATGACGGAAGGGCACGCGGAAAACAAGGGGAATTTCAGCGCGAAAAGGTTAATCGCCGAAGGTCGTGCCATCCCCTTCTTCGTCTGTGATGACAATCGCTGGGTTGAGGGGGTCGCGATGCTCAAACCCTTGCTGGTCCGGTCCCGGGAACAGGTCGAGTTGGCGAGGGTCCACATGGCGCTTTCTCGCCTTGCGCTTCTTTGTCCGGCCCGCCCGAAAGTAGAGATCGTCAGTGTGGTCAGCCGCAGGGGGCGGCGGCATCGCCTTCGCGTCCTGTTTCGGCGTGCTGGTGGATCCGGCGCCAGCATCGGCCGACAGCCGCCAGAAAGTGACCGCCAGGACTGGATTGCCGGCTTCATCCTCGTAGCGTTGGACAAATCCTTCGCCCGCCACCGTGTCTGCCCTGGCGAGAATCGCATCGGCCTCTTCCGGCTCTGGCGTCAGCCACGCGGTTTCAAGCTTCTCCACCGTGCTGCCGCTGGCAAGCCGTTCCGCGTCGGCACGTGTCCTTGCGGCATGGGCCGCGCCTGCAAGTGCGCGTTCGGCATCCGGGGCAAGAGGATAAAGATGACCCATGATCCTTGAGCTAGGGGAAGAGAGGCCCCCCGTCCATCGACGACAGGTCTTCCAGGTTCAGCCTTTGGGCCGCCAGCCGGGCAAATCTCAACGTCACCGCCTTTCGCCGGGCCGCAGACAGCTTGTGCTCCGGCGCCTCCCGTACGATTGCGCCACCGAACCGGTCGGCGATGATCAGCCCCGCACTTTCGGGAATCACTGCGGTCGGGAAGTCATGGGAGACCGCGAAATAGAAGCGATCGCAGAACGGTGCGTAATCGGGCCATTTGGCGTCGGTGCGAAAGTCGTTCAGGCAGGATTTGACCTCGGCAATCACAATCTCGCCCGCGGCACCCAATCCCAAAACGTCGGCTCGCCGGCCATTGGCGAGGGTCATTTCCGTGACGCTGGCGTGGTGCAGCCCGTGGAACATCCTGATGACCCCACGAACAATGTCCAGGGTAGGGAGCGATGGCGCAACCACCTGCCTGCCGGTGTCGTGCAAGGGGGCGGCGTCAGTGGCCATGGCCGATCAGCATTGGTAGATGGTGGTGGATGTCGTTCTTCACGGATTTCTTTTGATCCGCTTTTGTTCGCCCCGTCAAGTCGGTCCGGATGCAGGATCTTGGATGAGCTGGTCAACATATGAGGGCAGGATCTCGCTGGCGGGGCCGTAGACCGCTTCATCGAACACGTCGGCGTTTTCCGAAGGCTCAAGGCTCAGTTCGACGGCCTTTGCGCCATTGTAGCGTGCCTCCTGCACGAACCCGGCGGCGGGGTACACTGCGCCACTCGTTCCGATCGACAGGAATAGACGACAATGGCGCAAGGCCCGGCTGATGCGATCCATCTCGAACGGCATCTCACCGAACCAGACAATATGGGGCCGCATATGACCTGATCGCTTGCAGGCTGTGCACACCGTATCTCGCCCGATGGCACGGCGCGTCGTTGAGACTGTTCCGCAGTTGGTGCAGCGGACGCGGGTCAACTCGCCGTGCATGTGGATGATGGTCTTGCTGCCAGCCTGTTCATGCAGGTTGTCGACATTCTGGGTCACGAGGAGGAAGTCGGCCCCTTCTGCGCGGCAGGCGTCCTCAAGCGTTGCCAGTGCGATGTGTCCGGCATGGGGCCTGGCGGTGGCAAGCTGCGCCCGCCGGTCGTTATAGAAGCCATGTACGAAATCCGGATTACGGGCGAAGCCTTCTGGCGTCGCAAGGTCTTCCAGCGGATACCGCGTCCAGATCCCATCGGTGTCCCTGAAGGTACCGAGACCGCTTTCAGCGGAGATGCCAGCACCGGTCAGCACAACAATGGACTTCGGCAGCGGCACGCGGTTCTCCCTTTTCCGGTCGCCCTCGACCGCGATGGCGTCAAAGCCAGTCGTCATATTGCGAACATACGGTTAAGCTATGGCCCACACGTTTCGGTGAGCCAAGTGATGGGACGCTTCGCATGGGGTTTAAAAACAGGGTCTTGCGTAACGCAGCGGCGTTGATTGCAGGTTTCGCCGTCTTCGCGACCGTTGGCTGTGATCAGCGGCCAGAACGCGTCGAGCGGGCACAGACGGCTATCGGCGCTGCGATTGACCAGGCGCTTGGCAATGGTCCGCCGCCGAACCCCATGGCCGATGTTGCCGTGGAAGACCGCGCCTATGCAGCGCGAACCGCGCCGCTGCAAACGGTTCAGCCGGACTATGTCCCGGTGTCGCGCTTCGCGATCGGTTCCATCATCGCCAAGCCGAAGGACCTGCCGCCGCTGCCGAGTCCCGAACAGGCTCTGATGATGCAGGCGCCGGAAATTGCCGATGAAATCGCCCTTGAGGTCAACACCCGTGCGATGACGGTAGAACCGATTGAGGACGTCGAGGCCATCGAGGCGCCAGAGACCTCGACCCGGGCGCTCCAGGCAAAGACGGTCGCCGATGAAGCCGTGAAGGAGAGCCAGTCCGAGTTGCGCAGTCTGCGCCAACGGCTGGAGCGGCGCCGTCAGGACGTACTCGAACGATCTGGCGGATTGCCTGACCTTCCCCTCGACGATGCGGCCCTGCCGGGCCACCGCCTGAAGCTCGCCAAACGCGCCATTCGCCAGCCGGAGACCGTTGAACGCCAGGTCTCGGCACGTTCCAAGATGCTTGACGTGATGGCCCAGTATGGCCTGTCCGGACAGGTCGAGTTGAACCGGACGGGAGAGATGGTGATCCAGATTGGCGATGAGGGGGCAGACCCCACCCAGTTCGCCGCCGGGGAACCGCAGACACCTTTCCCCGCCATTGCGATCAACCGGCCCGACAACTGCCCCGACCGGCCCGACCGCGACGCGCTGCGACGGGACAAGGTGTTGGCCACCGCATGTATGCTGAAGCAGCTCCGCGCAAGCGGCGACTACGAGTATGTCGAGAAGGATTTCATCTTCGACCACCAATTCGTCCGCCGGCCGGAAGACGTGCCGGTTATCACCGCCGTTACGCCCAATGACCCGCTCTGGGTGTTGCAATGGCATTTCCAGAACAACGGCACCGGGGCCCTGGAAACGCCAGGCAGCGCCAGTTTCGAGGACTTCTGGACACGGCAGAGAACCCAGGGGTCGCGGGATGTCGTCGTCGCGGTGGTGGATACCGGTCTTGACCTTGATCACCCCGACATCGAAACGTCCATAAACCTCGCGCCGGGCTGGGACATGGTGTCCGATCCCCGTATCGGAAATGATGGTGATGGACGAGATCCTGACCCGGACGACCCCGGCGATCTCTGTGATCCCAACGATCCATTCGCCGAAGACAGTTTCCATGGAACCCATGTCGCGGGCACGATTGGCGCCAACGCCAGCAACAATGCATCCGGTGTTGCCGGCGGCGCATGGCAGGTCACCGTCGTTCCGGTGCGGGCACTCGGCAAGTGCGGTGGCCGGCTGACCGACATCAACGATGCCATTCGTTGGGCGGGGGGACTGGTGCCCGCTTTCGACGCCGCTGGAAACGAAGTCTGGAATGAAAACCCTGCCGATATCATCAACCTGTCGATCGGACTTTTCGAGTTCTGTCCTGCCTCCCTGCAGGACGCGATCACAGCGGTTACCGAACGGGGGGTCGTGGTCGTGTCTGCCGCTGGAAATGCGCGGGTCCCGACCGAGTTCTATGCGCCGGCCGGGTGTCAGAATGTTGTCACGGTGGCCGCCGGTGACGCGCGCGGGCAGATCACGCCCTATTCCAACTATGGTGACGAAGTCGATATCCTGGCGCCGGGCGGCGACCTGACCCGCGATGACAACGCTGACGGGCGACCCGACGGTGTCCTGTCGACAAAGCGTGCCAATGGATGCGCCGATCCCGTTACGGGCATTTCGGTGGAAAGTTGCAACTATGCGTTCGAGCAGGGAACCAGCATGGCGGCGCCCCATGTTTCAGCGGCCCTCGCACTGTTGAAATCCCGGGACCCGGACCTGATCGGGACTGAGCTGCGAGACGCACTCCTTGCGAACGTCGATGCCAGGACGCCTGCCCAGTGCGCCGGCTCGTGCAGCATCTACCAGGGGTTTGACGAGATCCCGGGCCAGCCTGGCCAATGTGCCCGACCTTGCGGAAACGGTCTGCTCAATCTAGCCAATGTTCCGGACAACAATGGGGGAGGCTCAAATGACTGACACAGTGAACAGCCCAGGTTCCGTCGCTCGGGAGCCTTTCACCGTCGCAATCGTCTCGGCGGTTCTCCTCTCCGCATGCGCGGGCTACGGCGCCGGCCACGCTACGCCCGTGGGGAGCCAGTGGATGCCGCTCCAGGCGGCCCATATGCCCGACACGGGTCTGGTTCCGGCAAGGGCTGACACCGTCGCGTCACCGGAGGCCCGGTTTATCGTCAAGATCAAGGATGCTGAGGTCGAAGCGCTGACCCGTCTGTTCTTCCGCAACGAGACCGCTGCACGGACGTCGTTTTCCCAATGGGCCGCCGACAAGCCCTTGTTCAGCGACTTCGATCTTGTGTCCTGTTCCTACTCCGGCGAAGTGATCCTTCGCCAGCGCCTGGCGGCACGGTCCGGCGCCGACCTGCAGGCCCAGCGCGCGACCTTGTTGCAGGCGCTCAGGAACCATCCCCAGGTTGCCTATGCCGACCCCGACTTCATCGCTCAAACCCAGGTTAGCGGAGGCCGCCAATGATCCGGACCCTGAGCATCGGACTGCTCGCTTCATTGGGGGCAATGGTCGCCTGCGCGCCCGCGCCTTCCCCGGAACCAGACCAGGCGGAAAGCGTGTCGCAAGGTGGCGCTGCGCCCTTCGCGCCGACCGGCCTGCCGGACGTGACCCTTGTTCCCGCGCAGGGCGAGGATGCAACAACGGCAAGTGGACGAACCGCAGTCACGGAGTCCAGCTCAACCATCGATTGGGATGCAGCGCGCCGCGACATGGCGTCGGGGACCGAAGAGAGTTTCGGCACTGAACGGTCGGTCCAGATTCAGTCGGGCGACGATGCTCCGCCTGTCCCGGTCCTGCTGCCGTCGGGACTTGTTCGACCGGCTGGCGCCAGCCGGCCCACTTTCCGAGCCATGGATGATGGGTACTTCGCGAAGTATCCTGGCGTCGCTTACGACATCGTGGTCAGTGGGACGAACCAGTGGTTTTCGGGCGGCGCCGGCGAGCGGGAGGACCTGATCGACGATCTGGTTTTCACGCGAACGATGACAGGGGCGCAGGTCGCGCTCAACCGTTATGGCGCGGCCTATCTGGTGGAGTTCGAGTGCAACGAAAGATCTGGCGCCGAGATCAGCGGATGCATTACCGAAACCGAAGCGCTGGACGTCGCGTCGCGACTGGTTGTGACGGGGAGCCGCTGATGGCAGGCTTGTTCAGTTCAAGCATGATCCAGGTTTGCGCGGTTTTGCTCCTCGCTTCGGTTGCCCTGTCGGGCTGCGATGCGGTCCGGTATCCGGGTGATGGCGGAGAGGCACCGCGTACCCCGACCGGTGGGGGCGATAATGGAGCGCCCGGTCCGCCGCCGCCCGTCGTTCCGATTTCCGACCCCTATGGTGACGGTGAAGGCGGCGAGGAGGCGGACGATGCAGATGCGCCGGTCGCCCCTGCGGATCCGGTTCCTGATGATGGGGAGGCGCCGGTTGATCCACAGCCCGATCCCGATCCGGACCCGGTCACCCCCGGCAGCGGTGGCGGCGATGATGTGGTGGCCGATGGTGACGATGGGGCAATCGAGGTGGACCCGGTGTTCAGCTATCATGGACCCGGACAGCTCTTGCCCGGTTCCGGAACAGGCGCGTTTGAACAGATTGTCCACGCCCCGGACATGGTGTTCCCCATTCGGACGGCGCCCGCCTATCTCCAATCGCAAGTCTGGAATTTCGGCGGCGGCGTGGCCGGGGGCGACCAATGCGACTCCCGTAACTTCGCCTACCCCTGGCGGGATAATTTCTGCGAGATGCGGACGGCGGATCGGGGCACGCCCTTCTGCCCCCTGAACCGCGTGCACCAGGGGCAGGACATCCGCGTAGGGACGCCGGAAGACTGTCGCCAGCTGCGAGCGTCCGATGCCGCGGGACGAACGCTGCACGAAGTCGTCGCCGTTGAAGACGGGCTGATCTACGACATCGGGACCTACACGGTGAAATTACGGAGCGGCGGGCGAATATACCGTTACATGCACCTGAACATGGCCGAACTCCAGGTTTCGGAAGGTGACGAGGTGGAAGCCGGTGACGTGATCGGATTTGTGTCCAACGATTTCGGTGGGACACCGACAACGTTCCATCTGCACTTCGAGATCATCCAGAACACCGAAGCCTTCGGTTGGGAGCACGTGCCCCCATACCTGTCCCTGGTTGAGGCTTATGAACGACGCCAGGCGGGTTTCGGCGAACAGGTGAGCACTGAAATTGCCACGGCGTCATCGGCGCGGATCATCGAGATCCCCGATGGGCTGGAAATCATCGAATAGGCTTTGTCTCGGCGAGGGCTCGCGGTTCGACCACCAGCGGTTTGCCATGGGTTCAAGGCGGCGCCAGGCAGGGTCAAAGTGTTCCGAGCCAATCGAGCAGCGCAGTGTTCACGGCGTCGGGCGCTTCCTGTTGGGTCCAGTGGCCACATCCCGGAATGAGGTGAACACCGCGCAAGTCCGGCAAGACGGTCTTCATGATGCCAACCATGTCGGCCTGCACGAAGCTGAGTACGGGGTCCTTGTCTCCGGCGATGAACAGACTGGGTTGCCTGATCACCGGGTCTGTCCGGGCCGTCAGGAAAGCGTGGTCCCTGTGGCCGTTCCGGTACCGGTTGAGTGGTCCGCGAAAGCCTGACCGCGCAAACTCGCCTGCGTAATAGTCCACATCATCAGCGCCGAACCACGGCATTGCCGGCACAGGCTCCGGCATGCCGTCAAAGAGCTTTGCGTTCGCCGGTTTGTCACCCGGTAGCAAGCCGCCGGTCACGCCCTCCGCGGACGCGAAATAGGTGAACAGCTCAACCGAGCGGCGGGTGTCGGCCTCCAACTCGGCCTCGGCAACGCCTTCATCCTGGAAATAGACGTAGTAGAAGAACTTTCCCTGGGCGGTGTAGATCTGGCGGAACAGGTCGATGCCCGGCATCGGGCCGGGTGGCGTATAGGGGACCGAGAGGCCGGCCACGGCGCGGAGCGTGTCAGGATACAACAATGCCGAAGTCCAGGCGATGGGCGCGCCATGGTCGTGGCCAATGATGATTGCCGATCCATCCGTCGAAAGCGTGGCCACCAGGGCGGCCATATCCCCGGTGATGGCTTCAAGGCTGTAGTCTTCCACCGCCGGCGGTTTGTCGGTGCCCCCATAACCGCGGACGTCGGGGGCGGCGACCCGGAAGCCGGCCGCAGCCAGGGGCGCGAATTGGTGCCGCCAGGAATACCAGCTCTCCGGAAAGCCATGGACCAGCAGGACGAGCGGGCCGTCAGCCGGGCCATCAACGGCTACCCGGTGACTGAGCCCATTTGCTTCCACCTCGATGAATTCTGGCATGTCGTCTGTCTCCCACGCGCAACCCGCGTATCGCCTTGCAGTTGCTGCAACCGGGCGACTGGGCCACTACGGACAAACATAACAGACTTTCAGGAAATGCCATGTCAGATGTCGCCAAAGGCTCGCGCTTCGGTGCCCGTCCTGCGCCGTTTCGCGGACCCTTCTCGGAAATCTACCGCTGGGCATGTACGGCCTACCTCTACATCGGCGGGTGGCGGATGGAGGGCGATTGGCCCGGCGATCCGAAACTGGTTGCCGTGGCTGCGCCGCACACATCCAATTGGGACGGGATCAACATGATTGCGGCGGCCGGGTTCTACCGGATCAAGTTCAGCTGGATGGGAAAGGCGTCCCTCGTGAAGGGCCCATTTGGCGGAGTTGTCCGGTGGCTCGGATGTATCCCCGTCGACCGGAAGGCCGCGGCGGACTTGGTGGACCAGATGGCTGACGCCTATGCGGCGCGGGACAGTCTGATCCTCGCCATCGCGCCGGAGGGCACCCGCGACCGCGTCGAGACATGGAAAACCGGGCTCTACCGGATTGCGGTGGCCGCTGGCGTACCGATCCTGCCAACGGTGCTCGACTATGGCCGCAAGCGTATTGCGCTGGGGCAGATCGTGCACCCCACCGGAGACTACGATGCCGACTTGCCACTGATCCAGACCGCTTACCGGGGCGCGGAGGGAAAATTCCCCGACCGGTCAGTTCCGGTGGGTTAGAGCTCCCACCCATCAGCGCTCCGTTTACGGCTGGAGCGGCTCCTTGCAATCACTGGCGACTGGCCGGTCCGTTGCTTCGAGGACTGGCCCCAGGACGTTTGTCCACAAGGCATAGCCATCGGTATTCATGTGAAGATCATCGCTGATGAAGACCGGCTTCGGGGCGCCGTCCGCCATCATCACGTCGACGATATCGACGAAGGTGAGGTCATCGCGCGATGCGGCCAACGCTGCGACCAGGGTATTTGCTGCTGTCTGGCGGTCAAACTCATCAACCCGATCGATCGAGGGTTTTATCGAGAT
>JBCBKE010000048.1:0-22901 GCA_038522375.1 Pseudomonadota bacterium
CAAATCGGGTTTTGCCCCGGAGCCAGTTTCTGGCTCCGGGGTTTTTTTGTCCCCAGGGCTGAACAGGGTACAACGTTCGTCTCCGCACGCATTCAGAGGACGGCAGGCATGGTCACTCGCAGACCAAGAAAGGAGTGCCCGATGGCCGTTCGTAGTGTTCTGACAGCCCTGTCCCTCACCTTGGCCCCGCTTGTGGGTCCTTTTGAGACAAAGGCGGCTGCCGATGGAAACAGATCCGCAGTGCAGTATCGGTCCGGCGGACCGGAAATCATCGGGTACGGCCGGTCGGGCTTTCAGGGCCGAAGCGCGGTTATCGACGGACCCAGCGATCTGCGGGGGACCCGACTGAACGACCGGATCTCGTCGGTTTCAGTCCGGTCCGGACGTTGGGAAGTCTGCAGTGACCCGGGGTTTCGGGGACGATGCCAGGTCATTGGCGGCGATTTGGCTGAACTCCGCCGGATAGGACTGAACGACACGATCACATCATTGCGCCCCGTTGGTCGCCACTTTGCGCGAGGCGGCCCCGCCGGTTTCCGATCCCAGCGCCCCAGATCCACGCACCATAGTGATCCTCGGCTTTATGGCAGCCCGGCCCGACACGCCCGAGGCGCACCGGTGGTTCTCTTTGCCGATCCCGACGGGCGGGGGCGTTCGGTCGCGATTTTCGGACCCGAGCCGCACCTCAATCCCCTGCGGTTCAATGATATCACCAGCTCCATCGATGCCCGTTCCGGGGCGTGGTTGGTTTGCAGCGAGCCCAACTATCGGGGGCGATGCGAAGTGATATCCGGGTTCGCCCCTCGCACGCGGGCCTTTGGCCTCAACGACAATATTTCCTCCATCCGCCCGGTCGATTATGGTGGCGGCAAACGCGGACGGCGGTACTGACCATGCCCATGGAGGGGCCAAGCCTTGGCTAAACCACCACCATCACCACGCCGCCAGCGACTGGACCTCGTTACGGTTGGCGCCCTGGCCGGCGCCCATGGCGTGCGCGGGGATGTTAAGGTCAAGAGTTTCACGGAGGACCCCTCGGCGCTTTTTGGCTACGGACCGCTGCTGTCGGCGGCCGGACAGCCAATTCTGGTGGCGAAACAGGTTCGGCCCGCCAAGGACCACTTTATCGTTTCCCCCGAGAGGCCTGTAACCCGCGAGGCCTGGGAGGCGATGAAGGGTACAACCCTGCACGTGCCCCGATCGGTTTTGCCGGCGCTCGAAGCCGGCGAAATCTACATCGATGACCTGATCGGCCTGAAGGCCGTTTCCAGCGATGGACAGGGGCTTGGCACCGTGAAGGCCGTTCAGAATTTCGGCGCCGGAGACCTTCTCGAGATTGTGCCGACAGTCGGCGGTAAATCGGTGCTGATACCGTTCACCGAAGCGGACGTGCCGCTTGTCGATTCTGCGACGGCGACCGTTCAGGTGTCCAGTTGGGAGTTGTGGACCGCTGACGATCCTGGGGCCGATGAAAACGAATGATCGTTCAGTGTCCAGTTGTCGTTTGGAGCTTGCCAGAGCCCAAGCACCCGGGCGCCAGAAATGATGGAGGCCCGCACCGCAGCGCAGACCTCCACGTCCCTTCCCGAAACTCTTGCCCGTCTAGCTGACGGTCGGTCCCACTTCAAGCACATCTTCCACGGTGCGCAATCCAGGGCGCGGGCTCTGCACGAGCACTGCCATGTTGCCAGGCAAATGCTTGTTGTCGAGCATTTTTTCGTGGGCCAACGGAATATCTGCCCACGTCATGACTTCAGACATGCACGGATCAATTCGGCGATCGATGACAAGCTGGTTTGCGGCTGACGCCTGGGCCAGGTTGGCGAAGTGCGATCCCTGCACCCGTTTCTGGCGCATCCACAGAAAGCGTGCATCCATGGTCAGGTTGAAGCCGGTTGTCCCGGCGCAGATAACGACCATGCCGCCCCGCTTCACCACGAAGACCGACACTGGCATCGTGCTTTCGCCGGGGTGCTCAAAGACGATATCGACGTCCTTCTTGCCCGTGATCTCCCAGATCGCCTTACCGAATTTCCGCGACTCCTTCATGTAGTCGTTGAATTCGGGTCCGTTCACGGTCGGCAGTTGACCCCAGCAATTGAAGTCCTTCCGGTTGAGAACCCCTTTGGCGCCCATCGAATAGACGAAATCGAACTTGTCTTCGGAGGAGACGACACCGATCGCGTGGGCGCCGGTGACGGCACATAGCTGGATCGCGAAGCTTCCGAGCCCGCCCGATGCGCCCCAGACCAGCACGTTCTGGCCCGGTTTCACGATATGTGGGCGGTGGCCGAACAACATGCGATAGGTCGTTGCCAGTGTGAGCGTGTAGCACGCAGCCTCTTCCCAAGTCAGATGCTTCGGGCGGGGCATGCACTGGCGAGCCTGGACCCGGCAGAACTGCGCAAACGAGCCGTCTGGCGTCTCATATCCCCAAATACGCTGGGTCGGAGAGAACATCGGATCGCCGCCATTACACTCCTCATCATCGCCGTCATCCTGATTGCAGTGGATCACGACCTCGTCGCCTGGTTTGACACGCGTGACCTTGCGGCCAACCGCCCAAACAATGCCCGACGCGTCCGATCCGGCGATGTGATAGTCCTGTTTGTGGCCATCGAAGGGGGAGATCGGTTCGCCGAGGGCGGCCCAGACACCATTATAGTTGACCCCCGCTGCCATCACGAGCACGAGCACCTCGTCACTGTCGATTTCTGGCACAGGCACCTGTTCCACCTGCATCGCGGTGGATGGGCGGCCATGCCGATCGCGTCTGATGGCCCAGGCGTGCATCATTTTGGGAACATGGAACTCCGGTGGGATCTCACCGATGTCATAGATCTCTTTCTGCACGCGGCCTTGGGCGGTATCAGCCATGTCTCTTCTCCTCATCAGCCGTCTCGTGGGCCCTACTCGACAGGGGTAAATCTACGGTACACGGCAGTCTAGTTTCCCGCGCACCAAGCACAGAGTGTACCACCCATTATGGTGCGGCGCAAAAAACTCTTCGCACATGCGGCATAGTTCTGTAACCAAGTCGTAGTTCCACAGGGGTTTCGAGCCGGCGCAAACGGCCCGAGTCTTGCCGGATAGGCCACGACCCGCCATTTTGTGCACAGTGTTAAAACCGATTTGAGGGGCAAACCCATGGCCGACACGGAAATTGCCTACCAACATGCGCCGGACCGACCCTGGATTTTCCGCACTTATGCTGGCCATTCAACGGCAGAAAAGTCCAACGCCCTCTATCGCGGAAACCTTGCAAAGGGCCAGACAGGCCTCTCAATCGCTTTCGACCTGCCGACCCAGACGGCCTATGACTCTGACCATATCCTGTCCAAAGGCGAAGTTGGGAAAGTCGGTGTTCCGGTAAGCCACCTGGGCGATATGCGGACCTTGTTCGCTGAACTCCCCCTTGAGGAGATGAACACCTCAATGACCATCAATGCGCCGGCGGCCTGGCTGTTGGCGCTCTATGTGGCGCTCGCCGATGAACGCGGCGATGACCGGGCAAAGCTGCGCGGAACGACCCAGAACGACATCGTGAAGGAATACCTGTCTCGCGGCACATATGTGTTCCCGCCCGAACCCTCCATGCGCCTGATCGCGGATATGGTCGCCTGGTGCTATACCGAGGTTCCAAAATGGAACCCAATGAATGTCTGTTCCTATCATCTCCAGGAAGCCGGCGCGACGCCGGAGCAGGAACTGGCCTATGCGCTTGCCACCGCCGTTGCGGTCCTCGACACAGTCAAGGCCGGCGGGCAGGTTCCAGAGGAAGACTTTCCAACTGTCTTCGGCCGGATCAGCTTTTTCGTGAATGCCGGGGTGCGTTTCGTAACAGAACTCTGCAAGATGCGGGCGTTTGTCGACCTCTGGGAAGAGATTGGCCGCGAGCGTTATGGCGTGACCGACGAGAAGTCACTTCGCTTCCGCTATGGCGTGCAGGTGAACTCCCTTGGCCTCACCGAACCGCAACCAGAGAACAATGTTTACCGTATTCTCATCGAAGCCCTGGCTGTCACGCTGTCGAAGCGGGCCCGGTGCCGCGCTCTCCAATTGCCTGCGTGGAACGAGGCCATGGGCCTGCCGCGCCCCTGGGACCAGCAATGGTCGTTGAGGCTCCAGCAGATTCTCGCGCTTGAAACCGATCTGTTGGAGTATGAGGACCTGTTCGATGGGTCCCATGTGGTCGATGCGAAGACGTCAGAGCTTCGGGACATTGCCCGCCGGGAACTCTCGGAGATTGACAAGCTGTCCCAAGACGAGGCGATCGCTCACATGAAGTCGGCGCTGGTTGGCGCCCATGTCGAACGAATTCGCGGTATCGAGACCGGTCAACAGGTGGTGGTTGGCGTCAACCGTTACACGACAACGGAAGAAAGCCCCCTGAGCGCGGGCGAAGATGCTATCCAGACCGTGGATCCCATGGTCGAGCGACAGCAGATCGATGCCCTGAAGGCCTGGCGAAACCAACGCGATGCAGCCAGTGCCGAAAAGGCACTGACTGATTTGAAGGAAGCCGCCGGCGATGGACGGAACATCATGGAGCCGTCGATCGCTTGCGCCAAGGCCGGGGTCACCACCGGCGAGTGGGGGGGGGCGCTTCGGGACGTTTTCGGCGAGTACCGCGGGCCCACCGGCGTTGCGCTTGTGGTCGAAACCGGTGGAGCGGAAGATATTGAGGCGGTAAAATCGCGGGTTGAAGCCCTCTCCGAGAGCCTCGGCCGCCAGCTGACCTATGTATTGGGCAAACCCGGTCTCGATGGCCATTCAAATGGTGCTGAGCAGATCGCGGCCCGCGGTCGGGCCTGCGGCATGGACGTGCACTATGAGGGTATCCGGTTCACGCCCGAAGCGATCGTCCAGCAGGCCAGGGACGCAGACGCCCACATCCTTGGTTTGTCCATCCTGTCGGGCTCGCACCTGGACCTCGTCCGCGAGACACTTGCTGAAATGCGCAAGGCGGGCCTCGACCATATTCCACTGGTTGTCGGCGGTATCATTCCGCCAGAGGATGAAATGGCGCTCAAGCAGATGGGTGTGCGCCGGGTTTACACGCCCAAGGATTTCCAGATCACCGAGATCATGGGAGATGTGGTCGATCTGGTCGAAGCGGCCTGGCTTCAGCCGGCGGAGTAGACCCGCTCCGTAAGCCGCTCGTCAATCGGTTTCGAGTTGTCGCTGGAGCTCGTTATTCGTTATCCAGCCTTCGATCGGCTCGCTGCGGTCACCGGTCTTTGTTATGAACACGTCCTGGCAGAGTTCTGCACTATCCATGATCTGTTTAACGGTCGCGAGCGTTGCGGTGACCGGGACTGTGCGAATTCCGTCGTAGAGAAACCTCAGGACTTCCGGGCTTTCGATGAGGGTCTTCACGGTATCAGTCCGTTGATGCCCGCAACGATTCCCTGATGTTTCTTTACCGGCATGATGTTCCCCCTCACGCCCGCTCGACCCTATTCGGGACAGCCAGAGGTGCAAGGGTCAAACCCGCCCTACCGGCTCGAAAAAAGCCGTCCGCGCTCGGTAATGGTCACGATCACCAGCGAGACACTTCCCAGAATGGCAAATCCGACGACCAGCGGCACCGACGAGCCGTTGTACTGGGTTCCTATCGCATAGCCGATTGCGCTCGAAACGGTCGTGGTTGCAAAGCCATAGGCTGCGCTGGCTGTGCCGGCGATCCGGCCCAGCGGCTCCATGGCAAGCGCATTGAAGTTCGAGCCGATGAGACCGAAGCAAGCGAAGACGGCGCAGAAGAGCGGGAAGAAGATCGCAAAGTGTTCACCGACGCCGACCATGACCAGCGCCAGCAGGGCTGAAAGTGCGATGAAACCCAAAAGGGCTCCATGGCTGAGCCGTCGCATCCCGAGACGCTCGACCAGTCGGGAGTTGGTGAAGTTTGCAACGGAAAGGCTTGCCGCAACGCCGGCAAACCACAGCACGAAGCCATCGCCGAGCGCGAACACTTCCGTGAAGACCTGTTCGGCGCTGCCGATAAACGCAAATAGCGATCCAAAGATCACCCCCGAGGCCGCCATGTAGCCAAACGTGACCCGGCATCGGAACACTTCGGCATAGTCCGCTGCCGTCGACCTGGGGTTGAGGGCCCGTCGCCTGTCTTCCGGCAGTGTTTCGGGCAACCGGGCCGCAGTCCAGGCGAGCATGGCGAGCCCTGCCAGGCCGAGGATGCCGAAGGTCCACTCCCAGGAGAACCCGAGCAGGACAACTTGCCCGATTGAGGGCGCCGCTATGGGAACGACCATGAACACGGTCATCACAAGGGACATGATCTTCGCCATTCCCCGGCCTTCGAACACATCCCGCACGATCGACACGGCAACGACCCGACAACCGGAGGCCGCCACCCCTTGCAGGAAGCGAATAGCCAACAGTGCCGAAAAAGAACCCGCCGCCATGCAGGCAAACCCGGTGATTGTGTAAGCCACGAGCGAGGCGAACAAGACCCGCCGGCGACCGAACCGGTCTGTCAGGGGGCCAAACGCAAGTTGGGGTGCGCCAAACCCCAGGATATAGGCGAAAATAACCAATTGTTGGTCGTTGGCACGTTCAACACTGAATGCGGCGGCGATCTCATCCAGTGCGGGTAACATGACGTCGATCGCCAGCGCGTTCAGCGCCATGAGTGCGGCGACCATTGCCACGAACTCTCGCACGCTGAGAGGCAAAGCCCTTGCGGCCTCCGACGCGCTGGGCGTCAAAGTGGGGTTGGGGTCGATCATGTTCGCCATCGGACCGCTTGCATGCGCTTGCCATTGGGTCAGGGCAAGGTCTTTCTTGAGGGGATGAACGATAGCGTCCGACACCTTGCCGGGGGTCGGCCGGATCGACGGTCCTCAGAGCCCCGCGCGAAGGCAGGCCATGGCGCCATCAGGCAGGGCGGCGCGGTCATATTGGGCCTTCACGGTGTAGACGAGAAGGAGCGTCAGGCTGTCCCTGATCTCGCCGGCAAGACATGCTTCAAGAAGGGCGCCGAATGCCATCTCCCTCTGGGCTAGAACCTCTGTATCCTCCGGCGCGGCCTCGCCTGCCACAAGGTCCCAGGCGAGATAACCGAGGGCGACTTCATCGGTAACGGAATTGGAGAGGTCGCAAGCCAGCACCTGGAGCCATGCCCCAGCGGCGTAGCCGGTCTCTTCGGCCAGTTCCCGCCGGGCGGCATCGATCGGCGCCTCGCCGAGTGGTCCGCCACCTTCGGGAAGTTCCCAGCTGTAGTAGTCTCCGGGAAACCGGTGTTGGCCCACAAGCGGCACGCGGCCGTCGCCCGTTATGGGGAGGATCCCGATCGCCCGGTTCTTGAAATGGATGACGCCATACCGGCCAGGTTCACCATGGGGCTGGACCACCGCGTGGTCCCGGACCGCAATCCAGGGGTTTTCGAACGCTGTCTCGACACTTTTCACGCGCCAAGGCCCGCGCAGGTCATCGGACATACGCCTTGCCTCCAGGCCAATCGTCGCCGCAGCCTAGGCCTCGGCTTGTTTCTTCTCGATATCCCGCTTGATCTTGGCGGCCTTGTCGGACAACTGCTCCAGCTTTGCTTTTGCCAGGAACCCGTCGAGCCCCCCAAGCTTGTCAACGGTCCGCAAGGCCTTGGCCGCAATCGTCATCCGGAAATTCTGATCAAGCGTTTCGGAATGCAACGAAACCGTCAGCAGGTTGGGCAGGAATCGCCGCTTGGTCTTGATCTGTGAGTGGCTCACATTGTGGCCAGTCATCGGCTTGGTGCCGGTCAGTTCGCATTGGCGCGACATCGGCGTGCCCCATCTGTTGGAGGTAAAACGAAAGCGCGGTGAATAGGGGATGCACCGGGCCGCGTCAACGCCGGAAGAGCCGGGCCATGACGAAAAAAACAGTGTGGCCTGCGGCAAAATCAGGGCATCGTCATTCAGTCTCGATTTTGCCGGCATGCCTTAAGACACTAGGTTCCGAAACTCGCCGCCAGCCCAAAGACCGGAGCGACCGCCATGACGCCACTTTTCTCTCGAAAACCCCTCCTGGCAGCGCTGACGCTTGGGGTGGCAGTTCTCCTGCCCGTTGCTTCGGCGGACGATAGCGCCGAGTTTGCCGTCGAGCCGCAGACGACACCGCTGTCTGCCATCAAGGCCGGTTCTCCCACCAGGTTCACCTACGAACTCAAGGCATCGGCCTGGGCGTTTATCCTTCCGATCACGGGAAAGGCCCGTTTCACAACCGAGCTGAACGCCGACACCTATCGCATCACCTCGAAAGTGAAGACCACGGGTCTGGCCGATATTCTCGTGAACTATGACCTGGCGCTGTCAGCCACTGGTTACGTCCGTGAAGACGGGCTCAGCCCCTATGCCTACATCTCCCAGAACAATGACGGGAAAAAGAACCGCCGGGTCGAACTGACATGGGGCCCAGCCGATGTTGCGGGCAAGATCAATCCCCGCTTCGGGAACATGGGCGACCCCGAAGCCCAACCCGCCCAGAAGATCGATGCGATGGACCCCGTGGCCGCATTGATCAATTTCGCGCTGGAGCCTCGCGACGACCGGGAAACCAATCCCTGTGGCGGGCCGATCAAGACCTTTGATGGCCGCCAGCTCAGCCACCTCCACCTGACCTATGCCGGCATGAAGCAGGTCCGTTCTGACGCCTGGCGGGGCGAAGCCATTGAATGCCACATCACGCTCGACAAGGTGGCGGGCTTCAAGGCGGGCGAGAAAAACAAGGATACCCTTGCCGGCATCGAAGGTCCCCTGCGCATGTGGTTGGCGCCGCTGTCCAATGGCGCGACCGTGCCGGTCCGGATTGAGGCCGATACGGACGATATCGGCAAGGTCACCCTTCAGGCCAGCGTGATGAATTTCGAACCCCTGACCGTGCAAAAGGCAGAGCGGTAGCCGGCTCCCCGGCGGCAGGTACAGTCAGACCTGCCAGTCCCCGTGTTCGATGCCGCCCTCGATATAAATGGCGAACCGGTCCTGTCCCGGAATTTCAGTGGCGTGCATCGCGACGTGTGTCGTGCAAGTGCCGTCAACGGATGATGTTACGATCTCAATATAGTGTATCTGCGTGGCCATCTCTCTCAATCGGCACGAAAAATCATGAGACAAGCGTTACCGACATTGGCGGAAACGCGTTAGCGGGCAAGGCCCGCCGGCCGGTCAGGCCGGCTCCGCGGAGGCGTTTGGCATCGCCAAACTGCCGTGAGCGAGGCGAAACCGACGACCGATTTCGTCAAAGACGGAAGCGTTCTAGACGCTGGGAGATTTCTGGTCGATGGCGCCGGCGGAGAGAATCGGGGCCGCATCGAGTGTTTCAGCATCCAGAAGGCTTGCCACTCTCTCCAGAGTCGCCACCAGCATCGCTTGTTCCCAATCGGGCAGGGTATCGAAGCGGGTCTTGAAGATGCCTTGCAGGAACGGCGGGGCCTCATTGAGCGCGTCCCGTCCGGCGGGCCGTAGATCGAGCCACACGCGCCGGCGATCCTGTGGGTAGCGGGTGCGGCTGACCAGGCCGAGAACCACCATCTTGTCCACGAGACTGGTGATGGTTGCATTGCTCAACTGGGTTGATTTGACGATGTCGCCAATGGCTGTTTCGCCCCGCTCTTGCAGGATTTGCAGCACGAGAAGCTGGGACGGGGTCAGCCCCACCGCCTGGGCCAGCTTGCGGGTATCGATCTCGATCCGCCTCTGGATTTGGCGAATGGCAACGAGGGCATCATCAGATCGCTGGCTCATGGTCGGCCTCGAGGTGGTGGCGCAAGGTTGGATCCCAGCGCCGATTTCAGCGTAGCGAGATGAGGCTCAAATTTCCGCCAGGCGTCCAGTCCCCTCGTATTGAGCGGCTGGCGGACCTGTTCTGAGCTAGCGGTGCGAACGGCCCTTTCGGTGGTATGGAACGCTAGGCATTCCGGTTCGAAATCGAGCCCGCAATGGTCGAGGATCCGCCGCACCTGCGGTTCGAGATCGTTGACGAGGTCTTCGTGCTGTACGCGCAAGACCTTGCCGGGAAGGACATCCTCCCAATGGTCCATCAAATCGACATAAGCGCGGTAGTATCGGCCGATGTCCTCAAGCCCATAGGTGAACTCCTGGCCTTCGGCGAAAAGCTGCTTGAAGCCCGACCAGCAACACGCCATCGGTTCTCGCCGGGCATCAATGATCGTTGCGTTCGGGAGCATCAGATGGATCAGGCCAATATGCCGGAAATTGTTCGGCATCTTGTCGGTGAAAAACGGTGCGCCCTGGCGGTGTATGGTGGTGTTCTCCAGGTAGTCCTGACCAAGCGCAGCGAGTTCGGACGGGCCCAGATCGGCAAGCACACCCGGATAGGCTCCGCCGCCGGTCCGGTCCCTCCCCCGCAACCTTTGGGCGAGGGAGAGAACGTTCGGTAGCTCCAGGGTACCGTCCACCATGCTATGAGATGCCAGGATCTGCTCGATGAGCGTTGAGCCTGCCCGGGGCAGCCCGACAATGAAAATGGGGTCAGCTGCAGGCGCACCCCAACCCTCTCTCGCAGCGAATAGCGCCGCGTCACAGACAGCTTTCTGTGCTGCGAACTCAGCCTCCATCCCCTCCGACGTGTAGCGTGACTGGGCTCGTTTCAGGGTATTGCCGCGCTCATAGTAATCGAAAGCGGGGCCCGCTTCCCCCCGGTCTTCAAAGGCCTTGCCGAGCGCAAAACAGAAATGGATACGGTCCGATGCTGCTGCATCCCGGGCCTCGCATTGGGCTTGCATGATGGCGATGTCGGCATCGGAGAAGCGGTAAGTCTTGAGATTGGCCAGCGCATACCAGGCGTCGCCCTGGGCTGGTCGCGCCTTGCACGCATCCTGGTAGGAAGCGATCGCCCGATCGCCTTGCCCCCAGGTCTTCAGCGCGTGTCCCCGTGAGGTGAGCGTCGCTGGATCGTTCGGAAGTGTTTCAAGCACCGTGTCGAACAGGGCCAAGGCCCCTTCGAAATCGCCGGTCTGCATGCGTTCGATGGCGAGGTGCGACTGGAACAGCGGATTGGCCGGAGCGCTGGCGTGCAGCGCTTCGGCTTCTCTCAGGGCGGTTGCGAATTTCTGGCGTTTCCGCAAGACTTGAATGTAATCAAGCCGCAACTGGACGTTGTCGGGCTCCAGATCCGTTGCGGCGGCAAGGAGGACCTCCGCGTCCTCGAGAATTCCCAGACGACTGCCGATATCGGCCAGAAGCCGCATGCCTTCCACATGGGTAGGATGGGCCGCAAGAAAGTCGCGGCAAAGGCGTTCGGCCTTGGCAAGTTTCCCCTCCGAAAGCAGATGAGTGACGCTTTTCAGTGCATTCGGAAGCGCTTCGAGCCGGTTCGCCTGCGCGCGTGCGGCCGCGGCTTCGGTTGGACGGCCGGCATTTGCAAGGAGGTCGGCCTGGGCTGCCCAGCTCGCTTCCAGGGCCGGGTTCAGCCGGCAAGCCGTTCGGTAAGCGCCGATCGCCTCGTTAAGGGCGCCCTGGGCCCGGGCCAGATGTCCGGCTTCCTGCCAGGCGCGGCCAAGCTCTGGGGCTGCTGATTTCAGGGTCTCGAGGAGATCGGCAGCCTTTGCATACTGTTTGAGGTACCGCGCACAAACCGCAGACATGTACAGCGCCTCAATGGGAGGCGCCTGCGCACCAAGTAACGGATCGAGCAATTTTGCAGCGGCTGAAAAATCACCCGTTTTCATGTGAGCCCGCGCCTTCTTCAGCACGTCTGTATCGCTTCCCGTGATGGTCATCGGCGTGGATGTGGTGGCGTTGGCGGCCCTTGCAAAGCACCGCCAACGTGCATCTCCCGGTCCTGTCGGCTAGAAGTCGACACCGACCCGAACACCAATCGTCCGTGGCCGGGCAAGTGTGATCCGATCCCGGTCGTTGATAAACGTGCCCGACACTTCTGCCGCTTCGTTTGTCAGGTTTTCGCCATAGAGTTCGAGCGTCCAGTTATCCTTCGCAACACCGGCTGAGATCGCCACGGTCGTCCATGCGTCCAGGTCGGTACTGTTGATCGTGATGATGTCGGTGGTCGCTTCAGACGAATAAACGACCTGCGGCATGACATGGGCATCATAGGTTTCACCTGCGAATGTCACCGGCCATTCATAGCGGGCGCGCAGATTGCCCTGGAACTCGGGGGCAAAAGCAAGACTATCGCCTTCGATCACATCGCCGGTCGGGATGAGGACGTCGGTGATTTCGGTATCGAGTATCGAGAACGCGCCGGCGAGGGTCAGCCCGCTAAGGGCGGCAGGTGCGTAAGTGAAGTCGCCTTCAAGTCCCATCACCTCGGCATCGGCCGCATTCGCGGAGAAGAACAGGTTCACGATGGATGGATCGAGGATGGTGGTTTGCAGCCCTTCGACCTCGACGAAGAAGGCGCTGCCGTTAAACCGCAGCTGCCCGTCCAGCAGGAGGGTTTTCCAGCCCAGTTCGTAGTTCGTCACCTCGTCGGTATCCACTTCAAACGGCACAACGAACCCGGTCGGTGAGACCCGGCCGCCCGGGCGGTTCAAAAGCCCCGCGCGGAAGCCCTCGGAATAGGTGGCAAAGAACAGGAGGTCCGATGACGGTGTCCATTCGAGCGTGGCCTTGGTGATTACCCCATCAGTCGCCGCGGTATCGGGGTTACCGAACGCGTTTCCAGGCGCGTAGATCGCAGAAATGTTCGTTCCGAACACTTGGGCATCCTCCGTCGCACCGAAGTTGCCGAACGAGGAATTCGCACTGCCTTCGAGGTCCACCTCGATATCATACCAGCGGCCACCGAGGGTTACCGCGAACATGTCTGGCACCAGATCGTAGGTCACTTCGCCAAACACCCCGACCTGCTCGTCCGTGCGCCTGATGTCATTGCGGAAGATCACGCCTTCGGGGAAAGGGCTGGCGTCCGAGAAAAAGCCGGGTGCGGCATCGCCCACCGCTCCGGTAGCGTCAACATTGGTCAGCGCGAAGTTGGGCCCAAAACCCGGCGTTCCGTTGAAACTGATCGCGCGCTCGGACCCTGGATAGGTGAAATCGTTCAGTTCGGTGAGTTCCAGGTCGCTGTAGAATGCGCCGAATGTGGCCCGAAGCCTGTTTTCTGACGGCGTCGTGAAACGGATTTCCTGGGTGAAGACTTCGGTCTGCGTGCGGGAGTCCACAAAAAGGTTTGGCGGCTGGCAGGTACCGACGGGGCCGGCATCGCCCGGATAGCTGACCGAACCGTCGCAGATATAGTAGGGCAGATACTGGCCAACGAAGAGGTAGTCGGAGTAGTCGACCCGCTGCTCGGTGTCGCGGTCGGTGAAGGCGCCGGTGTACACCGCCTCAAGGGCGCCCAGTTGGCCCTCCAGGGTCCAGCTCACATTGGTGAAGCTGTCCTCGATGTTATCGGCTTCGAAGCGCTGGATTTCCCAATCGTCATCAAGCTCGGGGTCCGAGAAGAAGACGCCGTCACTTTCAATCGACTGCTGTGCGAGGCCAACGGTCAGCCGCCAGTCGGGATTGAATTCGTAAAGCCCGCTGAGCCGATAGCCCGAGTAGGTCGTGTCATTGAAATTCTTCTCGACCAGCCCGGCATTGTTGGCCTCGAGGAAGGTCACGTTGGAGAGATCTGCACCGGCCTGGAAGCCTGCCCGCGGGGCCGAAACCGGTACGCCATTGGCGCGGACCGTCCCCTCGGGACGGAACCGGGCCGATTCCGAAGCATCGCGCACCCCGGGCACATTGTCGATATAGCCGCCCTGATTGTCGGAATAGACGACACCGCGGAGCGCGAACTGGTCCGTGACCGGCAGGTTGAGAACCGCTTCGACATTGTTCGAGTTCTCGCCGCCTTCCGTGAAGGCCGTCCCCGCTTTGAAATTGGCCTCGAACGCGCCCAGCACGGGCTTGTTCGTGATCAGGCGGACCGTTCCGGCCTGGGAGCTGGCACCAAAAAGCGTGCCCTGGGGCCCCGGGAGCACCTCGATGCGTTGGAGGTCCGCTGCGTAGACATCGAGATTGCGGCCCGGTTGGGCGAGCGGCTGTTCGTCAAGATAGAAGGCGACGTTTGGTGCGAGGCCCGCCACGCCGGCCGTGGTGAGGTTTGGCGTCGTGGAGGCCACCCCGCGGATGTAGATGGTATTCTGGCCGGGTCCTGCGCCACCGGCTGTCACGCCAGGAAGCTGGGTCAGATAGTCTGTGAACACATCAACACCGAGTTGATCGAGCTGCTGCTCGCCGATGGCGCTCACGGCAACCGGAACATCCTGCGCGCTTTCGGCCCGTTTCGTGGCCGTGACGGTGATGGCCTGGAGACGCCGGTCATCGGTTGCCGGAGCAGGGTCGGCCGCGGTCTGGGCAAGCGCGGGGGACATAGAAAATACGGTGGAGATGGCGAGTGCGGACACGCCATTCATCATTCGAAACATGGAATCTTCCTCATCGGGCTAAGTCGCACGCATCTCGCTGGACGCGCGGGGAGCGACGGGTCGGGCCAAGGTCAGGACCTCAGGCTCTGGCGAGGACGTACTCGATATTTCATCCATTGAAAGACTTGTATCTCATCCGCAAAGAAAGCGAGCTCAAAGAATCGCAAACTACCAAGAATATATATTTAGAAACAGAGCAATAGAAGAGTGTTGCAAAGTTGCAACACGTCTCGCGCTTATGCAAAGACGCTTGGAGCATGGAAATTTCAGTCCATCAAAAGGCCCATAACTCGCCGAATCTGTGTTGGCTGCCCCCAGTCAGGCCCTATCGCTATGGGCCGGTTCGGAGCTGGGTTGAGCGCAAATCTGGTTGCTTGGGGTTGGCCCTTTGGGCGTTCAGACCGACATTCGCCGCATCACGGAGAAAGCGTCCCTTAGTTGGGCTGACCACGTCTCGGAAAACTCGCGAAACGCCGGGTCGTCCGCCTCGATCCTGCGGTTCTGTTCAAATCCCAGCGATCCCTCTCGCATCACGGCCAGGTCAAGCGGCATGCCGACCGACAGGTTCGACCGCAGGGTCGAGTCCATGGACAACAGCGCGGCGATGACCGCGTCCTGCATTTCGGTTTCCACTGTAATCACGCGATCGATGATGGGCTTGCCGTATTTGTGTTCGCCAATCTGGAAGTAGGGTGCGTCGTCTGTCGCCTCGATGAAGTTGCCCGCAGCGTAGATATGGAACAGGCGAGGCGGGCCGCCGGCCCGTTGTCCGCCCAGGATGATCGAGGCACCGGATTCGACGCCGCGGGCCGTCAGGCCCGGTCCGTAAATCCCCTGGACCGTGCGCATCTTTTCGCCAACCAGTTGGGCGACATCAAACATTGACGCGGCCGAATAGAGATTGGTCTCGGTGTGATCTGGCCTGTCGAGTTGCTCGTTAAGTTCGGAAATCACGGCCTGGGTAATCCCGAGATTGCCCGCCGTCATCATGGCGATAGCCCGCTCGCCCGGCACCGTCCACGTGAACAGTTTCTTCACGCGAGATACGTTGTCAACACCGGCATTGGTGCGCGTATCGGCAAGGAAAACAAGCCCTTCGTTGAGCTTGAGTGCCACGCAGTAAGTCATGATGTGGTCCCGTATGTCGGTTGCAAGGCTGGGCGTCGGCATGCGCCCATACATGCTATTGTCCAAGGTTCTCTTCCCCATTCCCGGTCTCTTCCGAGACCAGTGTGAAACCGTAGGCTGACCCCAGCAGGCTCGAAACAGCGTAGTTCTGTTCGATGACATCGGTCAGAAATTCATGCAGTCCGTACGCAAAAATCCCGTCGACGGATTGCTTGCCGAGGCTATCGGCGAATGCCGAGACCCGCGCCTGACAGTCATTGGTGTGGCCGTAAAATTCGGCGAGCGTTTTTACCGCTCGTTCCGTGCGCATGACATTGTAGCAGATGGACCGGGGAAACCGGTCGTTCATGATCAGGAATTCGGCCACGCCGCGGGCGGAGATATCGTTCTGGGTCACATGGAAATACGCGCGCTGGGCCGCGGCGGCCTGCAGGAGGGAAAGCCATTGGTAGTGGTCCTTGCCAGACCCGACGTCTTCCACCGATGGCAACAGGACATGGTATTTCACATCCAGCAGGCGTGCGGTTGCGTCCGTGCGTTCGATGGCCACGCCCATGGACATGAATTCGTAGCCGTCTCCCCTGAGGAAAGAGCCGTTGACGGCGCCGCGAAACGTCGCCGACGCTTGCTTTGCCCAATCGACGATATCGGCCAGTCCCGCCGGTGTGTGGGGCTGGCTGGCCATGACCCTGGCCTCGCTCCAGGTGCCATTCAGCGCTTCCCAGCAATCCTGCGTCAGGGCGAACCTGATGGCGCGTCCGTTTTCCCGCGCCTGGTGGAAGCTGGACATGATGCTGGAAGGGTTGTCGCGGTTGAACACCAGATAGTCGATCGCCACACCTGCTGTCGCGCGTTCGATGTCTTCACCGAATTCGTCCTTTGCGCCGGCCGCGATCAGGATTGAGGCCCACTCATTGGAGGGTTTCCCCCCCATGTTCCAGGGCAAGGCAGACATCCGCCGTGCTGCATCCAGCAGGCGGGCCACGGTTTCGGCCCGCTCGATATATCGAGAGATCCAGAACAGGTGTTCGGCAACGCGGCTCAGCATGGCGGATTGCCCGGGTGGCTGTCGTTGATCATTCGTTGAGCACCCAGGTGTCCTTGACCCCACCGCCCTGGCTGGAATTCACAACCAGTGATCCTTCGCGCATGGCCACGCGTGTCAGTCCGCCGGGCGTCAGCCTCACCTCTTTCCCCACAAGGGCAAAGGGCCGGAAATCGATATGGCGGGGCGCAATCCCCGTTTCGACGAGGGTCGGGCAGGTGGACAGGGCCAAGGTGGGTTGGGCGATGAATGCCCTTGGGTCTGCCTTGACCCGTTCGGCATAGGCGGCGATTTCCTCCTTCGTCGATGCCGGGCCGACCAGCATGCCGTAACCGCCTGAGCCGTGGACTTCCTTGAACACCAGGTCCGCCATGTTCTCCATCGCATAGGCGTAGTCGTCGGGATCGGAGCACTTGAACGTTTGCACGTTTGGCAGGATTGGCGCTTCGCCCATGTAGAACTGGATGATCTCGGGCATGTAGCAGTAGATGGCCTTGTCATCTGAAACACCCGTGCCGGGGGCGTTCACCAGGGTGACGCCGCCGGAGAGATAGGCGCCCATCAGGCCACGCACGCCGAGCGCAGAGTCGGGCCGGAAGACGTCCGGGTCGAGGAAGTCATCGTCGATCCGGCGATAGATGACATCGACCCGCTCCGGCCCGGTCGTCGTTCGCATGTAGACAAGGCCGTCCTCGACGAACAGGTCCGAGCCCTCCACCAGCGTGGCGCCCATCTCATCGGCGATGAAGGAGTGCTCGTAATAGGCGCTGTTGAAGTGGCCCGGCGTCATGACCACGATGTTCGGCACGCCCTTGCAGGCCGGCGGCGCGGCTTCCGCCAGCGTCCGGCGGAGCAGGTCAGGATAGGTATCGACGGGACGGATCGCGGTGCCGGAGAACAGTTCGGGGAAGAGACGCGTCAGTGTGGCGCGGTTTTCCAACACGTAGGAGACGCCTGATGGCGTGCGGCAATTGTCCTCCAGCACGAAGAATTCCTCTGGCCCTGTGCGGATCAGGTCTGTGCCAACGATGTGGGTGTAGACGTCCAGCGGTGGGCTGAAGCCCTGCATCAAGGGTTGGTAGGCGTCATTGCCCTCGATGATCGCATGGGGAACCACGCCAGCCTTGAAGATCTCGCCGTCATTATAGACGTCCTTGATGAACCGGTTGATCGCGACAGCGCGCTGTTTCACACCGCGATCGACCACGTCCCACTCCGTGGCAGAGAATACCCGGGGTATGAGGTCAAACGGGATCAGCCGTTCCGGGTCTCCCCCTTCGCCATAGACGGCGAAGGTGATCCCGATCTTCCGAAAAACCGCCTCTGCCTCGACTTGCCGCTGGCGAAGGGTCGAGATGTCCGTGGCGTCGAGCCAGTCTGCCACCGCCCGATAAGCCTCGCGAACCGAGCCACCATGGTTCATTTCGTCGAAAGCAGTCACGCGGGACATCCTTGCCGGCTCTTTAATCAGTAAACCCTTATTCGCCGGCCGTTCCAACGGAGGGATGGAAGGCGGGACGCATCGGGGGTATTGCCCAGAGCTTGTGCTTTGGAGGCCAAACTATGAGCATTCGTGTCGCGCTTACCCATAGCACACGGTACAAGTACGATCGGAAGATCACGCTAGGCCCGCAGACGATACGGCTGCGCCCGGCCCCGCATACGCGGACGCCCATTGTATCGTACAGCCAAACCATCAATCCCGCCGGACATTTCCTGAATTGGCAACAGGACCCGTTTGGCAACTACCAGGCAAGGGCGGTGTTTCCTGACCTGACCGACCATTTCGACGTTACCATCGATCTCGTTGCCGACATGATTGCCATCAACCCGTTCGATTTCTTTCTGGATGACACCGCTTTCCATGTCCCGTTCGACTACGGAGCCGAGCTGAAGCAGGACCTCGCGCCCTATCTGAAAGTCGAGGCGGCGGGCCCGCGCTACGACGCATTGGCAGCCGAAACGGCAAAGCTCTGGACGAGCGGCAAGGGCCGGGACATCAAGACAATCGATTTCCTGGTCGAGTTGAACCAGATGGTCGAGAAGCGGCTCGATTATATTGTCCGCATGGAACCCGGCGTGCAGACGCCTGAGGAAAGCCTTGTCGCCGGCAAGGGCTCGTGCCGAGATTCGGCCTGGCTGCTCGTCAATCTCCTGCGCCACGTGGGCGTCGCGGCCAGATTCGTATCGGGCTATCTTATCCAGCTCGCCCCGGACGAGCGCAGCCTGACGGGACCGTCCGGTCCCGAGGTGGACTTTACCGATCTGCACGCCTGGGCTGAAGCCTACGTTCCCGGTGCCGGATGGATTGGCCTCGATGCAACTTCGGGACTGTTCGCTGGTGAAGGGCATATTCCCCTGGCCGCTACACCCATGCCGTCGTCCGCAGCGCCGATCTCGGGGGGACTGGACCCGTGTGAGGTCTCTTTCGATTTCGACATGACGGTGACGCGGATCAGGGAACCGGCTCGCATCACCAAGCCTTTCACCGACACAGATTGGCAGGCGTTGAATGCCGCGGGCGAAGCGGTTGAGCAAATTCTTCAGAAGGCGGATGTGCGGCTGACCCAAGGCGGGGAGCCGACCTTCGTTGCCAGCACGGACCGGGACGCCGAAGAATGGACGACCGGCGCTGTTGGCCCAACCAAGCGTCATTACGCCGACACGCTCACTCGCCGCTTGCTGGACCGGTTCGCGCCCGGGGGGGTGATCACCCACGGGCAGGGCAAATGGTATCCGGGTGAGCCGCTGCCCCGCTGGGCGTTTGGCGTGATTTGGCGGAACGACGGCGTGCCACTTTGGCGTAATCCCGACCTGATCGCGACCGAGGCACCTGCCAAGAAGGCCTCGTTTGATGCCGCTGAGACGCTGTCGACAGCGCTTGCAGAGGCGCTTGGTGTCGATCCCGCCTGCGCCCAGCCCCTGTACGAAGATCCCACCGAACACCTGGTCGCCGAAGCCCACCTGCCGAAGAACCTGTCACCGGGCGACAACAAGCTCGATGATCCGGTCGAACGGGCCCGCATGGCGAGGGTGTTCGACGCCGGCCTGGCGTGCCCCGTAGCGATGGTTTTGCCCTTGCAAACGACGCAAACGACGCAGCCGGCGCAGCCGGCCCAGGCCGATGCCGGCAATGGGCGTTCGGTCCGCTGGTTTTCGGAGATCTGGGAAACCCGGCGCGGCAAGCTCTGCCTTGTACCGGGCGATAGCCCGGCCGGTCTCCGCCTGCCGATCAAGTCGCTACCCCATGTTCCGCCCTCGGACGTCCCCCATGTGCAGGTCGTGGACCCCTTCGCGCCACGCGGGCAGTTGCCAACACCGGAAATTCGGCCGCAATCGAAGGATCACCAGCAAAAGGAACCAGCTGCGCCCAAAGAGGCACACGATCCCGCTCCTGGAGCCTCGAAGGGTCCGAAGCCTGTCCGAACAGCACTCGTGGTCGAGCCGCGTGACGGACATTTGAACATTTTCCTCCCGCCAACGGGATCGGCAGAGGCTTTTATCGACGTTGTCACTGCCATCGAGATGATCGCCGAAGACCTCGGGCAACCGGTCAGGATCGAGGGGTATCCGCCGCCGCGCGATCCCCGTTTCAGCGAAATCAAGGTTACGCCCGACCCCGGAGTCATCGAGGTGAATATCCATCCGTCATCGGACTGGGCGGGCCTGGTGGACAAGACCCGCATCCTGTACACGGAGGCCAAGGCCTGCGGACTGGACGCTTCAGGTTTCATGATCGATGGCCGGCCCACTGGGTCTGGCGGAGGCGCCCATGTGACGCTTGGTGGAGCCAGCGCGCCTGACAGCCCTTTCCTGCGTCGCCCCGATGTACTGGGTTCTCTCATCAGGTTCTGGCAGAACCACCCATCGCTCAGCTATTTCTTCTCCGGACTATTCATCGGCCCAACCAGCCAGGCGCCCCGCATGGACGAGGCCCGCTCGGAAACGCTTTATGAGCTGGAGATTGCTCTGGAACAGCTCCCCGGGCCCGACGAGACCGAATTTCCGCCCTGGCTGGTCGATCGCGTGCTGCGGCATCTGCTGGTCGATGTGACCGGAAACACGCACCGGGCAGAGATCTGTATCGACAAGCTGTACTCGCCTGATGGACCGGCCGGTAGGCTCGGCCTTGTCGAGTTCCGCGCCTTTGAAATGCCACCCCACTGGCAAATGAATGCGGCTCAGCAATTGGTGCTGCGTGCCCTGGTGGCGTGGTTCTGGACCACGCCATACACAAAGGCGCTGATCCCCTGGGGCACCGCGCTGCATGACCGTTTCATGTTGCCCGACGTTCTCTGGGCTGATTTTGGCCGGGTGTTGGAGGCCGTCTCCAAGGGAATCGGGGTCGCCATTGACCGGGAATGGTTCAGGGCGCAGTACGATTTTCGCTTTCCCGTGGCGGGCCGGATCGACTGCGACGGCGCCGTTTTGGAATTGCGAAGCGGGCTGGAGCCATGGCACGTTCTCGGAGAGGAGGGGAGCGTTGGCGGCACGGCCCGTTTCGTGGACTCGTCCCTGGAGCGGGTACAGGTGAAGGTGTCCGGCGATTTCGACCGGCTTGGGCTGGCCGCGACCTGCAATGGTCTCCGCCTGCCCCTTCAGCACGGCGAGATCCAGGGCGAACACCTCTGCGGCATCCGGTTTCGGACCTGGTTGCCCGCATCAAGTCTCCACCCCACGATCGCTCCCCATAATCCGCTCACCTTCGACCTGGTCGACCAGCAAGCGAACCGGGCAATCGCAGGCTGCACCTACCATGCTGTGCACCCCGGGGGACGCAACTTCGAGACCCGCCCGGTCAATGCGCTGGAAGCGGAGGGCCGACGGCTTGCGCGGTTCATGCCCCATGGCCACTCACCCGGCGAGTTTGCCGCGCGGCCGGCGAGGATCGACGCTCGCTATCCCTGGACACTGGATCTTCGACGAACGTGACCGACCAGTTCAGCGCCGCCCAATGACAACACCCCCGGCGCGAGGCACCGGGGGTGTTGCGGGAGGCAAGAGGGGGCGCCTCCCAAGGCGCAGATCGGACGGGGATCAACCAGCGCCTGTCTGCAAGGCTGGAGGTCAGCGGACCTGGGTTGCTGCCTTGCACGGGCCGTGCCAGCGAAAACCGGGCCCGTCGAATGGCAATTTTGTCGCCGTTCGGTTAGCATCCCAGCCATGCAATATTGGAGGGCAGCTATGCTGATCGAACAGGTGCTGAAAGCCAAGGGCCGTGAAGTGACGACCGTCAGCGCTGACGATACGCTGCAGATGGCAGCAAAGGTGCTGGATGAGGCCCGTATCGGTGCCGTGGTCGCGGTGGATGAGCACAACCAGGTGGTGGGTGTCTTGTCCGAGCGTGACATCGTTCGGCATGTCGCTCGGGAAGGTGCAAATTCCCTAGATATTCCAGTGCGTAACGCGATGACTCGCCATGTGCTGACAGCGGGGACGACAGAGCGGTTGGACACATGCCTCGAGCGAATGACGGATCGGCGAGTGCGGCACCTGCCTGTGCTCAAGGATGGCGCGCTCGACGGGCTGGTGTCGATTGGCGACCTGGTGAAATGGAAAATTGCGGAGGCGGAAGCAGAAGCGTCGTCCCTTAAGGCCTACGTAACGTCTGGCTAACTGTTCATTAGGCTGATCATCGTAGAACGTTTGCCAAGGCGTTGGACGCAATTTGCGGAAAATTCCCACGATTGGCGAAAATAAGGACTTGCAGACCATCACGACTTCGACCTATATACGTGTCCTCTTCGGAAACACTTTTTGCTCGACAGACCGGCAGGTCCGGCCTGACAACGGAAAGTTTTTGCGCCGAACGGCGGGAAAAAGGTTCTTCGGAACGGCCCGGCAGAAAGCGCAAAAAAACAGGTTGACGGGAAAATCTGCGGCCCATATAAGCCGCGACTTCGCCGGGACGGAGCGTTCGTTCCAAACCGGCTGCGGACTTCGGTCCAGCTGTTTGACATTGCAGGGAAGAATAGGAAGAGAAACGCAGGCGGCGCGATCGCTAGCGGACCCTCTGGGCCCCACCGGGGTGATGGTCCAAACGATCGTGACGAATGCGTTTCAAGGAAATTCTTATCGCATGATCAGTCAGCTTCGGCCGATTGGTCAGTGACAAGGGTTTCCCGTCAAAACGCAAAACTTTGCTTAGCAATAGTTGCCGTTCCAATTTCCATGGAACGGTTCGTCAGAGATCAACTCAACTTGAGAGTTTGATTCTGGCTCAGAACGAACGCTGGCGGCAGGCTTAACACATGCAAGTCGAACGACATAGTGGCAGACGGGTGAGTAACGCGTGGGAACGTACCCTTCACTACGGAATAGCTCCGGGAAACTGGTGGTAAT
>JBCBKE010000049.1:0-22628 GCA_038522375.1 Pseudomonadota bacterium
GCACCGATAACGCCCGGGGGACGCCGCTTTTCCGTCCGGCAGGTGAACTTCGGTCCGCTGGGTTGGGTCTCTGACCACCGGGGATATCGGTACCAAACCAGGCATCCCGAAACCGGCTTGCCCTGGCCTGCCATGCCGCAAAGCCTGCAGAACCTGTGGGCAGACCTGCAACCTGACGCACCGACGCCCGAGGCATGCCTTGTGAACCACTATATCGGCGCTGCGAAAATGGGCCTGCACTTGGATGCCGATGAGGAGGACCGGCAGACCGGCTTGATCACGATCTCGCTCGGAGCGACGGCAAGGTTCCGCCTTGGCGGGCCGTCAAAGTCGGACCCGACCCGACCGGTGATACTCAACAGCGGCGATGTCCTTGTCATGGCCGGAGCCTCCCGAAACGCTGCCCATGGCGTTGACCGGATCATTGAAACGGATGATCTTTTTTCGACCAATCTCGGTTTCAACGGGCGGATCAGTTTGACCCTGAGGCGCGTGACGCGGGGCTAGATCCCGAACACCGCAAGCACGGCAGCGATCGCGGCCACCAGCCCGAACATCAGCGAAAACCACACTGCGACAACCCGTTGTGTTTTCTTTTTCTGGCGCACGCCTGGTGGCGCCTCGCTCTTCTTTCTGCGCGCCAGTGTCCAGGTGTTTGTGAAGAACCCCACCGCCGCGAGGATCGACAGCGTTCCCGAACCATAGGCCTGTCCAAGGATCGCAAACGCACCCGCCCCCAGCAGGACCGCTGCGATCTGGGGCGAGGTTGCCACCAGCAATTCCCGCACATGTCCGTCTGCCCGGGAATAGTCGAGCCGGTCGAACGAGCAGTTGGGCGCTGCAACAGTGACAATCCACGCCGCGCCGGTCGCAAGTCCAGCCAACAGGGCGGCAAAGCCGATGGCAGCCGATTGGATAGTTTCAAACATGAGATAGCCCATCGCGGGATTCGGCGTTGCTTGGCGAGCCCGCTTGACTTTGCACTGCCGCGCTGGGACGGACGCCCATGCGTATGCCCTCCCCCATCCTGATCGCCGCATTCGGTGTCTTCTGCGGTTGCGGCGTGGATGTTTTCATCAAGGCACTGTCAGCAGACATCCCGATTGTCGAATTGACCGTCTGGCGCTTCGTGTTCGGGGGCATCTTCGCAACGGCAATTTTCCTGGCCATGGGTCGTCGCAATCCGCCGCTCGAGGCATGGCAGTTTCACACCATGCGCGGCGTCGTACACTTGGCCGCTGCTTTCCTGTTCTTCTATTCCCTCACCCAACTGGGGCTTGCGGAAGCAACCGTTATCGGTTTCACGGCAGCCCTCATGATCGCACCCATCGCGCGGATCCTGCTTGGCGAGACCTTTGGCTGGGTCAGCGTGCTGGCGAGCTTTGTCGGGTTTGCGGGTGCGCTGATCACCGCATCGGGAGAAACGACGGGGGCCCCACCGGACGGCGACCGCCTGATCGGCACCATTGCCGTTTTTGCCGCCGCCCTGTGTTATGCCATTTCTGTCGTGCTTTTGCGCATGCGCGCCCAGAAAGAAGATTCGCTGACCATCGTGATGCTGTCCAACGTGTTGCCGGGCCTCCTTGGCCTGCCATTCCTGATCGCCAGCGACCCGGTGCCAGAGGTTTCGCAACTCCCCTGGCTGGCCGCCCTTGGCTTGTGCGGGCTCAGCATCTGGTGGCTGTTCACCCTCGCCTACGCACGCGCGCCCGCCCAGAAACTGGCTCCGCTCGAATACACCGCCGTGATCTGGAGCGCCCTGTTCGGAGCGATCTTCTTCGGCGAGATCCCTGGCTGGCAACTCTACGCCGGTGCTGTCGTCATCATTGCCGCCTGCCTGCTGGTCGCCTTCGAAAGCCGCATCCTGGCGCGAACCCGGCCGTTGACTGCCGTCGATCAGGCAAAGTAGCGCCTGATTGATCACGGTGGCCAGCTCCGGCGGGTCAGTTGCAACACCGACTGAAGAACTGACCCTGCACATTTCCGATCATGCAGCCGTTCCGGTCCATCGTGATCTGGACGCTCATGCGCCCGCTACCGGGATCAGTCATGATGATCGGCTGACCCGGAGGACTGGCCTGGGCGCGGCGCCGGGCCTCAGCACACCATTGCTGTTCGGCGTTGTTTGATTGCTGGAAGGCCCGCCACGCCTGGCCGTAGTTGAAAGGCGGCGCCCCAGCATAGTTCTTCCGCATCACCAGATCAGGACCCATGACATAGTCGCCCTCGACCATCATCGTGTAGGTGTGGTTCAGGGCGTTCTCCTCGACCATGGAGACAGACCGTCCATTGACCTTAACGCCGGAATAATAGCCCGACGCACCATCCGGCACCCGTCCGAAATCGGTTACATTCGGCGGCATCTGGGCGACGGGCGGGCCGCCCCACGGCCCCAGCAAGCCGCTGGCAGGATCATACCAGTAGCGCCCATTGGGTTGGATGTTGTGCTCGGACTGCAGGAAAGTGACGGTGCCGGAATTTGGCACCACGCCGTTTATGGTCATTTGCGCAACTGCGGCGCCCACCCAACTCGCTGCAGCGAACACCAGCATCAGCAATCGAGACATGGCCATGATCGTCCCCTTGATTGGCCTCAAAGCCACACTATCCGCGCCACGATGAACGCAAGAGTAACCGCGGCCGCGTTGAGGCTCGCCAAACGGCTTTGCACCTGCTAGGCGCAGCCATCGGGGTGGCATTCGGGGTTGCCTCACACAAGGTGTGGAGGGGCTCCCATGTCGCTGGCTGGGTATGAGATTTTCGCGATCGTTGGGTTCCTGTTTGCGGCCTATGCCGTGATCGCGAACGACTCGATCCAGACACTGGGCACCTTCCTGGCCTCCAACAGCCACAGGCCCTGGTGGGTCCTCTGGCTGTTCGCTGCCGGCATCATGGTGTCCGCCCTGATGTTTCAGCTTTATATCGGCGGGGGTGATATTGCCGACGGCAAGCTGAACAGCATTCCCTACCCGGAAACGGGCATCCAGTGGTGGCATGCGATCCCGCCCCTCGTGCTCCTTTTCCTCACCCGGTTCGGCATTCCAGTTTCCACGACGTTCCTGGTGCTCACGGTGTTTGCCCTCTCGGGCGGGGCCGAAACCGAGGGCGTGATGCCGAGCATGCTGCTCAAATCGGCGCTCGGTTATCTGGTGGCCTTCGGCGCAGGTGCGGTGATCTGGCTGCTGATCTCACGGTTCTGGGAAGTCTGGATCGGCAGGACAACGTCGGCAGAGGGTTTTCACCCGGCCTGGTACGTCTTCCAGTGGCTGACCACGGGCTTCCTGTGGTGGACATGGCTGCTCCAGGACTTCGCCAATATCTTCGTTTTCCTGCCGCGCGAACCCGTCCTGGACGCCAACGGCGATGTGGCCATGATGGTGTTCCAGCCGGAACTGATCATCTTCGGCGCCCTCGTGATGGCCGCTATGATGGCCTATATCTTCGCCACGCGCGGTGGCGAAATCCAGCAGATCGTCCTGTCGAAGACGCACACGGTGGACGTCCGCGCCGCCACCATTGTCGACCTCATCTACGCGATCGTTCTATTCTACTTCAAGGAACTGAACGACGTTCCCATGAGCACGACCTGGGTCTTCCTGGGCCTGTTGGCGGGGCGCGAACTCGCCATCTCCTTCGTCACCGATCTGCGCACCCGCGGCGCGGCAGCCTTTGATGTGGGCACCGACGCTTTCCGCGCGCTGATCGGTCTGGTCATCAGCGTCGTCCTCGCCGTCGGCATGCCCTGGGCGGCCACCGGACAGATGCCGACCTTCTGACGGTGCCGCATGCCACCATCACCCTGAAACATTCCCGTTGGATGGCGGCAGCGCTACTGCTAGCGGCCTGCGAGACACCACCACCGGGCACGACCACACCAGCATTACCAGTACCTGAAATCCCCACAGAAGCGTCAGCCGATGGGCAAGGCGCCGTAGCACCTGCACCAGCCCCGTCCGTTACGCCCGACGTCGCCCCTCCTGCTCCCCAGGCAACCCCAATTGCGCCCGAACCACCGACAACACAGGCGCTGCTGGCAGCATTCGCCCTGCCATCACCCAAGCACGACGTGCTGGCGGCGCCGCCGCTCAGGCTGTGGGCCACCCATTACTATACGCCGCGCTATCAAGCTGCCGCGTCGGGCACACCGCTCATCAATCGCCGAAACCAGCCCATCTCGCCGCCCCTCACCGATCGCGAATGGTGTAATGTCGCCCTCCAGGGCTCGGCCGCTATTTCAGGACCCGACGGGACCACCAGGGCCTACGCCTTCATGGACTCCCGCGGGCCAGAACAGGTCAACTGCGACCGGTTCTTCCCGCGCCTCGCCCGCGCCAGCCGTGTCGCCACACGCCGGGCGCGATTTACCACGATCAGCCATCCCTTCGGCTGCGGCGTGCGGAACTGGTCGCTCGCGCCTTACCGCACGATTGCCGTGGACAGTGCGGTGGTGCCCTACCAGACAACACTCTTCATCCCCGAACTGGTGGGGCGCACCTTCATGGTCGGCGATGCGGTGTTCAGCCATGACGGTTACGTCTTCGCCGCCGACCGGGGCGGCGCGGTGAAAGGCAACCATATCGACTTCTTCGCCGGCAATGACCGCCGCATCTCCTTCAACGATCTGTTCACGAGCGACAAGTCCGGCGCGTTCAACGCCTACAGGGTGCCAGCCAGCAGCCCCGCATCCCTGGCCCTCATTACCCTGCACGATCAGCCCTGCAACTGATCGCAAGTCAGCAAGGCCGACCTCAGCAGATGCCCGACCTCGCTGAAACGCCCGCCCCAGATTAATTCCGGGCCTTATCGACCAACCGGTCATTCTGGGCCCAGTGCATCATGCCGCGGAGTTTTTCGCCGACCTCTTCGATCAGGTGGTCGTTCATCCGGGCCCGTTTGGCATGGAAACTCGGCGCGCCAGCCTGGTTCTCCAGAACCCAGTTGCGGGCAAAGGTCCCGTCCTGGATATCGGTCAGGATGCGCTTCATTTCTGCCTTCGTGTCCGGCGAGATCACGCGCGGGCCGGAGACATACTCGCCAAACTCCGCCGTGTTGGAAATCGAGTAGTTCATGTTGGCGATACCCCCCTCATAGATGAGGTCCACGATCAGCTTGGTCTCATGAAGGCATTCGAAATAGGCCATCTCGGGCGCATACCCCGCCTCAACCAGGGTCTCGAACCCCGCCTTGATCAGTTCGACAATCCCGCCGCAGAGCACCGCCTGTTCGCCGAACAGGTCGGTCTCGGTCTCTTCCTTGAAACTGGTCTCGATCACGCCGGCGCGGGTGTTGCCGATGGCCTTGGAATAGCTTAGCGCCACGTCCTTCGCGGTACCGGTTGCGTCCTGGTGAATGGCGACGAGGCCGGGCAATCCGAAACCGCGCTGGAACTGATCGCGCAGCGTGTGGCCCGGCCCCTTCGGCGCCGACAAGGACACATCGACACCAGCGGCCGGGCGGATCAGGTTGTAATGGATATTGAAGCCATGGCCGAACATGATGTGCTGGCCATCGCGCACATGGGGTTCGATCTCATTGGCCCACAGCACCGCCTGTTTCTCATCGGGGATCAGGATCATGACCACATCGGCCCACTGGGTAGCGTCTGCCGGCGTCATCACCTCAAGGCCGGCCTCGCTCGCCTTCTTGCGGCTCGATGAGGTCTCTTGCAGCCCGACCCGCACCTCCACACCGCTCTCCTTGAGGTTCAGCGCGTGCGCATGCCCCTGGGAACCATAGCCAATGACAGCAACCTTCTTCGCCTTGATTGTACTGAGGTCGGCATCCTGTTCGTAGTAGATCTTCATGCTGGGCTCCTATCGGGGCTTCGAAGGTTCAAAAAGGGTCGGCAATCGGGGTTTGAGCAGTCCATCAGCCCTTCGCCTTCCCGCGCTGGATGGAGAGGACGCCGGTGCGGCTGACTTCCACGAGGCCAAGGGGGCGCATCAGGTCGATGAAATTATCGATCTTGTCCGAGCCGCCTGTCAGCTCGAACACGAAGCTCTCCAGCGTGGTATCGATCACCTTGGCGCGGAAGATATCGCAGAGCCGAAGGGCCTCGATCCGCTTTTCGCCCGTACTGGCCACCTTGATGAGGGCCAGTTCCCGCTCGATCCCCCGCTTTGACTTCGTGATATCGATCACACGCCCCACCGGGACCAGGCGCAAAAGCTGTGCCTCGATCTGCACCAGCGTGTCCGGCGTCCCCGAGGTCACCACAGTAATTCGCGAGCGGTGGCGCGAGGCATCGACCTCAGCCACAGTGAGGCTTTCGATGTTATAGCCGCGCGCCGAAAAAAGACCGACCACGCGCGCCAGCACGCCAGGCTCGTTATCGACCATGATGGCAAGGGTCCGCCGTTCAGGCGCATCGTCGCCAGCGGTCATATCGTAGGCTGAAGCCGGCGTGGCTGTCGGGTCTTTCATGGCAGTGTCAGGGCCCGCTGGACTGGAAAGGGTACAAGGCGTAGCCGCCTACTCCCAAACGCGCGTGAATAACGAATGAGACCCGCGCTAGACGATCGCTCCGCCCGAGGCAACCAGGCGCAAACCGTGACCGGCCGGTTCAGAAGCAGCGATCGGGCGCGGCGCGGGACCAGCCAGGAAGGTCAGCCCCTCCTCTGGCTTGTGGGGCCGGGCGGGAGCGAGCGGCGCGCCAAATGTCAGGCCAGACCGGGCGTTTCGGAGATTCTGTGGGTTTGCCGTCTTGCTCATCACACCAGTTTCCTCCCAGCATCATCGATCTCGTCCCCGGTGATTTCCCCGAGGATCATGTCGTTGTGGGCCGCACCCGATGGAATCATCGGAAGGCAGTTCTCGTCCTTGGTCACCCGGCAATCAAAGATCACGGGTTTGGGCGTGTCGATCATTTCCATGATCTTTTCGTCCAGATCGTCCGGGCTGTCGCAAATGATGCCATGGCCGCCATAGGCTTCGGCAAGTTTCACGAAATCGGGCAACGCTTCGGAATAGGAGTGGCTGTAGCGTTCTCCGTGAAGCAGTTCCTGCCACTGGCGCACCATGCCCATCCACTCATTGTTGAGGATGAACACCTTGATCGGCAGGTTGTGTTGCACCGCCGTGCTCATCTCCTGCATCACCATCTGCACGCTCGCCTCGCCGGCGATATCGATCACCAGGGCATCGGGATGGGCGACCTGAATGCCCACCGCCGCCGGCAAGCCATAGCCCATGGTGCCGAGACCACCCGAGGTCATCCACCGGTTGGGCTCCTCGAAATGATAATGCTGGGCGGCCCACATCTGGTGCTGGCCCACCTCGGTGGAGATATAGGTGTCCAGGTCCTTGGTCAGTTCATAGAGCCGTTCGATGGCGTATTGCGGCTTGATCACCGCGGCATCGGGCCGATAGGCAAAACTGCGCCGATCCCGCCACGTGCCGATCTCCGCCTTCCACGCCTTGATGTCGGGCTTCTTCGCCTTGCGCGCGGTCCAGCCAGCCAGCAGCGCCTCCAGCGCCGCCCGACAATCGGCAATGATCGGCACATCGGCGCGGATAACCTTGTTGATCGAAGAGGGATCAATGTCGATGTGGATCTTCTTCGAACCCGGAGAAAAAGCATCGATCCGCCCGGTCACACGGTCATCGAAGCGCGCCCCGACACAGATCATGAGATCGCAATCATGCATGGCGTTATTCGCCTCGTAGCTGCCATGCATGCCCAGCATGCCGAGCCAGTCGGCATGGGACGCCGGAAATGCACCAAGCCCCATCAGCGTCGAGGTGACCGGAAAGCCCGTCGCCTTCTGAAGCGCGCGCAGGGCCCCGCTCGCCGCCGGGCCCGAATTGATGACGCCCCCGCCCGTGTAGAAGACGGGCCGTTTCGCAGCCTGCATCAGGTCCAGCGCCTCGTCGATACGGGTGGGATTGGGCGTATTCCGCGGCGCGTAGGTCGGACGGCTGACGCTTTCCGGGCCGTGGTAGGGCCCCGTCGCGAACTGGATGTCCTTGGGAATATCCACAACCACAGGGCCAGGCCGTCCCGTGGTGGCGACATGGAAGGCCTCGTGGATCGTGCGGGCCAGGTCATTCACATCAGTGACAAGATAATTGTGCTTGGCGCAGCAGCGGGTGATCCCCACCGTGTCGCATTCCTGGAATGCGTCAGTCCCGATCAGGTGTGTCGGCACCTGTCCGGTAAGAACGACCATGGGGATCGAGTCCATCATGGCATCCGCGATCGGCGTGACCATGTTGGTCGCGCCCGGACCGGACGTCACCAGGGCCACGCCCGCCTTGCCCTTCGAACGCGCATATCCCTCGGCCGCATGGCCGGCGCCTTGTTCGTGGCGCACCAGGATGTGACGGATCGAAGGCTCTGAGAACAGGGCATCATAGATCGGCAGGACCGCACCGCCCGGATACCCGAACATCACCTCAACGCCCTGGGCCTTCAGAGCTCGGATAACAATCTCAGCGCCAGTCATCGTATCGGCGACAGCGGTCGTTGGGGCAGTTTCTGTTTCGGTCGTCATGGCTCAGCTCGGGGATGTCATCTTGGAGGAGTGTAAGGGCTTGCGGTAAAGAAAAAGGGGCCTCGTTGGAGACCCCTCGGACACGCATCCGTAATCGGCAATGTCGCCGACTACGGATGCCTGATAACGAGTACGTTGCTCGATTTCATGAAAGTCGTGCCTCTCTGGCGTTTCCTACGTTGTATAGAGAAATAACGTACCCCTTAGCCGGGGTCAATCTCCCGATATAAGGCAAAAATTACCTTTTTGCGCGCCGCATCAGAGAGCGCAGGAATGCGCGGCCAGAACGGGAACTGCCGGCTGATCCACGTGAATTGCCGCTTGGCGTATCGCCTTGTATCGCGCTTGGCATGGTCGGCGGCGGTCTCGGCGGTCATCTCCCCCCGGATAAAGGCCGCCAACCACGGCAGCCCGCTCGCCTTCATGGCGGGAAGTTCGGGATCAAGCCCACGGCCGACAAGGGCGCGGGCCTCTTCCATGCCCCCATGCATCATCATGGTTTCGAACCTGCGGTCGATTCGGTTGTAAAGCCGGGTTCGCGGCGGGGTCAGCGCCACGCCGAGCCATTCGCCCGGCGCCAGGACGGGACGGGATCGGCTTCCCTGGAAGTCACGGATCGATTTTCCCGTTGCCAGCCACACCTCATAGGCGCGCGATACCCGTTGGCGGTCATTCGGTGACAGCTCAGCGGCCATTGCCGGATCGGCCGCCTGCAACCGCGCGTAGAGCCCGGCAATACCCTGATCCTGCAGGATATACCGGACATCAGCGCGAATATCCTCCGGCACGGGCGGTATCTCGCTCAACCCCTCGGTGAGGGCCAGCAAGTAGAGCCCTGTCCCGCCGGCGATGATCGGCAGCCGTCCGCGGCGTTGCACATCGGCAATCGTCTGCGTTGCATTCTCCAGCCAGAGACCGGTTGAATAGCGCGTCGCAGCATCCACATGGCCGAACATATGGTGCGTGACATCCTGCATTTCGCTGGGATCAGGGCGGGCAGAAAGAACTTTCAGGTCACGGTAGACCTGCATGGAATCGGCGTTGATGATCTCCCCGTCGAGCGTCTTGGCCAGTTCTATGGCGACAGACGTCTTGCCGCTTGCAGTGGGACCATGAATGAGGATAGCAGGGCGCATCGGTGGAACCGTAGTGCCTTCCTGCACATGTGAAAAGCCAAGGATCAGCCCCGATGACAGAGACCGAGAGCACGCGCCGCTACGCCGCCACATGCATCAGCCGATCATCCGCATCCCACGCAAATTCGGTGTTGCGGGGCGCGCTGAACGACTATCTCGCGCGGGAAATGGAATTGCAGTCCCTCGGGGAATGGGAGCAACAATTTGCCAGCGACGTGATCGTCGACCTACACGAAGCTGACCTGGCGGATGTACGTGTACGGCTTTCTGCGGCCGCCGGCGACACCGGCGACACGGCCATCCTGCCGGCGGCCGGGCGCAGGAAACGGCTACTGCTTTCCGATATGGATTCCACGATCATCGGGCAGGAATGCCTCGACGAGCTCGCCGACTTCGCCGGTTTGAAATCAGAAGTCTCTGCCATTACGGAACGGGCCATGCGAGGGGACCTGGACTTCGACACCGCCCTCACCACGAGGGTCCGCATGCTGGACGGACTGGGACTTGATGCCCTCCAGGCGTGCTTCGACGCACGGATCACCCTCAACCCCGGCGCACGGACCCTGGTTGCCACCATGAGAGCGCTGGGAGCGGAAACGCTCCTCGTCTCCGGCGGCTTCACCTTCTTCACCGAACGCGTCGCAGTATTGGCCGGGTTCCACGATCACCAGGGCAACACGCTGATCGACGACGGATCCCGCCTCACCGGCGCCGTCGGTCAGCCGATCCTGGGTCGCGAGGCAAAGCGCAATGCCCTGAACGATGCTGCCGGCGCTTTGGGCCTCACCGTCGGCGATGCCCTCACCCTCGGCGATGGCGCCAATGACCTTGCCATGATCAAGACATCGGGCCTCGGGCTCGCCTACAGGGCCAAACCCGTCGTTGCCGCCGAAGCCGATGCAGCCATCAACGTTTGCGACCTGACGGCAGCCCTGTTCTTCCAGGGCATACATGCCCGCGACTTCGTAGCCCCCTAGCCCGCTTCCGGTTTCCGACAGAATCGGTCGTCGGTCGTGCCTCGCTCACGGCAGTTTGGCTGTGCCAGGCGTCCCCTCGTTCATGGGGGTGGGGACCAGATGACCCGATGCAGAGGGACGACGGCCTAGCTGCCCGCCTCCAGGGGGATCGCGACAAAGATCGACACGCCCCCCGATCCCGCCCGCCAGACCCGCATCAGCAGCGGCCCGGTCGCAGACGCTGCCGTCTCATTGATCGCGTCCATCGCGTCCTGGGGTGTGGCGACCATTTCGAAGTTCATTTCCAGGATGACATCGCCCTTGTTGATCTTGCCGAAAGCGGGCCCGCGGGGCGAAACCGCGCCGACGACCACACCATTGATATCCTTCGGGACCCTGTAGCGGCGGCGCAGCGTTTCATCCATGGCCACCAGTTCCAGCCCGGCGGGATTGCTGGTCAGCACCGACTCCGGGATGTCCTCGGTTTCGGCGTCATCGTCGCCGCTATCCAACTCGCCAAGCGTGACATCGATGACCCGCTCACGGCGGTTGCGGACGATCGTCAGCGCCACGTCGGCCTCGACGCCCGCATCGGCGACGATACGTGTCAGACTCCGAACATCGGGGATCTCGGTCCCGTCAATACTGAGGATCAGGTCGCCGACCTGCAGTCCGGCCTCCGCGGCGGGGCCATTGTCGGTGACGCGGGTCACGATCACGCCAGTGTCGCCGTCAACACCGTAGGCTTCAGCGATCGCGTCGTCGATGGCCTGAACGTTGACGCCAAGCCAGCCCCGGCGAAGGGTCCCGAATTCGATCAACTGGCCCGAAATCTGGCGAACCATGTTCGAGGGGATCGAAAAGCCGATACCCACAGAGCCGCCGGACGGGGAGATGATGGCCGTATTGACCCCTACAACTTCGCCATCGAGGTTGAAAAGCGGCCCTCCCGAATTGCCTCGGTTGATGGCCGCATCGGTCTGGATGAAATCATCGTAGCGCCCACCCGTGTCCCGGTTGCGGGCGGAGATAATGCCGGCCGATACCGATCCGCCGAAACCGAACGGGTTGCCGATCGCGATGACCCAATCGCCCACATCGGCGGTGTCGCTGTCGGCCAACTCCACAAACGGAAGCGTGTCGTCGGTCAGCAATCGGAGCACCGCAACGTCAGTTTCCGGGTCGGTGCCGATCAGTTCTGCGCTGATCGTCCTGCCATCGGAGAACACGGCGTTGATCTCGTCGGCGTCCTTGATGACATGGTCATTCGTAATCACCAGGCCATCGGCGGATATCACGAAGCCGGAGCCCAACGATCCTTCCTGGCGGAACCCCTCTTCATCGCGACCGAAAAACGGATTGAACCGCTCAAGCGGCGACCCCTCGGGAAAGTCAGGCAGGTCCGGTGCGATGGTCTGCCGGGTCGTGATATTGACGACGGCTGGCATCAGTTGGCGCGCCAGGTCGGAAAAACTCTCAGGTGTTGCCCGGGTCTCCGCCGCCGCCACATCGTCGGAGATCGATTGCCGGGCCAGTGCGGGTTCGTTCGCGGCTGCGACAAGCCCAATGACAAGGGCGGCAAGGCCAACGGAACGAAACATCGCGAATCTCCAATCTCGAGCAGGCCCTCGCCCAAACGATAGTCCGAGCTTATCCAAACCCGCAATGGCTCAAATGAGGCGCAGTCCGCCATAGAGCAGTAATGCACCGAAAACCGCTGTCCAGAGACCGCCCTGCCTGAAATCCTGAAGCGGTAACCGGGCCGCCCAATCCAGAAAGCGCTGGATCGTCTCCGGTGCCAGGGCATAGATTGCGCCCTCGATCAGGAACCAGAGCCCGACGCTGCAGAGTAGCAGCGCCAGGAAAAAAGGCCCGTCCCAAGTGTCAGCCGACACTGGGCCGGGCTCGCTTATTGACCGGACGAGGAGCGCGCGGCATCCTCGGCAAACACGTCGCACACCCCAAGACTCTCAGGACCAATGATCAATTGCGTGCCATGCTGGATAGACTTCTCGCTGGCAATCAGCGAGCGGTAGAACCGGAAAAACTCGGGATCGCGATTGTAGGCGTCCGCATAGATCTCGTTGCGCAGGGCATCGCCCTCACCGCGGATCTTCTCCGACTCCTCGCGGGCCCTTGCCCGGATCACGGTTGCTTCCCGTTGGCCCTCGGCGCGGATACGCTGGGCCTGCTCGTCGCCTTCGGCCCTGATCCGCTCTGCTTCCTGCTGACGCGCAGACCGCATCCGGTCGTACACACCCTCGGCAATGGCCTGGGGCAGGTCGGCCTGGCGGATCCGAACATCGATAATGTCGATCCCGGACTGTTCGAGGTTGTTATTCACCGTGGACCGGATCCGGTTCATCAGTTCGGCCCGCGATCCCGACACGATCTCGGGAACGGGAACATCCCCCAAGGCTTCCCGAATGGCCGATTCCGTGAACCGCTCCAACTGGGCCTCGGCGGCCAGTTCGGTGCGCAAGCGCTGATAGAACCGCAGCGGATCGCTGATCCGCCACCGAACAAACGCATCCACAACAAGGCGGCGCTGGTCATAGGCAAGAACTTCGATATCCGAGATGTCAGTCCCGAGGTTCTTCCGGTCCAGTATGGTCACCTGCTGGACCAGCGGAGTCTTGAAGTACAGCCCCGCTTCGTCGGTGCCGGGTGCGTTGCGAACGGCCACGGGATTACCGAGTTGCAGGACCAGGGCCTGCTGGTCCTGGCGCACAACATAAAACGAGTTGATCGCAACAATGACGATGAGGGCAATGAGGGCGGCTAGACCCCAAACGAATATTCGCATGGTTTTCTTGTCCTCTTACTGTCGCACGACGCGATCAAGCGGCAGATAGGGCACCGCGCCGGATTCGCTGTCGAGAATGGTCTTGTCGGCCGAACCGAGCACCTTCTCGAGGGTTTCAAGATACATCCGCTCACGGGTCACCTGCGGCGCCTGGCGGTATTCGTCATAAATCGAGATGAAGCGCGCCGCTTCACCATTGGCATCCGCCACCACCTGGTCGCGATAGGCCTGGGCCTGTTGAAGGATCTGCTCGGCTTCACCACGGGCCCGCGGAACAACCTGGTTCGAATCGCGGGTCGCCTCGTTGACGTTGGTTTCTGCGTCCTGTTCCGCCTTGTTCACGTCGTTGAAGGCTTCGATCACCTGCTGGGGCGGGTCGGATTTCGCGATCTGGACGTCGAGGATATCGATCCCGGCCCGGTAGTCGTCCAGAAGGGCCTGGGTCTGATCCCTGACTTCCTGCTGCACCACGTCCCGTTCCGTCGTGATCACGCTTTGCAGCGGGCTCTGGCCAACCACTTCGCGCATGACGCTTTCCGCCACCATGCGGACGGCGGCTTCGGGCTCCTTCACGTTCAGGACGAAATCCTGTGGCGCATCGGTCTTCACTTTCCAGAACACCGAGAACTGGATGTCAGCGATGTTCTCGTCTTCCGTGATCATCAGGCTTTCGTCGCGCACATCGCCGATGCGGATCTGGTTCTGGGACTCAACGGGCACCAGCACATGCTCCTCGATCGGGACGGGCAGGTGCACATGGAAACCGGCTGGCAGGTTGGCCTGCCACTTCCCGAGCCGGAACACCGACGCCTGCTCGCCCGCATCGACTACAACAACGCCTGTCGATAACCAGGCGCCCACAGCAACGACACCGATCGCGACGAATCCGATCGGACCGATGCCTCGTCCACCGCGGCCCGAGCCATCACCGCCCCCGCCACCAAAGCCGCGCCGGAAACGCTCCTGCATGCGGCGCATCTGTTCTTCGATGTCAGCCTGTCCGCCGCCGGACCCTCCGCCGCCACCGCCGCCTGGCCGGTTCCACGGTGAACCGCCATTTCCGCCGCCTTGACCGCCTCCCTGGCCCCACGGCCCGCCAGCGGCTTCATGCTTGCCGACCTCGGGTTGGCCTGAGCCCGTCTGATCTTTCCAGGGCATTAGGCCCCTCCTGTTTCTTGAAGATGCTTGGTTTTCATCCAGTGACCCGCATATGTGCACTAGAGGGGTGCCCCTTCAAGGAGGATGCCGCGTTGTTTCGCACCAGGGCGCAAAAGTCTGCCGAGCAATCGGTTAAGATCAGGGAGGTTCTGGGAAACCCTGACTGGCTCGTGGCCGTTACGGTCGACGAAGCGGGCGACGCCGAACTGACCCTTTCGGCCGAACCTGGGGACACCGCAGCACTTGAAAAATGCAGGCTCGACGCGGAGGCCGGGGCTCGCAGCGTTGCCGGCATCCTGTCCGCCGTGGCCAGATTCGAGACACCCACCGCACCTGCCGAGCCGCAACCACCGGCAGAAGATCCGCGGCCCGAAGAGGCTGACCGGACGAAAAGTCGCATCACACTGATTGGATCGCCTCCGAAAACCGACCGCAAGCGGGTCGGCAGTGGCGCACGCTTGTCCGACGAGGCCTTGCGCCAGGGCACGCTTCCGTCCTCGCCACAGACCAATCGCCTGCCCGGCATATCCCGCATCCTGGTCGTGGCCAGCGCCAAGGGCGGGGTCGGCAAGTCGACGGTTGCAGTGAACATTGCCGCCGCTCTCGCCCGAACCGGGATGAAGGTCGGCCTCCTTGATGCCGACGTCTACGGCCCGTCCATCCCCACCATGCTCGGAACAGCCGACCAGCAGCCCGCCACCAATGCGGACGGCAAGCTGCTCCCCGTCAACGCCCACGGCGTCCAGACCCTCTCGATCGGCTATCTCACCGACGCCGATTCCCCGATGATCTGGCGTGGGCCCATCGTTATGTCCGCGATCAACCAGATGCTTAAGGATGCCGCCTGGGGTGAGCCCGGCGACCCACTGGACATCCTCGTGATGGATACCCCACCCGGTACCGGCGACGCCCAGCTTGCCATCGCCCAGAACGTGCCAGTGACCGCTGCCATCATCGTGACCACGCCCCAGGAAGTTGCCCTGGCCGACGTCCGCAGGGGGGTCGCGATGTTTGCAAAAACCGCCGTTCCGGTTTTGGGTATCGTCGAAACCATGAGCTGGTTCGACGACCCATCCGGCCACCGGAGCTACATCATGGGTGAGGGGGGAGGCGCCGCCATGGCGAAGGCGCTCGGCCTGCCCCTGCTGGCCCAGATCCCGATACTCACGGAAATTCGCGCCGGTGGTGATACGGGCCAGCCCGCAGCGCTCCAGCCAGGCCCTGCAAGCGACCTCTTCCATACCCTCGCCCGGGACGCCGCCCTCGGCATCGACCAGTTGGAAACCAAGGCCCCGCCCCAAATAGTGTTCGAAAACTAGACGGAAACGGTATTTTATCGCTGGTTGAGCGGCAGCGCGCTTGCTGCAACCTCAAAGCGGACCATCTACGCTGGGTGACGAAAAAAATGACCCCCGACAGCAATCCTCGAAAAGCGCGGTTCGCCCTCCCGCTCGTCCTGTCCGCATTGGCCGGGTGCGCAACGAATGCGGCCATTGTCCCATTGGACGAGCCGGCAGGAGAGGCGCTGGTCGCCTTCAGTGCCGAGACCCTGCCGCCAGATCCCATTCCGGCAGCGTGGTGGACCGGTTTCGATGACCCGCTCCTGTCCGCCCTGGTCGAACGGTCCCTGCTGCATAGTCCGGCCCTGACGATCGCAGACCTGAACGTCGCGGTGGCGGAGGCGGAGTTGCGGCGGTTGGGCCTGAACCGGACACCGGACGTGACCAGCCAGACCAGCGCTGACTTCAGTGAGCCAGCCGGCCGAACCGAAGACCCTGAATGGGCGGCGCGGGGGTCCGTTGGGGCGTCCTGGGAGTACGACGCCTTTGGCCGTATCCGGGCCCTGATCGAGAACGCTGAAGCCTCCGCCGATACCATTATCGAGCTACGGCGGGACATTGCCGTGACTGTGGCCAGCGAGACCGCGCTCGCTTACATCGACCTCCGGGGCGCTCAACGTCGCCTCTCCGTGGCCCGCCAGAACGCTGAAAGTCAGGCCGAGGGCCTCGACCTGATCCAGACGCTGCTCAACAATGGCCGCGCCAGCCAGCTCGATGTGGATCGCGCCGAAACCATCTACCGCACCACCCTCGCGTCCATTCCCGTCTTCCAGGCCGACATCGATCAGGCCATCTTCCAGCTTGCGGCATTGACCGGTGAGCCGGCGACCCAGGCAACGACTGCGTTCCGAGCGCTGCTGACCGACGATGACGGTTCAATCCCCGAACTGGTCGGCCCCCTGTCAACCGGCACGCCTGGCGACATGATCAGGCGCCGTCCCGATATTCGGCTCGCAGAGGCCGATCTCGGAGGCGCTCTGGCATTGACCGCGGCTGCGCGTGCAAACCTCTTCCCGCAGATCGTCGTCAATGGCAGCGTCAGCGCGCTCTTTCGACCCGAGGGGGTCTTCGGCAGCGAAAGTGGCTTGAACTTGGGGTTTTCAGTCGGGCCGACCATTAGCTGGGCCGGTCCTGACCTTCGCCGCATTCGGGCCGATATCGATGCGGCGGACGGCAGGGCAATGGTTGCAGCCGCCACCTATGAACAGGCTGTGATCAACGCGCTTCTTGATGTCGAAGTCTCCCTGTCGAACTATGTCAACGAACGAAGTCGGCGAACGGACCTGGTCGCGGCAGCCGTTGCGGCTGATCGCGCCCTCGAACTCGCAACGTTGCGATATCAGGAAGGCCTCGACGATTACCTCGATGTGCTGGATGCCCAGCGCACGCGCCTCGACGCTGAGGACAGATTGGCGGTCAGCCGCCTGGAAACCGCTCGCGGTGCCGTTCAGGCCTACAGGAGCCTGGGCGGCATTTGGGACGATGAAACACTTATGGCCCAGCGGGCCGGATAGGATCTTCGGATGCAAACCTCGTTCAATGTCAGCAAGGCGTTGCGGCGCCTTCCCCTTGTTGTCGCGATCGGACTGGCCGCTGCCCTGCCAGCAACCGCCCAGCGTGGCGGCCCCGCCAACGTCTTTGTCGAGCCGGTCGCCACCGAAGCCTTCTCCAGCCAGATCGAGGCCCTCGGCACCCTTGAGCCAAATGAGCGCGTCGACCTGACCCTGAACGTGGCCGACCGCGTCACCGCGATCTTCTTCGATGATGGGCAACGGGTCGCTGAAGGAAAAACCCTCCTCTCGCTCGCCCAGCGTGAGCAAATCGCCCTCGTGGAAGCCGCAGAAGCGACCGTCGCTGAAGCCCGGCGCCAGCTCGAACGGGTCCAGCGCCTGGCCGATGAGAACGCGGTCTCCCGCTCGGAACTGGACGAGGCTCAACGGGACTTTGACGCCGCCGCCGCGCAGCTGCGCGCCGTGCAGTCACGCCAGAACGACCGGGTCCTTGTGGCACCGTTCGACGGCGTGCTTGGCTTCAGGCAGGTTAGTGTCGGCTCCTTCGTGCGCGCAGGGGATGTGGTCGCAACCCTCATCGACGATAGCGAAATGAACCTCGATTTTTCGGTGCCATCGACATTCCTGACCGCAGTCCAGCCGGGCCTTGTCGTCGAAGCCACCTCCTCGGACCTGCCAGGCATGGCGTTCGACGGGACCGTCGAGTCCGTGGACAATGCCATCGACCCGATCACGCGGTCCGTACGCGTGCGCGCCGTTCTCCCCAATGAGGACCGGGCCCTGAAGGCCGGCATGTTCATGTCGGTCATCCTGAGTGCAAACCCCAGGGACGCCCTCTCCATTCCCGAGGAGGCCATCGAGGCCCTCGGTCCAAAGACCTTTGTCTGGACCGTCGCGAATGATGGCGGCGCACAAGTCGCCAGGCGTGTCGAAGTCACGGTCGGACGGCGCCAGCAAGGCCGCGTCGAAATTCTTTCAGGTCTAGAACCGTCAGACCTGGTTATCACCGAAGGCATTATCCGCGTCCGCGAAGGTTCGGCGATCCGCATCAGGGACCGGTCCTTGCTGCAACCCACAAGCGCCGTCGGCGGCGGGTCCTCGTCTGGTGGTGCCGCATCCAGCTCTTCCGGCCAGTAGGACCTGAACCCATGCTGATTTCGGATTTTTCGGTTAAACGCCCCGTCTTTGCGTCCGTTCTGGCGCTGCTGCTCGTTGTCTTCGGCATCGTCTCCTTCGACCGGCTCGCCCTGAGGGAATATCCCGATATCGACGCGCCGATCGTGACCGTGGATACCAGCTATCCGGGCGCCTCGGCCAGCGTGATCGAAACCCGGGTGACACAGGTGATCGAAGACCGAATCGCCGGTGTCGAAGGCATCCGTTTCGTCGATTCGAGCTCTACCGATGGCCGATCCAGGATCAGCATTGAATTCGAGATCAACCGGGACATCGATGCGGCCGCCAATGACATCCGCGACCGGGTCCAGGGCATCCTCGACAATCTGCCCCCCGAGGCCGATCCACCGGAGATCCAGAAGGAAGACGGCAACGACGACGTCATCATGTGGCTGAACCTCGCCAGCGAGACCATGACCACGCCAGAACTGACCGATTACGCTGAACGCTACCTGGTCGACCGGTTTTCCGCCGTTGATGGTGTGGCAAGGGTGCGGGTTGGCGGCTCCCGGCCCTATGCCATGCGGGTCTGGATCGACCGCCGCGCCCTTGCCGCGCGCGGCCTCGCCGTCAGCGATATCGAACAGGCCCTGCGAAGCGAGAATATCGAAGCCCCTGCCGGCAGCCTCGAATCCTCCACACGAACCTTCACGGTGCGGATCGACCGGGCGTTTCGCACGGCGGACGATTTTGCGGGGCTGGTCATCGACCAGGGCGATGACGGCTACCTCGTAAGGCTCGGCGATGTGGCCAGGGTCGAGCGCGGCACCGTCGAGGACCGCACCCTGTTCCGCGGCAACGGTATCCCGATGATCGGCATGGGGATCGTCAAGCAATCCACCGCCAACACCGTGGATGTCGCCCGCGGCGCCCAGGCCCTCGCAACGACTCTGAACGAGGGGCTGCCAGACGGCCTTCAGATCTATCAGAGCTTTGATAGTGCCGTGTTCATCGAGGCATCGATCCGCGAAGTGTACACGACCCTTGCCATTGCCGTGGCACTCGTCACCCTCGTGATATTCCTGTTTCTTGGTAGCGTGCGGACGACGTTCATTCCCGCGATCACCGTGCCGATCTCGATCGTTGCGACCTTCATCGTGCTCTTCGCGCTCGGCCTGTCGGTCAACCTGTTGACCCTTCTGGCCCTGGTCCTTGCCATCGGACTGGTGGTGGATGATGCGATCGTGGTGCTGGAAAACATCCATCGCCGCATGGATGAGTATGGCGAGACACCGCTGGTGGCGGCCTATCGAGGCGCGAGGCAGGTCGGCTTCGCCGTCGTGGCAACCACCCTCGTGCTGATCGCGGTGTTCGTGCCCATCACCTTCCTCGAAGGCGATATCGGCCGCCTCTTCACCGAATTCGCCTTCACAATGGCAGCCGCCGTGGCGTTTTCCAGCCTTGTCGCCCTCACCCTGTCTCCCATGCTGGCATCCAAGCTGCTCAAGCCAAAGACCGACAAGAAGAGCATCTGGCTGGCCCTGCCTCGGGCCGTCAACGCGGTCTTCCGCTGGCTGCAACGGGGCTACGGATGGGTCTTTGACCGGCTGGTGAAGCGGCCAATCCTGATTGCCCTCGTGCTCATGGGCGTCGGCTTCGGCTCCTACACGCTCACCCAGTCAATCCAGAGCGAATACGTGCCCCAGGAAGACCGCGGCGCTTTCTTCGTCGCGATCCGCGGACCCGAAGGCGCATCTTTCAGCTACATGGAGAAATACCTCGACGAGGTTGAACGGCGGCTGGTGCCCTACACCGAGAGCGGGGACGTAAAGCGTCTGCTGATCCGCGCGCCAGGCTTTGGTTCATCGGCGTTCAACCAGGCCTTCATCATCGTCGTGCTGGAAGACTGGGCCGACCGTCGGCCTGCGAATGAGATCATCGCCGACTTCAACCGGGAACTCTCCGACCTCCCAGGCATCCGCGCCTTTGCCAGAATGCGCCAGGGCCTGGGCGGTGGGACCGGTAAACCGGTCCAGTTCGTGCTGGGCGGCCCGACCTATGAAGAGCTGTCGGAATGGCGGGAGACGTTCGTCACAGCCCTCCAGGAGTCCGACCTCGGCCTCGTCGACATCGATTGGGATTACAAGGAGACCCAGCCCCAATTCCGCATCCAGGTCGATTATGACCGGGCGGCCGACCTGGGCGTGACCGTCTCCGAGATCGGCTCCACCCTCCAGACGATGCTCGGCTCCCGGCGCGTGACTACCTATATCGATGGCGGCGAAGAGTATGACGTGATCCTCGAAGGCTTGCGCTCGGAGCAGAACACGCCAACCGATATTCAGAATATCTATGTCCGCTCCCAGCGGTCAGGCGAGCTGATCCCCCTGTCGAACCTCGTCACCATCGCATCCCTGGCCGACAGTCCCACCCTCAGCCGCTACAATCGGGTGCGCGCCATCACCGTGGAAGCAGGGCTCGAGCCCGGAGTGGCCCTGGGTGATACGCTTGACGCTATGGAAGCCATCGCGCGCGACGTCCTACCCGATGAAGCAACCTTCGACTACAAGGGCGAGTCCCTCGACTTCAAATCATCGGGTAACTCGATCGTCTTTGTCTTCGTCATCGGCCTGCTCATCGTTTTCCTCGTGCTCGCGGCCCAGTTCGAAAGCTACATCCATCCGCTTGTGATCATGCTCTGCGTGCCGGCAACCATCGGCGGTGGGCTCCTCGGCCTTTGGTCAACGGGCGAGAGCCTGAACATCTATACCCAGATCGGCCTGATCATGCTGATCGGACTCGCGGCCAAGAACGGCATCCTGATTGTCGAATTTGCCAACCAGCTCCGCGACCAGGGAATGGATTTCGATGCGGCCCTCCGCGAAGCGGCCCTCGCCCGCTTCCGGCCGATCCTGATGACGGGCCTGACGACCGCGGCCGGCGCCTTGCCGCTGATCCTGTCATCGGGGGCCGGGGCCGAAACCCGCTACGCCATCGGCATTGTGATCCTGTTCGGCGCCCTGACGGCCGTGCTTGTCTCGCTGCTCATCGTTCCGACGGCCTATTCCCTACTCGCCCGGCGGACGGGCAGCCCTGGCGACGTGGCCCGCCTGCTCGATGCGGAGGCTGATACAGCCGCCAGACCACAGCCTGCGGAGTAGGCGACAAGGGCCCTGCTCCCCGGTGTTATTTCAAGGCCGGGAGGATCAGGGCATCGGCTACCTGGCGGGCGACCGTGACAGAGAGGTGGTGGTCGTCGAAATAGATGACCGACCCATCCACCAGTCCAGGGCAGGACGTGTCCGATCCGCAAAGGGTTGGCATCAGGCCAATGAACGCGGCACCCGTCCGCGCGACGAGCCCTTCCAGTCTTGGCTGAACATCGGCCCGTATCGTCGGCGAAACGGCAAACCTGTAGTCGATTGGGTCCACGCCCCGCTGGGCCAGCCGCGCCAGCGTTTCGGGAACAGGTCCGTTGGGGTCGCGCGGAACGGGTCCCAGAACGGTCACCCGGTGCCCCGCGCCTTTCAGGGCCACAACGGTATCTTCCAGGCCTGACCAGAACTGTGCGCTCGTCGGTTCTTCCTGCCACAACTCGTAATAGGCCTGCACCAGAACGGTGCTCGGCGGCTGCTTGACCATGCCAGACAGCATCCGCTCGGTGTGCCGGGCACAATCTGGACGCATCTCCGGCGAGAATCCCAGGGCCGGCGGACACGCCGATCCGGTGACCTGGGTGACGCGGAGGCCCTCCGCCCGGGCCACCTGGCCCAGGACGTAACTCAGCTCAGTGCCATGGCTATCGGAGAAAACGATCACACGTTTTCCGTTCCTGGGACCGAACCGGCACCGGTCGCCGAACCGGTCAGCGCCGCGCACTTTCGCATGACAGGAATTTCGCTCGGGGCTGTTATCGCGCGCCGCGGCCATCAGTCGGTCAACACTCGGTGCCACCCGTTGGGGGTAGCCCTCCATGGCATTCGCACTCAGGCCAGCAACACCCAGGACCGTCACAGCCGCCGCGCTGACGGTCCAACGGTGGCGGCGTTCGGGCCAGACACGCCTGGCATTGCGGAAGGGCTGTTCGACAAAACGCCAGCTCAGATAGGTCAG
>JBCBKE010000050.1:0-22622 GCA_038522375.1 Pseudomonadota bacterium
CCATCGCAAACAATACGGGCGCAGATGCGTTCACCGATTTCGAGACCATGCTCGAAAGGCTCAAGGGCCAAGCCAATCTGGTATCGGTGTGCACACCAAACGGGTTGCACGCAGAGCACACGATCAAGGCTTTCGAACACGGATACCATGTCCTGTGTGAGAAGCCGATGGCCCTGTCAGTCCACGATTGTGGCGAGATGATCAAGGCTGGCGAGCGGGCGAACAAAAGGTTGTTCGTCGTCAAGCAGAACCGCTACAACCCACCCGTTGAGCACCTGAAAGCCCTGATCGATAGCGGAAAACTCGGGCGTATATACAGCGTGCACCTGAATTGTTTCTGGAACCGGAACGACAACTACTACAAGAGCGACTGGAAGGGCACCAAGGCCCTCGACGGCGGGACGCTGTACACCCAGTTCAGCCATTTCGTCGACCTGCTCTACTGGCTTGCCGGCGATGTACGGGACGTGCAGGCGTTTACGGAAAACTACACCCACCAGCATTCGATAGAATTCGAGGATTCGGGCGTCGCGATCCTGCGCTTCCATTCCGGCGCTATTGGTACGGTGAGTTTTACGATCAACAGCTACAACAAGAACATGGAAGGCTCCCTTACCCTGTTCTGCGAGAAAGGCACGATCAAGATTGGCGGCCAATACCTCAACGAGATCGAGTACGAGAACATTGAGGGCATGGCCCCAAGCGAAATCGCTGAAGGCCGGTCGGCCAATGAGTATGGCGACTATCAGGGGTCCATGTCGAACCATGAGGACGTCTACAACAACGTCCTCGATGTTCTCACCAGTGGCGGCTCGATCAGCACTGTCGGTTTTGAAGGCCTGAAAACAGTGGAAATCATCGACAAGATCTATCGGGCGGTCGCCCGTGCCGCCTGATATCCGATCGGTCGCGATCAGGGACGTTACCTTTGGCGAGCGCGTCATCGTCATGGAGCCAGTCAATCTGTATGGTTGCAGGCTTGGTGACGACGTATTCGTGGGCCCCTTCGTGGAGGTGCAGAAGGACGTCACAATCGGCGCCCGCACGCGGGTTCAATCCCACGCCTTCATATGCGAGTTGGTGACCATCGGCACTGACTGCTTCGTGTCCCACGGCGCGATGTTCATCAATGATGCCTTTGAGGGCGGCGGCCCAGCCCGCGGCGATAAATCCAAATGGCGCAGCACGCAGATCGGCGACCGGGTCAGCATCGGAACGAACGCCACGGTTATGCCGGTGACGATCTGCGACGATGTCGTCATCGGTGCCGGCGCGGTCGTCACGAAATCGATCGCCGAGCCGGGCACATATGCAGGCAACCCCGCCAGGCTCGTCAGACCGATGACACCGGATCCCGGAACCTGATTGAGAGGGAACCCAATGCAATTCGTTGATCTCAATGCCCAGCATGCCGAGGTGCAACCCGAACTCGATGCGGCAATCGCACGGGTTATCCGCGAATCCGCCTTCATTCGGGGCCCGGACGTCGATGCGTTCGAAGCGGGGTTCGCATCGCTAATGGGGATCAGGCACTGCGTCTCCTGCGCGAATGGGACTGACGCGTTGTACATAGCGCTCCGAAGCCTCGGTGCTGGGCCGGGCGACGAGGTTGTCACCACCGCCCATTCCTGGATATCGACCAGTGAAACCATAACCCAGACCGGTGCGCGCGTGGTTTTTGCCGACACCGAAGACGGCTATTTCACGCTCGATCCGGCCGACCTCGAGCGAAAGATCACGGCGAAGACGAAGGGCGTTATCGTTGTTCACCTCTACGGCCAAGCGGCCGATATGGATGGCATTCGCGATGTGTGCCGTCGCCATGATCTCTGGCTAATCGAGGACTGCGCCCAGGCTCACCTCGCCACCTACAAGGGCGAGACGATTGGGACCATGGGCGACATCGCCACGTTCTCATTCTATCCCGGCAAGAACCTTGGCGCCATGGGCGACGCTGGCTGCGTGGCGACCAACCGCGATGACCTGGCCGAGTTTGCCACACTATTTGCCCGACATGGCGGAAAGGGCGATCACAAGATCGAGGGCATATGCAGCCGGATGGACGGCCTGCAAGCGGCCGTCTTGAACGTGAAGATGTCCAGACTGCCCGATTGGAACACTGCGCGCCGGGCCGCCGCAGCGCGATACCATCAACACTTGGCAGGGTTAGACGGGCTGACCCTTCCGCCGGAGCGACCGGAGACGCGTCACGTCTACCACCTTTACGTTATACGCACAGATCAACGGGACAGGCTGCGAACGCACCTTCAATCCCAAGCCATCCCGACGGGCGTGCACTATGACCGGGCGCTCCCTTTCTACTCGGCTTATGACTACCTTGGCCACCAGCCGGCGGACTTCCCGAACGCCCACGCCCATGCCGACACGATCCTGTCGCTGCCACTCCATCCACACCTTACGGAAGACGAGCAAGCGACGGTCTGCGATGCGATACGGGCATTTTTTGGCTAGGGCGCGGCCCCTGCTCTACTCGCCAACATCCTCAAGCGTTTGCAAGAAAAGCGTCAGGCCTGCCTCGGCGAACAAGACCATGTTCCCAGGGCGATCAGAGATCCCGGTCCTGAGAACCCTTGTCCGCACCGCTTCCGCGGAGGCGACAGCCAGGCAGGTGTGACCAGCAGGGTCACCATAGCCGTTGCCTGTCGGCCCGGCCGCGCCGGTTTCACAAATGCCCCAGTCAGCGCGCAAGCGATCCCTGATCGTTCCAGCGAGCAGCGCAGCGTAGGGTTCCGTCGAAGACCGGAGATCGCCAAGCTCTTCACGTGTCAGTCCCAGCAGGCCGCGAAAGGCCGCTGCAGTATAGATGACGCCGCCGCCCCGGTAGTAAGCCGAGGCTCCCGCCTGGGCCAGCAACGCCGCCGAGATCAAGCCACCAGCCGACGACTCGGAGACTGCCAGAGTTTCGCCACGGCGTTTGAGGCGGTCGCCAATCTCGGCGGCCAGGGGAAGCAAGGTTTCCATGGCAGAAGGGAAGCAGCGACCAGGGCCCGACGCAAGGGGCGCCTTCCATCGATCTGACGGGACCGTCAGCGGTCGGGCGAGGTTTGGAGCGCTTCCAGGCGAAGTGGGTACCGGTTCGCCGTCCGGAAGCGCGTCAAGACAAGGGCCTGATGCGGCGCGCCGATTCCATTTGAGAAGGCGCCGCTTTAGAACACGCCGAGGGTGAGCCCGACCGCCATGGCTGCCCCGAGGCTCCGGCATTTTTCCAGGTCGATTTCAGGAAGGATTTTGGGTGCGAGAATGTCGGCTTCGGTCTGGGCGTGTGTACAGATGATGAGTGGCGGCTGCACCGGTTTCAGGCGCCACCCGGTTGCGATCCGCGCAGCCTGGCGCGCCGCATTTTCCCCGTCAGACCCTGCACACACCATCTGAACATAAGGTCGCCCTTCGATCCTGCCGAGCACAGGGTAGTAACATCGGTCGAAGAAGGCTTTCATTTCGCCAGACAGGGCCGCGAGGTTCTCAGGCGCAGCGAATATGTATCCGGCGGCGGAGAGCAGGTCTTCAGGCCCGGCGTCTTCGGACTTGACCAGGCGCACGGCCGGGTTTTCCACCTGCGCCGCGCGATAGGCTGCATCTGCCATCTGGCGCGTTCCCCCGGTCCGCGAGTGGTAGACGATGAGCAGATTTGGCATGGTTTGAGAATAGCCCGGTTTCAGCTCGTATGGAATCGGTCGCAGGGCGCCCTTCGCACTTGTATCAGACGAAAGAACGCCCCGCCTTTCAGGGGCGGAGCGTTCGAGTGCTTCCTTGAAGGCGCGGTCTTAATGGGCGCGGACGTCTCCGGTTGCGTCTGGGCGATCGCCTGCGGGCTTGCCCCCTGACAATTGCGCCTGGAGGGCCGCTTCATCGGCTGCGGTCCACTCGATCGGTGTGAGCGGCCGTGTGAGCGCCCGTGCAAGCACCTCGTTGACATCGGACACCGGAACGATCAAGAGACCATCCGTGACGGTTTCAGGAATGTCGGCAAGGTCTTTCTCGTTTTCGGCCGGGATCAGCACGGTCTTGATGCCGCCCCGCTTGGCTGCGAGAAGCTTCTCCTTGAGCCCGCCGATTGGCAGGACACGCCCCCTCAGCGTCACTTCTCCCGTCATGGCGATCTCGCGGCTGACAGGGTTACCGGTGAGCAACGAAACAATGGCCGTCGTCATGGCGATACCCGCAGACGGGCCGTCCTTCGGTGTGGCGCCTTCCGGAACATGCACGTGGATATCGGTGGTCTGGAACACGGGCGGCTTGATACCGAGCATCACGGCGCGGGACCGGACCAGGGAGCTCGCCGCCTGGATCGATTCCTTCATCACGTCCTTGAGGTTGCCCGTCACCTTCATGTTGCCGCGGCCCGGCATCTGCACGGCCTCGATCGTCAGCAAGTCGCCGCCGGTCTCGGTCCAGGCAAGGCCCGTTACCGCGCCGATCTGGTCGGTTTCGTCGGCAAGGCCATAACGGAACTTCCGGATGCCGGCATAGTCGGCCAGGTTTTCAGGCGTGACCACGACCTGCAACAAGCCTTCGGTCTGGGCCAGTCGACGAACCGATTTCCGGGCAAGACGGGCTATCTCACGTTCAAGATTCCGCACCCCCGCCTCGCGCGTGTAGTATCGCGCGAGGTCGAGGATAGCCTCGTCGGTGACGACCCATTCACCTTCCTTGAGACCGTGGTTTTCCTGAACCTTTGGCAGCAGGTGGCGCTTGGAAATCTCCAGCTTCTCGCCTTCCGTGTAGCCGGCGATCCTGATGATTTCCATCCGGTCCAGAAGCGGCTGGGGCATATTGAGCGAGTTCGCCGTTGTCACGAACATCACGTCTGAGAGGTCGTAATCGACCTCCAGATAGTGGTCGTTGAACGTGGCGTTCTGTTCGGGATCGAGCACTTCCAGGAGCGCCGATGCCGGGTCGCCGCGATAATCCATCCCCATCTTGTCAATTTCATCGAGCAAGAACAGCGGGTTACCGGATTTCGCCTTCTTCAGCGACTGGATAATCCGCCCGGGCATCGAGCCGATATAGGTCCGCCGGTGCCCGCGAATTTCGCTCTCATCGCGCACTCCGCCGAGGGACACACGCACGAATTCGCGGCCGGTGGCCTCTGCGATCGACCGACCGAGCGACGTTTTACCAACGCCGGGCGGACCCACGAGACACAGGATCGGTCCACGCATCTTCTCGGTCCGTTTGTTCACGGCGAGATACTCAATGATGCGTTCCTTGACCTTGTCCAGGCCATAATGGTCGCCGTCGAGCTGAGACTCGGCCTTGTCGAGATCGATCTGAATGTCCTTGCGTTCGCCCCATGGCAGGGAGATGAGCCAGTCGAGATAGTTGCGAACCACCGTCGATTCTGCCGACATCGGGCTCATCTGGCGGAGCTTCTTAAGTTCGCCATCGGCCTTGGTGCGGGCCTCTTCGCTCAACTTGGTGTCGGCGATTTTCTGTTCGAGTTCAGCCAGCTCGTCGCGTTCACCGCCTTCGCCGCCGCCGCCTTCGCCTAGCTCACGCTGGATCGCCTTCATCTGCTCGTTGAGGTAATACTCGCGCTGGGTCTTCTCCATCTGCCGCTTCACGCGGTTCTTGATCTTCCGCTCCATCTGGAGCATGCCCATCTCGCCCTCCATCAGGGCGAAGACTTTCTCCAGCCGCTCCTTGGCAGCCGAAAGCTCGAGGAGTTCCTGTTTGTCCGACAGTTTCACCGACAGCTGCGACGCGACGGCGTCGGCAAGCTTTCCAGGCTCTGTGATCTGGGCAACGGTAGAAACGCTTTCCGGCGGGATTTTCCGGTTGAGCTTCACATAGCTCTCGAATTGTTCCTGCACCGCACGAAGGAGCGCTTCGATATCCTCTTCCGGCGGGTCAGCCGCTTCGATCTCGAGAACTTCTGCCTCGAAATAGTCGCCCCGGTCGTGGAGCGTGTGCATCTCGGCACGGGCCTTACCCTCCACCAGCACTTTTACAGTGCCGTCAGGCAGCTTCAGGAGCTGGAGGATGGACGCTATCGTCCCCACTGCATGGATATCGTCAGCAACGGGATCATCGGTTGAGGCATCCCGCTGGGCGACGAGCATGATCTCGTTCTCGCCCTCTTCCACCATTTCCAAGGCGCGAACGGACTTGTCACGGCCAACGAAGAGCGGCGCCACCATGTCCGGAAACACCACGATATCGCGCAACGGCAAAACGGGTAGGGATCTGATCTCTGGCATACTTGCCTCCTTATACATCAGCCGCATCCCGACTGGCAGCAATGGGCCGACTGGCGCCTCTGATGCGAGCGCGCCCTCTTGTGATGAATGTGTGGTGGACCGCCCATGGGTTCAAGCCAGTATGGCACCTCAACCCCGTTTCGCGGTGGAGACGGACTTTCCGCCGCGGCCTCGCCTAATGCGTTGGCACCACTCTGAATTGTGGCTCGCCGCAGGTCGCGCACGTAGCCAACGACAGCCCCTACGGAGCGGCGTGGCACCGTACCCTGAAATCATTCATCAGCGACGGGTTCGTTAGCTCGCCGTGCTCGTCGCCGCAGGCTCGGCATGGACGTAGATCGGATCTGCCGTGCCCTCGACCACTTCACCCTTGATCACGACTTCCGAGATGCCGCGAAGGTTCGGCAACTCAAACATGGTGTCGAGCAGAATGGCTTCCATGATTGATCGTAGCCCCCGTGCGCCCGTTTTCCGAATGATGGCTTTCTTGGCAACGGCAACCAGAGCATCGTCGGTGAAGGTGAGGGTTACGTCTTCCATGTCAAAGAGCCGCTGATACTGCTTGAGCAAGGCGTTCTTCGGTTGGGTCAGAATCTGGATCAAGGCATCCTCGTCCAGGTCCTCGAGCGTTGCGAGAACAGGGAGCCGGCCGATAAACTCGGGTATCAGTCCGTAGCTTTGCAGATCCTCCGGCTCAACACCGCGCAAGACCTCACCGGTTCCCCGGTCATCGGGGTCCTTGACGGTCGCACCGAAACCGACGCCAGTCCCCTCGCCGCGCTTCGAGATGATCTTGTCGAGGCCCGCAAATGCACCGCCGCAGACAAAGAGAATGTTCGTGGTGTCAACCTGCAGGAATTCCTGTTGCGGGTGTTTCCGCCCGCCCTGGGGCGGCACGGAGGCGACGGTCCCCTCCATGATCTTCAGAAGCGCCTGCTGGACGCCCTCTCCGCTGACATCACGCGTGATCGAGGGATTATCCGACTTGCGTGAAATCTTGTCGATTTCGTCGATGTAGACGATCCCGCGCTGGGCACGCTCAACGTTGTAATCGGCGGACTGGAGCAATTTCAGGACAATATTCTCAACGTCCTCACCGACATATCCTGCTTCCGTTAGCGTCGTCGCGTCGGCCATTGTGAACGGCACATCAAGAATGCGGGCCAGGGTCTGGGCAAGAAGCGTCTTGCCGCAACCGGTGGGTCCGATCAGCAGGATATTCGACTTGGCGAGTTCTACGCCATCCGATTTCGCCGCATGGGCCAGACGCTTGTAATGGTTGTGAACCGCGACGGAGAGAATGCGTTTCGCGTAGGTCTGGCCAATCACATAATCGTCGAGAACGTCGCAGATCTCCTGGGGCGTTGGCACGCCCTCACGGGTGCGAACCATATTGGTCTTGTTCTCTTCACGGATGATATCCATGCAAAGCTCGACGCATTCATCGCAGATGAACACGGTTGGCCCGGCGATGAGCTTCTTCACCTCATGCTGGCTTTTCCCGCAAAAAGAACAGTAGAGCGTGTTCTTGGAGTCGCCGTTGTTGCCTTGCTTGTTCATACTCGCCTCACTGCCGGGGTAGACCGACTATCCGCCCGGCAAACGTCTTCTGCCGATTCAATGCCTGACCTCCCTTGTTACAAGAGGTTCGCTGGCCTTGCATACCCTATGCCTCACTGCTTTCTTCATCTGTCCGCGCTCTGAAGACCGTGTCGACAATACCAAAGGCCTGTGCCTCCTCGGCGGTCAGGAACGTGTCACGATCAAGCTTTTTCTCGATCGTGTCGAAATCCTGGCCTGTATGCTGAACATAGATGTCGTTGAGCCGGCGTTTCATATCGATAATTTCCTCGGCGTGCCGTTCGATATCCGAAGCGACCCCGCGATAGCCGCCAGAGGGCTGGTGCAGCATGATGCGGGCGTTCGGCAGCGCCATTCTGTGTCCAGGCGCGCCGGCCGCAAGCAACAGCGACCCCATGGACGCCGCCTGACCAATGCAAACCGTTGAAACAGGACACCGGATGTACTGCATCGTGTCGTAGATCGCCATCCCGGATGTGACGTAGCCGCCGGGGCTGTTGATATACATGGAGACATCTCTCTTGGGGTTCTCCGACTCCAGGAAAAGCAGCTGAGATGTCACCAGTGCAGCGGTGCCATCGTCGATCGCGCCCGTCACAAAGATGATCCGCTCTTTCAACAAGCGGGAGAAGATATCGAACGTCCGCTCCCCGCGGCTCGTCTGCTCAACCACCATCGGTACGAGGTTGAGTGCGGTGGGGTGGATCTCGGTCATGGAGCAGAGCCCTTCGGGAAACGGTTCAGGTGGCCGGCGGACACCACTGTTTGGTATATATTTGACGATGCGGGCGGGCGCGCAAGAGGCACGCACCGCCCACGCGCAGTGAATTGTGGAAGAGCATAGACCGCCCTAACAGCAAGTTTATGTAGCGCGAAAGTCACAGCTTGTTACATTCCATTTGACGAACCCGGCGGAGAATGCATGACTCAAGGCAGGAAACAGTGGCCCATTGCTGGACTTTCGGCGATCTTTCTGGTGGCACTCGCAGGCCCCTCGGCGGCCGAAGACGTTGTCCGTTTGCCTGGCCAGGGCGAACTCAAGGAAGTCCTGCCCCAGATCGCCGAACAGGAGCGCCTCGCACCGGGCGGCGGATTGCTCGTGAGCTTTGATGGTAATGCAGATGGACGTGTATCGGCCGAAGAATTTGAAACGGGATTGACCGCATCTTTCGCCGCAGCAGACGCGAACGGCGACGGTAGCTTGTCGGTCTTTGAACAACGCGATTGGGCAGACGATCTGCCAACGCGCGATGGCTCACTATCCAATCCCGTCCGGTTTGATCCCAATCTCGACCGGGTGGTGAGTTATGACGAGTTCACATCGGTCATCCGAAGCCTCGCAGCCCCCTATCAGGACGAGACCGACGGCAGCATCGACCTCGCGGACCTGAAGCTCGCCAAACCGAGACCGGAATCGATCGCTGAAAACCGGCGTCCGCCGCTGGATGGACGCCCCCGCCTTCCTCGCCAATAGCCACTATCAGGCCTCTGAACGAGGCAGGACGGACTTGCGCTATTGGGACTCGCCAAATCCTGAGGACACAAGGTCGCAGATCGCATCGACCGCGGGCCGGGCATCAGGCCCCTCTGCCTTGACCTTCAGATCGGAGCCCGTTGGGGCAATCAGGAGGAGGAGGTCCATGATCGAACGGGCATCGGCGGAATGACCGCCATGGCTGACAATGATCCTGGCATCGTGTTCACCGGCCAACCGGGAGATCATCCCCGATGGCCTGGCATGCAGGCCCTTGCGGTTGACCACCGTCACCGTCCGTTCGGCTGTCGACGTCGTTTCGCTCATGAGGCCTTGCTGAGGAGCTCCGATGCGATATTGATATATTTCCGGCCCGCATCCGCCGCAATCTGAACCGCTTCTGCCAGGGTCACGGTATCGGCACGCACCTCAGCCAGCTTGATCAGCATGGGCAGGTTCACGCCCGCAAGCACCTCCACCTTTCCTGCATTCATGACCGAGATTGCAAGGTTGGAAGGTGTACCGCCGAACATGTCGGTGAGAATCACGACCCCGCTGCCATCATCAACGGATTTGGAGACGTCCCTTATCTGATCGCGGCGCGCCTCGATATCATCCTCCGCTTCGATACAGATTGCGCGGAAGCGACGCTGTTCGCCAACCACATGCTCGGTCGCTGCGACCAGTTCCTGGGCGAGCTTTCCGTGGCTGACCACAACTATACCGATCATCACACCCTATCCTTACACAATCGTCATAGGAAAGCTGCCACAGGAGTGTCACACGTCAAGCCGGATTCGGGGCAGTTGCTGCCGAAGGTAGCGTAAATGTCACAGGCGCACCCGGCCCGAGATCCAATCCCAGATAGACCCAGGCCACCGTCAGGATCAGCCCGGTTGCGAGCATCCAGATCGAGTAAGGGATCATCATGGCGGTCAGACTGCCGAGGCCAAAGCCCGGCTGCCAGCGCTGGGCGAAGACGAGGATCAACGGGAAATAGACCATCAGCGGTGTAATAATGTTGGTTGCGCCGTCGCCGACCCGGTAGACCGCTGTTGCACCATCCGGGCTAACACCCAGCAACATCAACATCGGGACAAGCACCGGCGCTAGCAGTGCCCACTTCGCGCTCGCCGAGCCGACGAACAGATTGATCAGCGCGGAGAACAGGACAATCAGGCCCAGCAGGATCGGCAGGGGGAGCCCCGAATCCTCGATCGCTCCGGCCCCGTGCACCGCCGAGATCAATCCCAGGTTAGACCAAGCAAACATCGCCACGAAGTGAGCCGCTGCGAATGCGAGGACAAGGTAATAGCCCATATCCTTCATCGCATCGGCCATCATGGCCACGAGATCTCGGTGGGTCTTTATCGTCCCCGCCGCTGCACCATAGGCCCATCCAGTTGCAAGGAACAGAACAAGGAAACCGCCAACAAGGGACTGGAACAAGGGTGAATACTTGGAGATGGCACTGCAGGTTCCCGCCTCAGCCTCCTCGGCTGGGCAGGCCATCTCGTTGATAAGCGGTGTGCCGGGTCCGACGGTCATGAAAACCCAGGCGCCCACAACCGCGACAAGCGCCAGGCCGGCCCGGCCAAGCCCTCTTCGCTGGTCAGCTGTCAGGGCCCCGTTATCGTCGGCATACGCATCCGCGTCTGCGCCCGATGGCGCCCACTTTCCGAGCCGCGGCTCAATGATGCGATCGGTGACATACCAGATCACCGGCAAATAGATGAACAACAGGGCGAGAATGAAGTACCAGTTTCCGGCGATGTTCGCATCGTAACTCTCCACAAGGATCTCGCCGGCTTCCTCGGTAATCCCATACAGAAGCGCGTCCAACTGGCCGGGGGCGATGTTGGCCGAAAACCCACCCGACACCCCGGCAAAGGATGCCGATATCCCAGCGAGGGGATGGCGACCGGCTGAGGCAAACAGGACGGCCGCCAAAGGGATCAGGACCACATAGGCCGCATCTGCGGCATGGTTGCCGATCATCGCAACAAGCGCCACCACCGGGGTCAACAGGGTGACAGGCGCGCTCCGCACCGCTGACTTCATCGCCGAGGCGAACAGGCCCGATCGTTCCGCGACCCCTGCCCCAAGCATGACGACAAGAACGTAGCCGAGCGGGTGGAAGTGGGTGAAGGTGGTCGGCATCTCGACCCAGAGTCTCTGGATATTCTCCGCTGAAAGAAGGCTGATCGCCGGGATCACCCCATCTTCCCCGATGCTGAACCTTGCCTTCTGGCCATCGGGCATCCCCGACAGCACATCGGGGCTGAGCGTCGCTGTCAGGCCGACGAGGGCGGCTCCGACCGAGATGACCATCAGAAAGACAATCAGGTACATGAAGATGAAGACCGGGTCCGGCAGCCGGTTTCCGGTCCGCTCGACAAACCCCAGAAAGCCTTTTGGCTCGTCGGCTGCCATAGTGGTGTCAGTCATCGATTACGCACTCCAAGCCCCAGTAAGGCCGCGAGCGTAGCCTCGATTGCATCGGAATTCCACGGGCGCATATGCAGGTGCCGCATATCTGCGATCGTGCTTACAACGCTGGCAGTTCCACAACAAAGCGTGCTCCGCCGTGTGGCCGGTTCTCTGCATGGACCGTCCCCCGGTGGGTTTCAACAATCTGCCGGACGATCGAGAGCCCCAGTCCCGAATTGTTCCCGAATGCCGAACCCACCGGACGGTCGGTATAGAAGCGGTCGAAAATCTTCTCGAGCTTGTCGTCCGGAATACCAGGCCCCCGGTCTTCGATCAGGATTCTTGCCATCGTCTGTGGGCCCCTCCGGCCCTGTTCCAGAATGACGGTGACCGCTTCATCGGGGGGAGAGAACGAACGGGCATTGTCGATCAGGTTCCGCACCACCTGGCCCAACTGCCCCGCCCGCCCCTGGACACGCAGTCCCGCCCCGAGTGTTTCATCCCTGAATTCGACCGGGACATGGCCGTCCTGCAAGGTGGTAGTATAGGTCTCGACAACGTCATGGCACATGGCCGCCAGGGCTACCCGCTGGCGGGGTGTCCGGTTCATCTCGCCCTCAAGCCGCGATGCGTTGGAAATGTCGGTGATCAGCCGATCGAGCCGCTTGACGTCGCTTTGTATGACCCTGCGTAGTTTTTCGCGCGCGACAGGGTCATCCTGAACCAGTTCGGCTGTTTCTACGGCAGAGCGGATGGAGGTAATCGGATTCTTCAGTTCATGGGCCACGTCCGCCGCAAACTGCTCGTTCGCCTCAATTCGGTCGACCAGGGCGACGGTCATCGCCTCCAGGGATTGGGCAAGATAGCCGATCTCATCGCGCCGCTTCGTTAGCGCGTCCATGTTCAACGTATCACTGGTACCTGTTCGGACCTGGTCAGCCGCCATGGACAGACGCCGGAGCGGGCGGGCAATCGTGAGCGACAAGAGCGCAGACGTGACGATCGCGACAAGAATAGCAACCGTGATAAACGGAATGAGCGCAATTCGCTCAGCGCGGATGATCTGCTCGATATCGCTGGCCTCAAGGGTCAGCACACCAACGATTTCAGAGACTTCCTGGAGGGGAATAGAGACCGAGACAACCCGTTGGCCGCGGTCTGAAAACCTCTGGCTCGCGGCGACTTCCCCCCGCCGGGCGGCGAGATACTCGTCATTCAAGGTCTGGGTACGCACAGCGCCAATGCCGCGCATCGGCATGATCCGCTCAAACGCCCGGCCCACGGCATTGGACATGTTTGTGCCAACCCGGTTGTAAAGCCCGGGCTTTTGAATGGGTGGCAGGGCCTGGACCTCGACCTGCTCGGACAAGAAAAAGCTGTCGGCCACCGTTTCCACGTCCAGGGTCCGGACCTGGGCGCGGAGGATTTCAGGCAGATTCAGGGACTTGATGGTCGCCTGGGCCAGTTCCGGGTCCAGTCCCGGCTGCGGCCGACCATAGATGGCGCCTTCGGCGAGCAGGTTGGCGTAAACCTCTGCCTGGCGGACAAGGTCCTGTTTCTTCACAATCACAAGGCCAGCGCGCAATTCGTTGAGCACCAGCGCGCCGATCACGAGGACCAGCAGGCCTGCAAAGTTGGACGCCAGGATGCGGCGGGCCGTGCGCGAGCGGAACAAGCCGAACCCCGGCTTCACCATGGAGGCACTGTCAGGAGGGGTCGGCTTTGTACTCATCAGGTTAACACATAGGAGCTGAAGGCGGTGCGCCGGGCGGACCGCCTCGTCACATCATGCCACCGTCATGGACACGATCTGATCCGGATTGCGAGGCGGTTCGCCTTTTGCGAGTTGGTCGACCACCTCCATTCCTGCGGTCACCTGGCCCCAAACGGTGTATTGCTTGTCGAGGAAGCCGGCATCGTCAAAACAGATGAAGAACTGACTATTGGCCGAATTCGGGTTGTTGGTGCGCGCCATCGAACAGGTGCCCCGAACATGGGGTTCGGCATTGAACTCCTGGTTCAGGTCCGGCTTCGAGGAGCCGCCGGTACCCGTTCCATTCGGGCAACCGACCTGCGCCATGAAGCCATCGATGACCCGGTGAAAGACCACGCCATCATAAAACCCTTCGGATGCAAGCTCCTTGATACGCGTCACATGGTTGGGTGCAAGATCGGGACGAAGGGTGATTGTGACCGTACCCTTGGAGGTTTCCATGGTGAGTGTCTCGGACATGGGAGCGCCTTTCCATCATTTCGCGTTCGAACACTAGCCCTAGCCGGGTTGCCCCCGGTGGGTCAAAGGCCGCAAACATGCGCCCCGGCGCCTGACGGCAACAGGTCAGGCCGGTTCGGGTCTTCGGCTGAGCGCATCGACCCGTTTGAGGAGCGTGGGCAAGCGGTGCTCCCCATGCATCAAGGTGATTGCACGGGCGGCCTGGGCGCCAGGAAGGCCGGCGGCGGTCACGTAAAGGGGACGCTCACTTGTTCCGCGATGGACCTCACGGGCCTGGTCTGCCCCGTCGAACGGGTTCTTGGCGACGCCAATGACGGGGATCTTGTCGCCAAGCGCATCGTAGAGATGCCAGCCCAGCCCGGGCGTGCCGTCGGCCAGTGAGACGTAACCATCGACCAGGATTAGCGCCGGGCGACGAGTGAACCGTGGAAGAAGGGCAAGGATGCCGGGCAGTTCCCGTTTGTAGAGAGCTCCCGACGCATAGGGCGCCGGTGTTGGCCCTTCATGGGTCTGTTCCTCGTTCGCTTTCGCGTCACCCGGGGCAGCAAACATGACACCTGCGGTCCGCGTCACACCACCCAGATGATAGGAGTCCACGGCGAGGATCATCGTCGCGTTTTATCATGGCGCGGCGTTTCCATGAAGCACGGGTAGAGGTCGGCGCCGCAGGAGCGCCCCTTGTCGGCCTAGATCAGGGCATAACCCCTTGCATTGATGTATTGCCGGAGCGCCTGGGCGCGGTTCGCAGGGTCCGGATGCGTCGACATGAATTCGGGGGGCCGCTGGCCTTCCGACTTTGCAGCCATCAGTTCCCATAACCGAACGGCCTGGGTCGTATCATAACCGGCTGCATGCATGTAATCGACGCCGGCCAGGTCTGCCTCGCTCTCGCTCTGCCGGCTGTATGGCAGAACGACACCGAACTGCATGGCAGCACCGCCAAGGCCGACGATGGCGTTGCCATACTGGCTCAACTCTTCCGATGTGGCCACGGCAACGGTGCCCAGCGCCAAGGCGCCCTGGGCCAGGGTCTGGCGTGACATGCGGCGGTTCGCATGGCGATAGACCGAATGGCCGATCTCGTGACCCAGCACCGTTGAAAGCTGGTCATCGTTTTCCGACAGTTCGACGATGCCGCGATAGATGCCGACCCGGTTTCCGGGCATCACGAACGCGTTGGCATCATCGGTGTCAAAAACGGCCACATCCCATTGTTCACCCGCCTTTGGCGTGACCGCCTCGATCCGGTTCCAGACGCGCATCACGTTGGCCTGAAGGGTCGGGTCGCTGGTTTGGGGGGTCTGGGACTTGAGTTCCGACCAGGCAGTCGAAGCCATCTGGGCGATCTGCCCGTCGCCCATGAATGCGAGCTCCGTCTGACCCGTGTAGGGGTTCGTGGTACAGCTCGACAGGATAGGAAACACCGTCCCGGCAGCGAGCCCCATGACAAGGCCACGCCGGGAAAGGTTGATCTGGGGGGCGTTTTCCAGAACCGCCCCATCAATTTTCACACGTTCCACGTCAACTCCCTGGGCCGATTCGCCTTCTCTTAACTTCGTCAATATGAACAAGCTGGATTGAACCTACCGTGAATGGCGACGCAATGGCCATGCAAGCCCGACCACGGTCGCAACGTCATGGTTGATCCCCGTCAGCGGGTTCGTCAGGCGGCGTTGCCGTCAGCGAAGACGCCTGATCGACCCATCGTTCCCGACCGACCCGACCGGAGAAACTGAGATACTCGTCGATCCAGACCTCATTGGCCGGTGTCCACTGCGCAATCTGACTGTACTTGTAAATTCCCAATTCATGCAGCACGCCCTGTATCCGCGGCCCGATGCCGCCGATCGCAGTGAGATCGTCAGCGCCATCGCGCGGCTTCGCGATCGCAGGCGGTTTTTCGGCTGTAATGTCAGGTTCGGACTGCGCCACTGGCTCATCCGCGGCTGGGTCAGGCTCAGCATCGGCCTCCAGGTCCGGTGCGGCCTCGGGCACCGGTATCTGGTCATCACCGTTGTCCTCAGGCGCTTGTGTGTCGTGTGGAGCGAGCGGGTCGCCCTCGGTGACCGTTTCCATAGGCCCGGTGTCGATATCCGGATCATCGGCAACCGTGGCCACCTCGGTATCGGCGTCCGCGGGCTCAGGCGGCGCAACGGTCTCGGCAGGCTGCTCATCTGAAAAAGCCGGCGCATAGGACGGGGTTGCCTCGACTGGAGCCGTATCGGTGGTGTCACTTTCCGCACCGTCCGCGTCAGCGGTCGGCAGTTCGGGCTGGTCCGGGTGCTCCGCTTCGCTGTCAGCCGCAAGGGGCAGCTCAAGCGGGGGATTCTGATCAGGTTCAGGCTCCGGTCCGACATCTGAATCCGGCCCGGCCTCAGGCGGCTCTTCCACGTCCGGCCCTGCCGACGAGCCGGCTGCTGAGCCAGCGGCGCCCACTACCGCTACCGCTGCAGCCGCTCCAGGCGATGCCTCACCATCGGCGTTTTCTTCCAGATAAGCCAAGCGGCCTTCGAGGTAACGATTTCGCCAACGTAGGCGCGCCAACTCCTCATCGGTCGTCTCAGTCCTCGTCGTCTGGTCGGCCAAATCGGAAGGCGCCGCCGCTCCGTCTTCGTCAAACTCCTCAATCAGGGGCGCAGCCTGTATCATCAAGGCGGCAACCACCCGGTCTTCGAGGACCTTCACCCGGGTTTGCAGATAGTTGTTCTGCCAACGCATCTTGGCGATGTCCGTTGGGTTTGGCCCCTCTGCGGACGGTAAAGGAACAGGTACCGGAGCTTCGGCGACTGGCGCTGGCGCCGCCTGGCTAGCCGTTTCCAGCTCTGCCTGGAGCCGTCGGATCTGGGATTCCAGATAGCGGTTGCGCCAGGCAAGGCTGGACTCTTCGGGGTCTACGGCGGCATCCATTGGCTGATCGCGGTCGCCAGACTGTTGGGCGATAGCTGCCGCACCGCCAGCGATCGCGCCGGCAGCAGCCGCCATTCCCGCGGAAACGCTCCCTCCCGTCCCCGACCCGCCGTCGCGCGCGGCTTGGCTCTCGCGCAGGGTTTCAATCTCCGCGTGGGCCCCGGCAAGCTCATCTGTCAGACTGGCAACCCTGGCTTCCCACTCGCTCAGTTCTGCGCGAACGTCTCCGTCACCATGCGGAACACCATCGCGCACCTGTCGTTGGGAGGCATAAAGACCGTCGATTTCGGCCCGCGCCTGGTCGAGTTCGGTAAGGGCCACATCGCGCTCCACGAGGGACCGGCGCAGCTTGCCGCCGAGAAGTAGGCCCCTGAGACCAATGCCCAGCAGAAGGCCCGCAAGCGCGGCCCCTGCGAGCAACATCCAGATATGGGTCGCCAGCCACACCATTACTCACTCCGTTCAAATACTTTGAATTCCAACCGTCGATTGGCCGCTTGCCCCTCAGGCATGTCATTGCTCTCGATCGGCTGATCAGGACCATACCCGACCACGTCGAGCCGGTCGCCATCAAATCCTGCGGCGATCATGTAATTTGCGATAGCTTGCGCCCTTTCGCGACTGAGCCTCAGGTTTGCCGTCCGCGATCCAACATCATCGGTATGGCCACCCAGTTCGAAAACCAAGCGCTCGTCGCAAAGGCCGGCCACGGCCATGATTTCATCCAACGCGATGCCGCTTTCGCGAGAAACAGCCGCTAAGCCCGTTTCAAACACGATGTTCCGGGTTTCCAAAACGCGGGCGAAAGCCGCTTCGCAGGCGCCTCGCGGATCAGCTGTGAAGTCGAGACCGTCAAGCCCGGTGACGGTGGCATCAACCGGCGTAACCGACTGGGTGACGCGGAACGGGCCTTCGTAGCGCCCCATATCCTCTTGAAGGTATCGAAGGGTCGACCCGGTGGCACCGCCCTCGAACCTGAAGCCATCTCCACCGGGATCAAATGCCATCTCACCGCTGGCAAAACGGGTGAATTGGGGCAGGCCAAGCCGCACCCCCTCCATCCATCCAGGCAACGCATCTGCACCAACGGTCATTTCATCGGCAATGGGGCCATCATGGTGTTCCCTGGCGATCGCCAGAATCTCGGTGGCTTCATCTTCGCTGTTGACGAGACCAGAGAAGATCAGGGTTCCGAGGACATGCCGCGCAGACCACCGGCCCGGCCCCCGAATATCGGCCTCTCCCGTGAACGGTGGATTGAGGTTTGCGAGTTCCGCCTTGACGCGCGCACGCACGACCGGATCCGGTGACGCGCCTGACACAAGGAGCCGCCTGTCGCGCAAGCGGGCCTGACTGCCTTCCAGAACCCCAAGCTGTGTCAGCCCCAGTTCTGCGACAGTCTGCCAGCCGCTTCCCGGAACGCCCGACGCCAGCGCCTGAAGGTCAGTCACGGGGTCGCCTATCAGGGCGGCACGGGCGAGAAGATCGGCCCGCACGGTGTCGCTCGGCACGAAGCCTGAAAGCTCGATCGACCCATCATCGTTCTTTGTGGCCGACCATGTGAAAGGCGAAACCATTGCGGGGGCGTCGATAACAGGGGTTACGGTGGTCACGCCGCCATAGACGAAACCGCCATTTCCGCTGGACGTCAGCACCGTTCGCACGGCTTCGGCAACGATATCATCGTTCGGCTGGGTGCCGCGCAGGGTTGCCGCTTGTCCGTCCATGCTGACCTGCGCCCAACCTAGCCCCGCCCGCGTGAGCTCGTCCTGGGCTGCGATCTGCAAATCGGTCTCTATGGACTCCGCAGCCTGGGGAAGTTGAACCATCCCCCACCAGCCAATGGCCGCTAGACCGAGAAGCCCGATTACCAATAGGACAGTGTCTACTATACGCAAGATATCCCCTCGATCGCCGCGATCACCCGCCGGTAGCTCTGCCCGAAACGTGAATTACCGGCAAGAGAAAGACAACAGCCGAAACGATGCCTGAAAATTATGACACGATAACAAGTGCTTCAAATCCAGTCGTGAAACTGTTTCGAGGACTTGAGCGCAAGAAGGGACGCCAGGAAACGGGGCTGTTCCTGGCTGAAGGTGTCCGGCTGGTCAGCGAGGGGCTTGAACAGGGCTGGACCCTCGACACGCTTGTGGTTGGAACGACCGCAATGGATCGCGACTACGTGGTGACCCTGGCCCAAACCGCAGCGGCCTCGGGGACGCGGGTGGTCAACGCGGCGCCAAACCTGATGGAGCGGTTGGCAAGAAAGGATAACCCACAGGCCGTGATGGGAGCGTTTCGACAGGCTCATCCCAGCTTGGAGCGGTTGACAGAGGACGGGCCCGCCCGATTTCTCGTTCTCTACGAAATCCGAGACCCGGGCAACCTGGGAACACTGATCAGGACCGCCGATTGCGCCGGCATGGACGGGGTCTTGCTTCTGGGTCCCAGTTGCGACCCCTACTCTGTGGAGGCAGTTCGTGCGTCCATGGGCTCGATCTTTGACCTGCCGCCCGTGGCTGTGCCAGCAGAAGCGGGACTGGAGTGGCTGAAGCGTACAACTACAATCATCGTGGCTGCCACCATGAATGGAGAGGCCAGGCATGATGACGACGTGTACGGAGAACGCTCCGCCGTCCTGATGGGGACCGAACAATCCGGCCTCCCCGATACCGTCGAAGCGGAATGCGATGTCTGCGTGCGAATCCCCATGCGGGGCGGCGCCGACAGTCTCAACCTGGCCCAGGCTGGCGCCATCATGATCTACGAAGCGTGGCGCCAACAGGGTTTCACCTAGGGAGCTTGCGCGTGGACACCCGAACTACACTCCTGATCGCCGATGACTGGACCGATTACGCCCTGCTAGACAGCGGCGACGGCCTCAAATGCGAACGGTTTGGCGATCAGACAGTCATCCGTCCAGACCCACAGGCGTTCTGGGCACCGCGGACGCCGATTACCGCCTGGCAGGCCGACGCCAGCTTTGATATCGGAAGCGACGACAGCGACCGCGGACAGTGGCAGCTGCATAACCGGGCGGCGCCTGACCATTGGACAATGCGCTGGGACGATCTCGTCTTCGATGTCCGCCGTTCACCGTTCCGGCATATGGGCGTTTTCCAGGAGCATTCCGTCCACTGGCGATTTGCGGCTGATCAGATCCGGCGGGCCTCGCGCCCGCTGAAGGTCCTCAACCTTTTCGGCTATACGGGCATGATGTCATTGGCCTGCGCCGCGGCAGGGGCTGAGGTCGTTCACCTCGATGCCAGTCCCAAATCCAATGGCTATGGAAAGGCGAACCAGGCGCTATCGGGGTTGGAGCACCGTTCCATTCGCTGGATCGCTGACGACGCCATGAAGTTCGTCGCCAGGGAGCAGCGGCGTGGAAACACCTATGATGCCATCGTGCTGGACCCGCCCAAGTTCGGCCGGGGCCCTAAGAACGAGACCTGGCGTTTCGAGGATGACTTTCCCGTTTTGCTGAATGGGGTCCGAGCACTCTTGTCACCGGATCCGGTATTCGTGATCCTCACCGCCTATGCCGTTCGGCTTTCTTACATTGCCATTGCACAGGCGCTGGCGGACCGGATGACACCCTTCGGCGGGCTCATGGAGACGGGCGAAATGGCGATCCCGGAGGCGAACCGAGCGCGGCTCTTGCCAACAGCGATCTATGCCCGCTGGTCAATGGACCGGTCGCCATAGTTTAGGGCCTTGCGCTAAACGCTAGTCTGGTTTTCGCGCCTCAAGCACCCAGGCGGCGTCCGACCCGCCAAGGCCGAAACGACGAGCAAAACCGTTTCCGCTGGGGTCGATGGTTGCGAGAATCGCAGAGGCTTCCCCCTCATTGATGGCGGCGCCGATCATACCCTCCATCCGCCCCCGGTACGCCGCGATCTCTGCTGCCATCCCATCGAGCCAACCGGAAATGTCCTGTTCGGCATAGGCCTGGCGACGTTCATAGAGTTGCCGGGCACCACCATGGAGGTGGCCAGCCAGTCCGCCCCGTTGAACCTCGGGCATCAACTTGGCCTGGGCAGTCGTGAAGGCTTGAAGGGCAATATCGAGACTTGCCTTCGCATCGGGGCCGGGTTGGCGGTCCATGCGGAACAGTGCGGCGAACAAGGTCCGTGTGGCAGGGATGAAGCGGCTACCATCGATTGTATCAAGCCCAGCAAGATGACGGGCGCACTCGTTCGCGATGGCCCCGTCCTTCAGGTGCACAACGGCGGTAAACCCTGCCCCTGGCCTGAGTATCCTGGCGATCTCGGCAGCAGCACGTCGCCGATCAGCGTATTCGAACCCGAACTGGCTCACCGCGCGATCCACACTGGCATCCGCCAGCGGTAGGGCATCGGCACTGGCAACCAGTCCCATCAACCCAGGAACGGCATCGGCGGCGGCCCTGATTGCGTCTTCAGAGATGTCCGATCCAATGAGGTTGGCGTACCCGGCCCCGGCGGCATGCTTGAGAACAGAGCCGGCGCCGCAAGCAATATCAATCACCGCTGCATCGCTTCCTCCGGCAAATGTTGCCGCCCAGAATTCCGCTAGCTCCGCGCTGGTCTCGACACCCACGCCAGCAAAGACCTCACCTGTCCGGCCCGCCGCGCGTCCCTGCCAGTAATTGGACCAATCGGTCTTGTTCTTGTCCGGCTTTGTCATTGGCCCAATGGTTTATACACTCTGGCGGAAACCCCAAGCCCGCAGACCGGCGCGCAACGAGGAACAGCCCCTATGGCGCAACCGCCCCGCCTCACCCCCGCAAACGCCCTGCGCGCCGGCGCCGCTGCCTTCCAGGCCAGGCGATATGACGAGGCCCATCAGCTATTGGCGGGATTGTCTCACCCCCAAGCCCTCAACATGGCGGCGGTCAGCGCTCAGAAATTGGGCAATGGAGATGGCGCCGCGGCCTTGTTCGCGAAGGCCAGCCGGCTGGCGCCCACCGATGCAGATATTGCGAACAATCGTGGTCATTTCGAGCTGGAGCGCGGCGACATGGCCGCGGCCGAGCGATGGTTCCGTGCTGCGCTCTCGGCAAGGCCCAACCTGGTGGCGGCAGGGATCGGACTGGCTAAGGTCCAGGCTGCCCGAAACGCATGGGGCCCGGCCGCCGACGCCTGGCGCAACGTTCTGGCGTCGGCGCCAACCAGCCGCGCCGCACGATACGGCCTCGGCACGGCTCTGCTGGAAAGTGGGCAGGTCGAGGCGGCCGCTGACCTCTTTCAGGAACTGTTGAACGAACACGATGCCCCGGCAGTTGCCTACATGCTGGGCCGGGCCTGCCTTGAACTGAACGCATTCGAGCGCGCAGAACCCTACCTGACAGAGGCCCACAGCGCAGCGCCGTCAATTCATTCCCTCCGCACGCTGGCCAACCTCTACTGGATGCAGGGCGAAACGTCTGCTTTCGACCGTTTGGTTGAGCGGGCACCACCGGCACTTCGCACCCTCGCCATAAGGCTTGTGCTCGAAACGGGCGACACGGCGCGGGCGCAAATGGCCTGGGACAAGGCCTTTCGGGGCGATACGCATGAGACAGACGCCTGGACCCTGGCTGCGCTGATTGCCCGAGAGGCCGGCGACAGCGCACGCGCAGCGTCGGCGGCTGACAAGGCCCTGTCGCTTGCGCCGGCCGACCAGGCCGCCATGGACGCACGCATTGTGGCAGACCTGATGCTCGGTGATCCGGACGCCGCCCTTGCGCGGCTACGCCCACTCAGGTCGGCCGATCCGCAGGCGCAGCTCTGGCTGGCCCATGAAAGTGACACTTTCA
>JBCBKE010000051.1:0-22055 GCA_038522375.1 Pseudomonadota bacterium
GGGTCGCTGGTTCCCGGCAGGCATGTGGGCGGTGGCGGCGATGGCAGGCACGAGGGCCAAGCGGCGGAACAGGCCTTCGGCGGTCCGCAGGCCCCGGCGGATTTCGCGCCAGAGGGAAAGCCCGGCCCAGCCATTCCCTGAACCGGCCGGCGCGATCAGCAGGGCAAGTGCGTTGACCAGTGCCACAAGTTGGGCGAACAGCGCCGCTGTCGTAGCGTCACCGGCAAGTGGGCTCTCTTCCAGGGCATTGGGACTGGGCTGGGTCATGGCACTGACGATATCGGGGTCCCAGTGGGGTCGGATAGGATTGGGCGCCGTCTTCTGCGAAACAGCACGATTTCAGGTGCGGAACCGGTGGGCCGCTGCGGTAGTGTGTGGTAGAGGCGTGTTCCCATGAGCGATGCTATCGGCCCCGGTGATCTTGTCCTCTGCGTCAACGCAGCGCCCAACCATGTGACCGGCATGCCCGTGCCACTGGTGGCCGGGGAAACCTATGTGGTGGCTGCGGTGTTGGAATTTGCCTGTCCGTGCCGGAAGGCCGATGCCTTGCTGGACGTGGGTGTCGATTTCGCCTGGTGCCAGTCGCGGTTTCGCATCCTGCCAAAGCCCAAGGCCAGGGCGCGGACGCGCAGCATCTCCAAGCCGAAGACAACCGAGCCTGTGTAAACCCCGTGTCGGTTGTTCCCGGCAGGCCGGCGCAACCGGACGATCGATTTAACCAAACGGACTCTTGCGCAGCCCGTGGCACTTACCATTTGGTGTAATAACATATCCTTTGTGACGGGGTGGATGTGACTCGAGTTCGGTCGATTCTGAATGGCGAGCAGGTGCAGGCGGCGGCGGATGCTACGCTCTCCCTGTGGTCGGAGTCCCAGCAGCGTTATGGCCTGCCAGAGCGTTCCGGCTTTTCAGTCCTGGCGGTGATCGGTCTTGCCTTGCTGATCGCGGTCGCCGTCGTGCCCGCACGCCATGACCTGGAAATTGCCTTGACCGCATGCGGTGCCTTGCTGCTGGCAAGTGCACAGATCTGGCGCCGGAGAAACCACGCCGGACGCTGATCCATTAATCTAGACGTTAACCCGGCGCCGATCCGATCGCTTCAGTGGATCGGGGCCATCAACCAAGCCCAATAAGGAGGGGCAAAATGAAAAACCCATCAACAGCGATTGCCGCCATTGCCGGTGCCATCACGCTCGCGGCGTGCGCCACAGTGGCCAATGCGGACGATGCGGCATCTGCCGGCATCACGGAAGCCGACGTCATTGCGGCGCAAACCGAGTGGGGCGAGGGGATCGTTGCGATTTCCAGTGTTCATGCCGCCGAGGGCGATTTCGAAGCCCGTGCAACCGAGCACATCAACACGCTCTACGCCTATGGCGACAGCGCGGTGATGTTCAAGCCGACGCTTGCGGCCGACGACCAGTTCCGCGAGACCTTCGACGAAGCGCTTTCGTACTTCATCGGCCGGGAAGGCACAGAGGATGGCGGCTTCGCGATCTCTGGCTGGACCAATGTCCGCTGGGAGAACAATGGCATCTACACCGACGATGATTCGGCAATGGCCATGGGGAACTACTACTTCACGGGCCCCGACGGCAGCGAAACCAAGGTCGAGTACACCTTTGGCTACATGCTTGATGACGAGGGTGCGTTGAAGATCAATCTTCACCACTCCTCCCTGCCTTACAGCGCAGGCTAGATCTCTGTGAAGCGTCGGTCTTTCGTTTAACGCCAGGCCGACGCTTTACGTCTCTGGTCTTGCGCGAGTATCCGTTCGCAAACCAGCCCGTTTGCTCCGAACTTGCTCTTAGACATCACGACCAGTCGCGCCCTGCCGCCCGGTTCATGACCTGCGGCAGGGCGCTTTTTTTAGCCTCTCTACAGGTCGGTCCCGCCCTTGAGATCGGGGGCGCAGGCCTCCTGGGCAAGCATCGCGGTTCCCTCATCGAGCGCGATGACCTGCTGGCCTTTCGATCCGAAGCGGCGAAGGGCGAGCGTCCGCTCGGCGGCTTCACGCTCACCGACAACGGCGATGACTGGCACCTTCTGGTGGGAGTGCTCGCGGACCTTGTAGTTGATGGTCTCGTTGCGCCCATCCAGGCTGACGCGGAGGCCGGCCCTGGTGAGCGTGTCGACCACTTCAGCGGCATAATCCTGGGCGGCATCGGTGATGGTGGCGACGACGACCTGTCGGGGGGCGAGCCAGAGGGGGAAGGCGCCGGCGAACTCCTCGATGAGGATACCGATGAACCGTTCCATGGAGCCGAGGATGGCCCGGTGGAGCATGACGGGCCGGTGCTTGGCCCCGTCTTCGGCGATGTATTCCGCGCCGAGCCGTTCGGGCAGGACATAGTCGAGCTGCAGCGTGCCGCACTGCCATATGCGGCCAATGGCATCGGTGAGCTGGAATTCCAGCTTTGGCCCGTAGAAGGCGCCTTCGCCCGGCATGATCTCGTAGGGCAGGCCGGCCGCCTTGACGGCGTCCTCCAGCCCGGCCTCGGCCCGGTCCCATGTCGCGTCGGAGCCCGCGCGGAGCTCTGGTCGGGTGGAGAGCTTCACGGCGATCTGGGTGAAGCCGAAATCGGTGTAGACGCTCTCCAGGAGGCGGCAGAAGCGGATCGACTCGTCCACGATCTGGTCTTCGCGGCAGAAGATGTGGGCGTCGTCCTGGGTGAACTGGCGCACGCGCATGATGCCGTGCAGGGCGCCATGGGGCTCGTTCCGGTGGCAGCAGCCGAACTCGGCCAGCCGCAGGGGCAGGTCGCGGTAGGATTTCTGGCCGGACTTGAACACCTCCACATGGGCGGGGCAGTTCATGGGCTTGATGGCCATCAGCCTGGCGTCGGCGGGGATGGCGACATCGCCCTCGCCATCGGGTACGAAATCGGGGACGACAAACATGTTCTCGCGGAACTTTCCCCAGTGGCCGGACTTTTCCCACTGGCCCGAATCCATGAGCTGGGGCGTCTTGATTTCGTTGTAGCCCTCGCTCGCAAGGCGCCGCCGGATGTAGGCCTCAACCAAGAGCCAGACCTGGTAGCCCCGGGGGTGCCAGAAAACAGAGCCGGCAGCGGCCTCCCCATCGAGATGGAAGAGGTCGAGCTGGGTGGCGAGCTTGCGATGGTCGCGTTTTTCAGCCTCTTCCAGGCGCGTGAGGTAGGCCTTGAGCTCTTTCTCATTGCGCCAGGCCGTGCCGTAGATGCGTTGGAGCTGCTGGTTCTTGCTGTCGCCGCGCCAATAAGCACCGGCAAGTTTCATCAGCTTGAACGCCTTGGGCAGCTTGCCGGTGGAGACCAGGTGAGGACCCCGGCAGAGGTCTTTCCACCGGTCGTTGCCATAGAGGGTGATGGCTTCACCGGGCGGGATGATATCGTCGATGATCTGGGCCTTGAAGTCCTCGCCGATGGACTTGAAGTGGGCAATGGCGTCATCCTTGTCCCAGACCTCACGGTTCACCGGCAGGTCGGCGTCGATGATCTCCGCCATCTTCTGCTCGATGGCCGCGAAATCGTCGGTGGAGAAGGGCTCGTCCCGGGCGAAGTCGTAGTAGAACCCGTCATCGACCGTGGGGCCGATGGTGACTTGCGTGCCGGGGAACAGTTCCTGGACCGCCTGGGCGAGCACGTGGGCCATGTCGTGGCGGATGAGTTCGAGCGCGTCGGCCTCGTCCTTGTCGGTGACGATGGCGACGGAGGCGTTGCCCTCGAAGGGGCGGGAGAGGTCCCAGAGATCGCCATCGACCCGGGCGGCAATGGCTTTCCTCGCGAGGGATTTGGAGATGGATTCTGCAACGTCGAGGGCACTCGCGCCGTCTTCGTAGTCGCGTTTGGATCCGTCGGGGAGGGTGACTTCGATCATCGATCACTCTTGGGGTTCGGGCGCCGGCGGAGGGGCTTGTCTGGTCGGTTCGCTGGCGTGATTAGCGGGAAATGGCGGAGAAGCCCACAGGCGATTGACGCCGTTCGGGGCTTTCGGATCATCTGTCTGAGGGGTGCGCGGATGGCCGGTGGCCGGGCCCGAAGGGTGCCGTACTACGCACCCGTCCGGGTTCGCGTCGCGCAGATAGCCCCTGTGGGGGCGCAAAGGGGTGCGGAACCGAACATGCCAAGGACTTAGGTGCCGCGCGCGGCGGCGTCAATCGTGCGCGGCGCCTGCCACACGCATCAGCTCGGCGATGGCCAGGTAGACATGGTAACCGGTTGAGGCCGGCATGGTCAGCGACAGGGGATTTCCGAGGCCGTCATGGCGGTCGATCCAACCGCCTGGCACCGCGGCGGGCAGCAAAAACACGTCTTGCAACTGGTCATAGGCTTCACAGGCCCGCTGGGCGGCCTCCCGCTCGCCGGCTTCAAACCGGGCCAGATGCGCTTTCAGTGCTTCGGTGACACTCCAGCAGCGGCGCGTACTGTCTTTCAGGGAGCCGGAGAGGTGATGTTCCAGAAAGACGGCGCCACCATCGCCGGTGAGGCCATTTGCGGTTTTGTAGAGCGTTTCGGCGGCGGGTGTGACCGCATGGTCTTCCAGTTTGGCATGCTGATGGAGCAACCACACCCATTCGAATTGGTGGCCAGTCTCCAGCCGGTCGCCCTCCATCGGTCCCCAGCCGGGGCGGAAGATCTCTCGCAGGCCGCCTTGCTGGTTCAGGAATCGCGTTTCCATGAGACGTTCGATGGTGCGGCCCCGGGACAGCGATGCCGCGCTCTCGGTAACGGCGGCGTGCAGGAGCGACGCCTCGAAAAGGTGCATATGGGGGTTTTGCAGGCGAACATCCGATGTCGGGAGCTTTTCGAAGAACCCGTCATCGGCCTGGGGCCGGGCGAAATGGATATCGATGAGCGCTGACAGCTTCCCGGCTTCGGCCGCGCCGTCCGTATGGCCAGCCTGGGCGGCCGCGGAAAAGGCAAGCAGTGTGAAGGCATTGTCGTAGAGGTCGGCGGTATCATCGACCAGACCGCCCGCATGGGCCATGCGGCGGCCAAAGAGGCCATCGGGCCGGCGGCAATGGGTCACCAGCGCATCGAGGCCATGGCGGCAGAGTTCCCGGGCGCGGTCGCCGTCGAATTGGGGGTTGGACTCGGCCAGGCGCTGGAGCAGTGCGAAACAGAAGGTTTGCCGCGCCTGGACCCGGACCCGTGCAGTCTCTGCCTCAAGGGGCGCACCAGCCATGTCCAACTCTTCCCAGAACCCGGCGGACGGATGCACGCCGGCGCGAGACCAGAGCGACGCGGACTGCGCCATCCACGTGGCGGCTTTGGTGGCTCTTTCCTCAAGGCCCATCGACATGTCTGGTTCCCCACTTTCTTCCGCGCAGACCGATGCATCTTCGATGCCGCACGTGCACAATGATGGTCAACGGGCGGGCATACTCGATCAGTCTCGGCGGGCGATCACCTTGAAGGTACCCGTTCCCGTGAGCAGGGTGCGATCGCCGCACCAGACCCGTCCGCGTACGGTATGCAAGCCGTCGGCGACCCCAATGATCTCGCCATTTGCTTCGACCCATTCACCCAGGGCCGCCGATGACAGGAAATCACAGACCAGCCGGACGGTGACCCACCATTGGTCTTCGTGGGCGCTGACAGCGTGGCCCCAGGCCGTGTCGGCAAAGGTCATCAGCATACCCCCATGGGCGTTTGACATGCCGTTCACATGGTGCTCCTCGACCCGGAACGCGCGGGTGTAGGACCCGTCATCGCCCGTCTTTTCGTAAAGCGGGCCAACTATGCGCCCAAAGCCCCTGTGCCAGGGCAGGGGGGTATAGCCGACGGGAATATCGCTGGTCTGGGTATCGAAGAGATCGTCTGCCATGGCCGCGGTTTGGCGCTAATGGATCAAGGCGTCAAGAATCGCCTCCCCGCTTTCGCCTCGTCCATCAGGCACGGGTGCGCCAGTCCCTGTACCAGTCCACAAAGGCTGCCAGTCCGTCTTCCATCCGCGTCTTGGGGGCGTAGCCATAGTCGGCCTGGAACCTGGAGATGTCCGCATAGGTTTCGGTGACGTCGCCTGGCTGCATGGGTTCCATGATCTTTTCCGCCGGGTGACCGATAAGGGTTTCCAGGGTGCTGATCATGTCCATGAGGCGTTCAGGGCGGGAATTGCCGACATTGTAGATGCGATGGGATCGCTCATCGGCGGCGAAGGTGGGCACCCGTTCGATGGTGGCGCAGACACCGGCGACGACATCGTCGACATAGGTCATGTCCCGTTGCATCTGGCCCTGGTTGAAGACCCGGATCGGTTCGTGGTCGAAAATGCGCTGGGTGAACATCCAATAGGCCATGTCCGGCCGCCCAAGCGGGCCATACACGGTGAAGAACCGCAGTCCAACCTGTTTGAGCCCATAGAGGTGGGCGTAGGACGAACTCATCAGCTCGTCGGCACGCTTGGTGGCAGCATAGAGCGAGACAGGATCGACCGCTGGCTCATCCTCCGAGAAGGGCGCGGTACTGTTTTCGCCGTAAACGGAGCTGGAGGAGGCGTAGACCAGGTGGGTGATCGATTGTGAGTGCCGGCAGGCTTCCAGCACCGACAGGTGGCCCATCAGATTGGCTTCGGCATAGTCGAACGGATGTTCGATGGAGTGCCTCACCCCCGGCTGGGCGGCGAGGTGGACGAGGACATCGGGCGACTGGTCGCCCACGAGGTCGCCGAAAGCGGTGCGGTCTGCCACGCTGGTTTCGTGGAAGGTTATGGCGGGGTCGAGGGCCGAAAGCCGCGCCTTTTTCAATCCCATCCCGTAATAGGGGGTGAGGCTGTCAACGCCGGTGACGGTGTGGCCGCGGGCCGATAGGGCCTGGGCGACGTGGAAGCCGATGAAGCCGGCAATGCCCGTGACGAGAACTTTCATGGGGGCAATGGCCTCTTCGGTCATGATTTCGGTCTGGCTTAGCCCGCGGGGTGGGGCTTGTGAAGGCGCCGGCCGCAACCACCTGCTTCCCCGACGTCCCGGCTCGCCAAGCCGGCTGTGTTTGCTAAACCTGATCGAAACGCGCGCTTTGGAGGAAAGAATGGCAAGTCAGGAAATGCCGGTGCTGGTGGGTGTGGGCCAGGTGGTGGACCATTGGAGAGCGGGCGATGGCGCCGGTGCAGCGCCCTCTCCTCTATCGCTGGCCACGGGCGCAGCCGAACGGGCGCTGGCAGATGCGGGCGTTGCCGGGCTGGCCGGTGCGATCGACACGATTGCGATGGCGCGGACCAATGAGACCAGCTATCCCGGCGCGCCCCAGCCGAACGGCGTGAATGGGAACCTGCCGGGGACACTGGCGCGGACCCTCGGCGCGGACCCTTCGGACATGATCTACGAGATTGCCGGCGGACAAAGCCCCCAGGCGCTGGTCAACGAGATGGCCGCAAAGATCCACCTGGGGCACAGCCAGTGCGCCCTTGTGGTCGGCGCCGAGGCGATCGGGGCCACGAAAGCGGCGCGGCGCGGCGGTGTGACGATCGACTGGACCGATGATGATCCGCGACCGTTCGACGACCGGGGCTTTGGACCAAGGATGCTAACGCGGCTGGAGGCCAAGCACGGGCTGGTGGTGCCGGCCTATTTCTATGGCCTGTTCCAGACTGCGATGGCGCATGCGCTGGGCGATGACAAGCCGGCTCACCGGGCGCGAATGTCCCGCTTGTTTGCGGGATTCAGCGCGGTGGCGGCGAACAATCCGTATGCGCAATTTGGCACGGAACGGAGTGCGGACTGGTTGGCGACACCGTCGGCGGAAAACCGTCCCATCGCGGATCCGTTCCTGAAGTGGCACGTGGCCCAGGATGCGGTGAACCAGGCCGCAGCGATCCTTGTGATGTCGGATGCGAAGGCCGATGAGCTGGGCATTTCCGCTGACAGGCGCGTTTACCTCCACGGGGCAGGCGAGGCGAGCGATGATCAGATCTCGGAACGTCCGAAGGTGGACGGCTCATGGGCGATGGACGTGGCGCTGAACCGTGCCCTGGACCAGGCGGGACTGGACGCCGGCGCGATCGATCTGTTCGATCTCTATTCATGCTTTCCCTGCGCCGTGATGAGCGCCTGCCAGGTCCTGGGGATCGACCATGACGCTGAAACACGGCCCCTGACGGTGACGGGCGGGCTGCCCTTCTTCGGGGGCCCGGGGAACAACTACTCGATGCACGGCATCGCCAGCATGGTGGAGCGGTTGCGGGATGCGCCGGGCACGCGGGGGCTGGTGCTGGCCAATGGCGGCTGGATGACGAAGGAGGCGGCGGCCATCTATTCGACGACCCGGCCGGCCGTGTTTGTGCCGGTGGCGCCGGGGGCGAAACCGGTTGAGCAGGTCCAATTCGAGGAGGCACCCACGGGCGGCACGCTGGAGACCTATACGGTGACCCATGGCAAGACCGGCCCGGACCGCGCCATTGCCTTCTGCCGCACCGGCGAGGGCAAGCGTTTCATCGCGGTCGGTGATGGGGCCGCTGTGGACGTGCTGTCGGGGGATGAAAACCTGATCGGCCACCGGGTCACCGCCACCACAACCGATGAGGTAAACACCTTCAGCCTGGCCTGAGGGGAGGACCTGCGATCAGGGTCGGGCGCTACCCATGGAAATCAGGCGTTCGAGGTTCTTGATGGCCGCCGGGCGCTGCTGCCGCATTCGCTCGCCCAGCACCTTCAGTTTTGCTTCGGCCTCGCCGTCTGCGGGTCCGCCATATCCCGTTAGCCGGTGGGCGCGCGCCCAGCGCCTGAGACCCTTTTCGGTCGACCAGTGACCCTGATTTGTCATGTCTGTCAGATAGCGTTTGGGCAGCGTCACGAGGTCTTCCTCATAGGGAATCTGTGCGGTCAGCAGATTCTTCTGATCCTGATCGTCATAGGTCGCTTCAATGTACGCAATGGCCGCGGCGCTGAGGGAGACCAACCCATCGCGGATGACTTTCGGTGTGATGCGCTTGCCGTCGAACACGGGCGCGGGAGGTTGGAAGTTGAAGGCCCGGGCGGTGCAATCGACGAACAGGGTATCCATCGGGACGGCGTGTTCGCCCTTGGTCGTTTCCATATGCCCCGACCGAAGCGCCGTTACCCTTTGGCCGCCGATCACTGTCTTGACCTTCCGAAGCACGTCGAGCTCGCCGCGGGAGATCGTTGCGCCGTGGAACATGGTTGGAAATTCGGCGGGATCGATCCGAAACAGCTCGTCGCGGCGCTCCATCTGGACGTAAAGGTCTTCGACGCTCGTCGCCTCGACGCTGGCGGCGATCCGGTTGGCCTGACTTTGCACCATGCGCAGGTATCCTGCATCGCCTGGCTGGGCGACTTCGCGGTTGGTCAGCCAGGAATCGCGCGGGCGAACCCAGGTGATGGCGTCCGGTGAAACGCCTCGCTCGATGAGCCAGATCACCACATCCATGCTGGTCTTGCCGCCGCCAAGGATGGCCACGTGACCATGGCCGGGCAGATCCGTTGGTAGCCGCTTTGGCGTGGTAAAGGGCGTACCCTTTTCGATCGAAAAGCTGGGGACGTGGCTTTCCGGAGTTTGAACGCCGTACCATCCAGTATCGACGATGGCCCGGTTGACCTCGACGTTGGTCACCTGGCCGTTGGCCAGTGATGTCAGTCGGTGGTCATTCTGCCAATCGCCAGCGTAATCGTGGAGCGGCAGAAACCGGACCCGGCCCGAGGCGAGCATGCGATTTCGAAACACGTCCTCGAAATAGCTCAGCACTTCAAGGCCCGTTGCCTGTTCGAAAAGCCCTTCGTTCAATCCTTTCGTTTCGATCTGGTCACGGCCGAGCGCCTTGGAACCAACGCCGTAATACGCCGAGGGCTGGTGAAGCCTGACGAAGCCGTAGGCATCGTTCCAATGCCCGCCCACTCGGTCGCGCCGGTCGACCAGGACAATGTCAGCGTCCGAATGGGTGAGCAGTTCATCGGCGAAGATGAGCCCTTGTGCGCCGGCACCGATGATCAAATAGTCCGTTTGCATCCGTAACCCCCACCCGGTGGACTGGAGCCGCCCATGTGGTTCGTCCCAGTCGGTTCGATCATCTGGCAGCGTTGCAAGCGACCAATGTTTTCAAAGTGGCCAAGGATAGCATCGGTCGATCAACGGCCCAATGGTTCGCCGCCGATCTTTCGCATCGGCGGCGACGGCCTGTGTGGGACCCCTGCTGGCGCTCGTCGCAGTCCTCGTCGTCGCCAGCCTGTTTGGCGCGTTCTGACGCAAGCTGGCAGTTCGAAGGCCCGGGCTGGCCCGGAAAGCAACCACAGCGGTCAGCGTTCGGCCTGGAGCTGCTCGGCGATGGCTTTTGTCCAGGCGGATTTGGCGATCACGCGGGAGCGGTCGATGCGGTGGGTGTACTTCTTGGACACCTCGACGATTTCGGCCAGGAGGCCCTGCTCCAGGGTGGTTGGTTCGAGCCCAAGGGCCAGGAACTGGTCGTTTTTCACGACGAGCTCGTTTTCCTTGGCTTCCTTCCTGGGGTTGGTCTGGTAGTTGATCTCGACCCCGGTCATCGACGAGATCAGCTCCGCCAGGTCACGGACCCGGTGGGTTTCGGTCATCTGGTTGAATATCTTTACCCGGTCGCCGGCCGTGGGGCCGTTGGCGAGGGCGATTTCGATACAGCGTACGGAATCGCGGATGTGGATGAAGGCGCGGGTCTGTCCGCCCGTCCCGTGGACGGTGAGCGGGTGGCCAATGGCGGCCTGGATCAGGAACCGGTTCAGCACGGTGCCGAAGTCCCCGTCATAATCGAACCGGTTGATCAGCTTTTCGTGCTTGCGCGTGAGATCGGTGTGGGTGCCCCAGACAATGCCCTGGTGGAGATCGGTGATCTTCAGTCCGTCATTCCTGGCGTAGAACTGGAACAGGAGCTGATCAAGGCACTTGGTCATGTGGTAGATCGAGCCGGGGTTGGCTGGGTAGAGGATTTCGAGGGGCTTGGTTTCGCCGCTCATGGTCTCGATACCGGCCGTGAGGTAGCCCTCGGGGATGGCGGCGCCGACGGTGGAGTAACCGTAAACCCCCATGGTGCCGAGATGGACGAGATGGGCATCGGGGCAGGCCTCGACCATGGCGTTGAGCAGGTTGTGGGTGGCGTTCACATTGTTGTCGACGGTGTAGTTCTTGTGCCGGTCGCTGATCATCGAGTAGGGCGCGGCCCGCTGTTCGGCGAAATGGATGATCGCGTCGGGGCGCTCCTCGGCGAGCCAGGTCTTCAGTACCTCATAGTCCTGTGCGGCATCGATCAGTTGGAACCCGATCGTTTTTCCCGTCTCCGCTGTCCAGGTGCGCAGGCGTTCCTGAATGGACTCCATGGGGGTCAGCGACTGCACGCCCAGTTCGGCATCAATCCAGCGGCGGCTGAGATTGTCGATGATGTGAACCTCATGGCCCAGGTCTGACAGGTGCAGGCTTGTTGGCCAGCCAACGAACCCATCTCCACCAAGCACAGCAATTTTCATGGGTTTTCCTTCCGGTGGGCTCACGCGCGACACAGCCCGTTGCTGCAGCGCACCATCACAGACTTGTCAACCATGGGGGTTAAATCATGACACCTGCACCGGGGCTATGGTGCGGAACTGCCGCCCCATGCCGCAGGGGCGTGTTAAGGATGGTGTCACCAATGCACTGTCTTGTGCGTCTGGGTGCGCTATCGCTCCGCCAACCCCCGATCCGGGGGGGCCAACACAGAGGGACCGTCTCCATGTCGATCAGAAAAGCCGTACTGCCTGTGGCTGGGTTTGGCACGCGCGTGCTGCCGGCCACCAAGTCCATTCCCAAGGAGTTGCTGCCGATCGTGGACCGGCCAGCGCTGCAATACGTCGTCGATGAAGCGCGCGATGCGGGGATCGAGCACATCGTTTTCGTCACGGGCCGGAACAAGGGCGCGATCGAGGACTATTTCGACGTGGCGTTTGAGCTTGAAGAGGCGCTGAAGAAGAAGAACAAGCAGGCGATCCTTGACCAGCTGGCTGCGATGCACATGCCAGAAGGCACGACGAGCTTTATCCGGCAACAGGGCGCCTACGGACTCGGCCACGCCATCTGGTGCGCCCGGGACGTGATCGGCGATGAGCCTTTTGCCATTCTGCTGCCCGACGTGATCGTGAAGTCCGAGGGAAAGAGCTGCACGGCCCAGATGGTCGACGCCTACAACGATGTGGGCGGTAATATCATCGCGGTGGATGCCGTGCCGGAGGACGAGGTCTCCAAGTACGGGGTCATCGCGCCGAAATCGAAGAATGGCCGCCTGATCGAAATGTCCGGCATGGTGGAAAAGCCCGCCCGGGAGGACGCCCCGTCAAACCTCAAGATCACTGGCCGCTACATTCTCCAGCCGGAGATTTTCGACCTCCTGGCCAAGCAGGGTGCGGGCGCCGGCGGAGAGATCCAACTCACCGATTCCATGGCCACACTGATGCAGTCCCAGCCGTTCTTTGCCTATGAGTATGAGGGCAAGGACTATGATTGCGGGTCCAAGCTGGGTTATTTCGAAGCCGTGCTGGCTCACGCGCTCACCAATCCCGACACCGCAGACGGTGCCCGGGCCCTGGTCGCGGAGGCTGCCAAGTCCCACTAGCCGACCTGCGATGGCCCCATGTCTGACCTTACCCGTTTCTTTGAACCCCCAGGGCGGGAAAGGGTCATTGTGGTGGGCGATGTCATGCTCGACTGCTACCAGCATGGCCATATCGAGCGAATATCTCCGGAAGCCCCGGTTCCGGTCCTGCGCCATGACAGCGAGGTGTCCGTGCTGGGCGGGGCCGGCAATGTGGCGGCCAATCTCGCAAGTCTTGGTGCGGCGACGCTCCTCATTGGCCGGATTGGGGATGATGCGGCAGGGCAAGGGGTCCGGCGGTTGTGCGACGGTCTTGGGATAGAGACGGCGTTTCCGCCCGACCCCCTTGCGCGCACGATCAGGAAGACGCGCTTCGTGAGCGGCGGCCAGCAGGTGCTGCGACTGGACGAGGAAACCATCACGACCCCGAACCCGGCGCAGCGCGAAGCCATTCTGGAAGCGGTCCGTTCAGCGCTTGGAACCGCCAGCGCGCTCGTCCTGTCGGACTATGCGAAGGGCCTGCTGCTGGGCCCGCTGGCATCGGAATTGATCGCCCTGGCCACCGAGCAGGGCGTGCCGGTCATTGTCGATCCGAAGGGGCGGGATTTTTCCCGCTACAGGGGGGCGGATGTGGTCACGCCCAACCGCAAGGAATTGTCACTGGCCGCTGGCGACGATTTGCGCGGGGATGCTGCAATCGTTTCTGCGGCCCGCGCCCAGTGCGACGCCCATGGGATTGGCGCGATGCTGGTCACCCGCAGCGAAGACGGGCTCTCCCATATTGGCGCTGACGCGACGATCCATGTGCCAGCCGAAGCGCGCGAGGTGTTCGATGTGTCTGGCGCCGGCGATACGGTGGTGGCGGCTTTCACCCTGGCCACGGCCCGTGGGCTATCGCCCCAGGATGCCGCTCGCCTCGCCAATTCGGCGGCCGGGATCGTGGTGGGCAAGCGCGGCACGGCCCAGGTGACGGCTGCGGAGTTGCGCGAAAGCCTGCGCCGGAAGGGGGACATTCCGAGCCGGATGCGGACGCCTGTCCTCCTTGAGGAGGCGGCGGAGACTGTGGCGGAGTGGAAGCGCCAGGGGCTCAGTGTCGGTTTTACCAATGGGTGTTTCGATATCCTGCACTATGGCCATGCCTCGATCCTCGAGCGCTCCAAAGCCCTGTGCGACCGCCTTGTGGTTGGCCTCAACAGCGACAGGTCGGTGACGCGGCTGAAGGGACCCGAACGGCCGGTAAACGGCGTTGATGACCGGGCTGGGCTGTTACTGGCCTTGCGGGCGGTCGATGCGGTGGTGGTCTTCGACGCCGATACCCCGCTGACGGTGATCGAAACGCTGTTGCCCGATGTGTTGATCAAGGGCGCTGACTACACGATCGACACCGTGGTCGGGGCCGACGTGGTGACAGGGAATGGCGGCGTGGTGAAACTTCTCGACCTTGAACCCGGTCGCAGCACCACAGCCATGATCGCGCAGTCCCAACGGGCCGAGTAAGCGCGCGGCCCGACGACCTGGCTGTCGTCAGCCCGGAGTGTCGCCAAGGAGTGTGTCTTCATCCAGGGATAGGCCGGGTTCCGGTGTCGTGAGGGGGGCATCCTCGTCATCATCGCTATCGGATACCTCGTCCCCAAGGCCCTTTTCGGCCTCCGCTGCGGCATCGGTGATGAATTGAGGCTGGTCGCCGCCCAGCCCGAGCGCGGCCCAGACGGCCTCGCCAAGGGCCTGGGTTCGGCGGTCGATGGCGGCCTGGTCCCAGACCGGTTCCTTGAAGGCGCCGACCGCCGTCGCGTATCCTTTCAGCCTCCCGAGGGACGAGGCCATCACGGCCTGTTTCTCCGCATAGGACTTGTTGTCGAGGGTCGTGTTCAGACCGCTCGGAATGAGGGCGAGATTGCCGAGGAGATTTCGGCTTCGGCGGACGGTCACCGTATCGGGAAAACGCTTGTACCAATCAGAGCCAGGTGGCGGGTTTTGCGGCAGGATATGCTCGACGGTGGGCGTGTCGGCGCCATTTTTCAGGAGCTGGGGAATCGCAGATGGATCGTCCATGGCCTCCAGCCAGGTGAGCAGTCTCAACCGAAGTGTGCGGTCTTCGAGCGGGCCTGACAGCGTGTTGCGGATGCGGCGTTGGCGCGGGGGCAGGATCGGCGGCAGCGGAATTGCTGCAGCGTCGCCGGCCCCCAGCATGGTGCGCGCCCCGTAGAAATAGGCCCGGCGGCGTTTTGGCTCGTCCCGGGCAATTTCCAGCGCCATGCAGGCTTTCTGGAGATGGGACAGGCGTTCAGCGAGCCAGTCATTGGCTGCGGTCACCCCGCCGCGTGCCCGAGCGCGCCGCCTTTGCCACTTTCGCACCAGCATCAGGGCATAGGGCTTCCACTCGACCCAATCGATCACCCAGACGGGGCGCAAGGGTTGCAGGCCCGGCGATCCCATCCAGCGAGGTTGCTGGACCGCATGGATGTCGTTCCAGGCATCGGCATAGTGAAGGAGGGTGTTGAACCAATCGCCCAGCACCTGGGGATGGTTCCCGCGTTTTTCCGCCATCCAGTCGGTGAGGGCATGGAACGGGTCAGGTTCCGGCTCGCCGCTGAGATTGCGGAAGATCACATCGACGGTGAGGACAAAAGCGCGGAAATCGTATCGTACCCGCCCGCGCAGCCTGTCCCAACCGGCGATCAGGGCTTCGGCCTCCACCGAATCGCCGGCGATCCCGGGTAACCGGGTCTTGATCAGGTCCACATCATCCATGGTGACCCCACGCATGTTCACCGTCTCGAACATGCGCAGGGCGATGTCCCGGGTCTCCGCATTCAGGTGGACGATGTAGAGATCGGTGGTGAGAACAGCCGCCAGGCCCCGGAGCATCGAGCGACCGTCATAACTCAGGGTGCCGCGATCAAGGATGCCCCGGGCGGAGAATGTCTCCAGGATGGTTCGGCGGGCTTCCTCGATGACCACAAACCGGTTGAAGACCTTCTGGGTCCGGGGCCAATGCGCGGTGGCGCCCCGCGGCTGGACATGGCGGATCAGGGTTTCATCTTCGCCGCCGATCTCGAACCTGAACGCGCCTTGGGGGTCGCAGATGCAATCGTGCAGCGCATCGGCCAGGGGTTCGTCGCCGAGCAAGTCCCGGACAATGGCGATCAGCAGGGTAAGGGTGATCGTGCGTTGCAGCCCGTCATAGAGGCGAAGCTCGCCACCCATGTCTGCGTAGCCCACGAAGGAGCCAATGAAGTAGCCGGGTGAGGCGATATCCTGGTTCTTGCGGTCCAGGTAGCCGAAGAGGTCGCCGAGCAACTCGCTGACCTGTTGGCCCGACCAGACATAGTCCCGCTGCACATGGGCAGGGCGAACCCTGTAGGCCTGCATGAAATCACCGAAGCCGATCGCCTCCGGTTCAACCGGTCGCCGCATGCTATCCTCCCACCCCTTCTGTAGAAACCGCGCCCTTTGGCATCAACGGTTTTCACAGAACAGCGGCATGGCGAGCTGCAAGAACCATGCGATAAGCCTCCGGAACCATGTCCGTCCTGACCCGCCTGCGCCTCACTGAGTTTCGCAATTATGCGTCCCTCGACCTCCCCCTGGATGGCCGGCATGTCTGCCTGTTCGGGGCGAATGGGGCGGGAAAGACCAATTTGTTGGAAGCGATCACGCAGTTGGGGCCGGGGCGGGGCTTGCGGTCGGCAGCGATCGGTGACCTCTCGCGGCACGGCGCCGGTGTGGGCTGGGCTGTTGCCGGACAGCTCGGTGAGCGGAAAATCGGGGTCGGGCTGGACCGGCAGGGGGCAGCGGCCAAGCGGATCGTGCGTATGGACGGTGAAACCGTGGCAGCCGCAGACCTCGCTGCGCTGGTCCGGATCGTTTGGCTGACCCCGGCCATGGATGGGGTGTTCCGCGGCGGGGCCGGCGACCGCCGACGCTTTTTCGACCGCCAGGTCATGTCCCATATTCCCGGCCATGGGCCGGCGGCGGCGCGCTATGAGAAGGCGATGCGGGAACGCAATGCGCTGCTCGAGCGCGGACAGGTGGACCCCGGCTGGGCCGATGCCATTGAAGCGCGGATGGCCGAGGCCGGCGCCGAGATGGCCTTCAATCGCGCCTTTGTTCTGGAGCGGCTGAAGACGGCGATTGCCGGACGGGCCGAGGGCGCGTTTCCCAAGGCGGAGCTGGCGCTTGATGGGGAGACCGAAGCGGCAGCGGCAGATGGCACGGGGCCGGAGATGCTCGCGGCCCAGCTGGTCGAGACGTACCGGTCGATGCGGGGCGCAGATATCAAGGCGGGTCGGACGCTGAAGGGGCCGCACCGGACCGATCTGATGGTGATCCATGCACCAACCGGGGCGCCGGCGCGGGAAGCCTCGACCGGGCAGCAGAAGGCGCTGCTGATCGGATTGGTGCTGGCATCGGCGTCGGCGCTTCGGGGGCAGCAGGATGGGCCCACACCGCTACTGTTGCTGGACGAGGCGGCGGCGCACCTGGATGCGGACCGGCGAGCGGCGCTCTTTGACGAGCTTTCGGCGCTCGGCGGCCAGGCGTGGCTGACGGGCACCGAAGCGTTCCTGTTCGAGGCGTTTGGAGACCGGGCCCAGCGAGTGCGTGTGACCGAAGGCGCGGCGACGCCTTGCTGATCCGGCGCGCGAGGCGCAAGACTGCAGGAACAAGGGAATGGAGGATCGATGATGGGCGTCTTGGCAAAACTGCTGGCCGGTGCGGCTGGCATTGTCGCTTTGCTGGCCGTGATCGTGGTCATCAGGACACTGAGCTATGGCGGCAGCTCGGACATCGCTGCCATCGATCTGCCGGAGGTGCCTGCGATCAGCGCGGAACGGGCCGCGGCTCGCCTGGGCGAAGCGATCCGCATCAAGACGATTACCGTGGCAGCGGGCGACCCACGGCCCGGACAGGAAGGGCCATGGCTCGATCTTCACGCGTGGCTGGAGGATACTTATCCGTCTGCCCATGGGGCAATGACCAGGGAGTTGGTGGCAGATACATTGTCCCTGCTCTACACGTGGGAGGGATCGGACCCTGCCCTGGACCCGCTGCTGTTGATGGCGCACCAGGACGTGGTTCCCGTGAACATCGGGACCGAAGGCGACTGGACCGGCGGGCCGTTCTCCGGCGACATCATCGACGGCCATGTCTACGGGCGCGGGGCGATTGATGACAAGGGCTCACTGGTGGCACTCATGGAAGCCGCGGACGCCCTGGCCGCCTCCGGCTTCGCGCCCCGGCGCACCGTTCACTTCATGTTCGGGCACGATGAGGAGGTCTCTGGATCGGGGGCCGAGAAGGGCGTGGCCTTGCTGAAATCGCGGGGCGTTTCGCCGGTCATGGCGCTGGACGAGGGGTTCATGATCGTCGATCCCTCGCCGCTCACCGGAAAGCCGATGGCGTTCATCGGTGTGGCGGAAAAGGGCTACATGACCGTGGAGATCACGGCCACAGCTGAGGGGGGCCACTCATCGACCCCGCCGCGTGACAGTGCTGCGGTACGCCTGTCCCGCGCCCTGGTTGCTCTCGATGAGAACCAGATGCCCGCCGACTTTGCCCGTCCGCCGATCTCGACGTTGTTCGAGGCGGCGGCCGCTGACATGCCGTTGATCAGCCGGATGGCGTTTGCCAATCTCTGGCTCTTCCAGGGCACCGTTGAGGGCCAGATGGCCGGCATCCCGTCTGCCAACGCCATGATCAGGACCACGACCGCGCCGACGATGCTAATCGGGTCAGCCAAGGAGAATGTGCTGGCCCAGCGGGCAACGGCGGTGGTGAACTTCCGGATCCATCCAAACGATACCGAAGATGATGTGCTGGCCCATGTGAAAAGGGTCACTGCGGGGATCCCGGACCTCTCGATCAAGATGGGCACCAGCGGTATCAGGGGTCCAGGCGCATCGCCTGTCTCGCCGACGGACAATCGCGCCTATGCGGTCCTGGCCGCCGTGGCGGCCGACGCCAGCGATGGGGCGCCCGTCGCGCCAGGCCTCGTTCTGGGGGCGACCGACGCCCGCTATGCGTCTGCCATCACCGATAGTGTCTATCGGTTTTTCCCGGCCGTCATGTCGCCTGAGGACCTTTCGGGCTTTCACGGGACCAATGAACGGATGAGCGTTGCGAACATGGGGCGGCTCGCCAGGGGGTACGCCCAGATCATCACCGCCATGGATTCGGCGGATTGAATGACCGAGCCCTGCGGCAGGGGCGGTCTTTCGCGGGCCGTCATCAACCAACCTGGGCGTTGGCCCAAACGTCGAGTTCGGCTTCCACCTGGGGGAAGGGACGGGGGCCGGTGGACAGGAGCGTATAGTGGAAGGCGGCGGGATCGAAATCGTTTCCAAGGGCCCTGCTCGCGCGGCTCCTGAGGGCCTGGAAAACGCTGCGTCCGAAAATCGCGGCCATCGCGCGTCCGGGCTCCACGGAAATCCTCCAAAGCGCATCAATGGCCTCGCGGTCGATCCGGCCCGACCCCTCGCGCAGGAAGGTGAGCGCGGCATCGCTTGTCCAGCCCTGGCCGTGGATTCCAAGGTCGAGGATCGCTTCAGACGCGAGGTCGAGACCGGCTTGCAGCCGGAAGGCGACCCCTACGGGATCGTCGTCCCTTGCCAGTTCCGCAGCCAGGTCCAGCCCGTAGGCGGACCAGGCGTCGCTGAAGCCTTCGATATGGGTGAAATACCGCAGGAAAGGTTGGGACGTATCCTCGATGGCGAGTGCGCGGGCCAGATGACGACCGGGCAGTCCCTGTTGATGGAGGCGCGGCAGGAAGGTGGGGAGGCTGAGCGCCGGCGAGCGGGGGTGCAGTCTCAAGGTGCCCGACAGACTGCCGTCTGCGGCAGCTGGTTCATAGGACACCACATCCGATGGATAGGCTGCCCAAAGGGCGTCTGGCGAGAGTGTGACGACCGCGTCGGCGTCGGGCAGGCGGGCCACGATCTGGCGCAGGCGGGGACGAAGTGCCTCCATTTCCTCGCCAAGGGTGCGGGCCAGGTCGGTCGCGGTCAACGCCTCCGAGGTGTGGGCTGCGGCAAGGGCGGCGCGGCGATCTGCGATGGGTCCGCTGGCGAGCCCGAGGGCATCAAGGGCTGCGTTGAACCGGCGTGTGGCCGTTCGCAGGCGAACCTCCATGTCGGCCAGGAGGTCGTTCGTGTTCGCTCCACGGCGGAGATCGGCGCTGAGCAGGGCGGCATAGTAATCGCCGCCGATCGGGAACGTTCCCACGCCGGGAAGGTCGGAGGCCTGGTCAAACAGGCGCCCCGCTGATCCGGCAAGATCGCGATAGGCGGCCTGAAGCGGGCCGACAAGGGTTCGCGTTGCTGCCACCAACATCGACTGCCGGGCCTCGGCGGAGAGCCCATCGAGCGCTTCGGTCCGGTTGGCGAGGTCAAGGAGCAGGGGATGCTGGTCGACGGAGAGGTCGGCGAGGGCGGCGGCGGTTGCGGCGATGCGGCTGAGGATTGGTCGCGGCGGGAGAATGCCGGCATAGGCGTCTGCTTCAAGCCGTCTTTGTTCATCCCGGATGGTCTCGGGGAGTGCGTTCAGCCGTTCGAGATAGGCGTCGGCGTCCGGTACGCTGGTGATGGGGTGGCGCGACAGCAGGAGGCGGGGACCATCGAGATAGGCGCCGCTGCGATGGTCGATCACATAGGGGCGACACGCCGAAAGGGAGACGCGTCCAAAGCCGAATGACTGGATGGCGACGGCGCGTTCGAAGGCACCCATGATCGCAAGCTGATGGGTTCTCAACCGCGATTGCGGCGCTGCAGCGGGCAGGTTGGCAAGCGTATTCAGGGTCTCCAGCCGGTCGAGACGGCTGCGTTCAAACCCGGCCTGGGAGCGGGGAGACAGTCGGGCTAGCGCGCTGGCAGGGGCACCGCGACCGGCCAATCCGAGCCAGGTGACCGCTTCGGGCTCGGTTTCGACGGCCTGCTGGGCGATCTGGTCGAGGGCGGTGCGGATCTCGCGGGACAACCTGTCCTGGCCGCCGGCCGTGTCGGCCTCGCCCGTACACCCCGTGGCCAGGCCGATACTGCCCAAGGCCGAGAGCCCGATGAATTCGCGCCGGCCGATGGGTCCCAACCCGTTCTGCCGGAGCGTCTGGGCAGGGCCGCCAAATCCTTCACCTGCCATGGTCTCGCCTTTCATCAACCCGTGTTGGCCGGCATCATCCGCCGTAATTACGACAAAACTGTAACGAATATCCGCTGTTGTTCGCCGATGACTAATCGGTTATCCGGTCGCGCGTTCAAGTCAGGAGAAAAGCACCGTGGACAACAACCCGAATGCGCCCCAGGATCCGGGGACAGCGCAACTCAGTGGTAACGTTCTTTTCTACAAGCAGCCTGAGCCGCTTTCCGCCCAGGCCCACGGAATGCTTGGCGTCACGCAGATCCAGCAACCCTTCGGATTTCTGCGCGAGGCCCATGCCGTTCCGGTCACCGTGACAGAGTTTGGCATGGCCGCCAGCGCGTACCCCGTGATTTTCGTCGGCGACGACCGTACGCCGGTGGCCGTCATGGGCATCCGCCAGGGCCAGAACCTTTACGTCACGGCGGACGGCCAGACCGATCCGGACTTCTATGTGCCGGCTTTCGTGCGGCGCTATCCCTTCGTGTTCGCGTCCGATGACCAGTCTGACCGCCTCCTGCTTTGTATCGATCGGTATGCACCGATGGTTTCGGAGACCCCGGAGGTTCCGTTCTTCAATAATGGAGAGCCTTCCCCTTTCACCAATGAAGCCATCGAGTTCTGCAAGGAATTCGAGCGTCAACGCCGGGCCACCGTCGAGTTTGCGCAGATCATCGCGAAGTTTGACCTGTTCGAGCAGAAGACCGTGGCGTTCCAGCCCCGCGATGCCGAGGGCAATGCCGTTGGCGAGCAGCAGAAGATCGCCGATTACTGGGCCGTGTCCGAAGAGCGGCTCAACGCCCTCAGCAACGAGTCGTACATGGAGCTGAAGAATAATGGTGCCATCGGTGCGATCTATGCGCACCTGATTTCACTGTTGAACTGGCCCCGGACGATCCAGCGAGCGATTCGCGCCCAACAAGCGACCGGAACAGCCTAGCGCTGCCGAAGAACCGGCAACAGGAAGGCGGCTCTCGGATGGGCCGCCTTTTTGTTGCGCGCCGTGTTCACGCTCCCTCACGATCCCGAGAGGGGCTTTCATTTCTTCAGCTTTGGCGCATATGCGTAGCGGGACAGCCACAAAGGACGCCATGCCCATGCTGCGCCAATGCCTTGCCGTCTGCCTTGTCCTGCTTGCTGTGGCGTCGCTCTCGCGTCCAGCCGCAGCAGACCCCTACGATGCGGGCCATGCCCTGGTTGATCTCGTGTCCGAACGCGAGGTCGCCGTGGTGGGAGAGACCATCTACCTGGGCCTGAACCTCGAACTTGACGAGGGTTGGCACGTATACTGGCGAAACCCCGGGGATGCGGGCCTGCCGCCTGTGCTGGTCTGGGAGGACGGATCTGCGCTTGCCGGAACGACCGAGGGCGATGGCTTTACGTGGCCGATGCCCGAACTCCTGCCCGTCCTG